>VXTU01000035.1:20880-40230 GCA_009837285.1 Chloroflexota bacterium | reverse complement strand
GCCCTCGAGGCCCGCGTCGGCGTGGACGACGAAGCCCGGGGCGCCGCGCTGCCCGAAGAGCGCAATGGCGCGCACCGGCAGACCGTTGGCCCGCTGGCGCAGCGTCTGCGCGGCGGTCTCCGTGGTGAAGTCGATCTCGCCGGCCAGCAGGAGTTGCCCGTGCTCGCCCTGCGTGGCGTGCCGGATCTCGACCTCCAGCCCCTCGTCGGCAAAGAAGCCGCGTGCATCAGCGATATAGACCGCGACGAACGGGAGGTTGGCCTGCGCCCGGTAGCCGGCCATGAACACGACGCGATCGAGGGAGTCCTCGTCGCCGTCGTCACCGCACGCGGCGGCGAGCGCGAGAGTCACCGCCACGAGTGCGAGGAGTCCGGCAGTCCGCGCTCGCGTCATCCGATCCTCCCGGTCCGGGTCGCGAGTATCGGGTATGGCGTGCTTAGGGACTCGGCAGGGCGATGAAACGGGCGCAGCGGGCCGCTACCACTCCCGCACTGACTCGTGCCAGAACAGCAGCCGGCGCTCGACCAGGGCCAGGCCCCCCGTGAGCGCGATGCCAATCGCGGCGAGCACCACCACGGCGCCGAACAGCGCGGGCGTGTCGAAGTCGCCGTGCGCGATCACTATCAGCTGTCCCACGCCCGAGTCCGCCGACATCCACTCGGCCACCACGGCGCCGATCAGGGCGAGGGGGACCGAGATACGCAACGCCGCAAACACGTACGGCAGCGACGCAGGCAGCCGCAGCCGCAGGAACACCTGCCACCGCGACGCATCCATCGCGCGGAAGAAGTCGTGTGCCGCCGCGTCGACGGTGCGCAGGCCCGTCACCGCGTTCACGAGCATCGGGAAGAACGTGATCAGCCCGGCCACGACGTACTTCGGCGCGTCGCCGAAGCCGAACCAGATGATGAGCAGCGGCGCGATCGCGACGATGGGCGTGACCTTGACCATCAGCGCGAACGGGTACAGCGCACGCTCCAGCCGGTGCGAGTGCGCCATCACCGCGCCGAGCGCGAACGCGCCGCCCGCTCCGAGCACGAGGCCGCCCATCGCGTGCTGCAGCGACACCGCGCCCGCGCCGAGGAACCGCGTCGGGTCGGCTGCGAGTGCGTCCGCCACGGCCGTGGGGGACGGCGCCAGGTAGTCGGGGACCTCGCGGATACGTATCCACGCCTCCCACACGGCGAGCGCGAGCACCGCGACCAGGAGCGGCGGCCAGCCGGCGCGCGCACCCGCACGCAGCCAGGCCACCGCTCGCCCACGACGCCTCTGCCCCTGCTCAGGCTGACGGATCACCTCGACGGTTCCGTCGGCCTGGTCGGCCGCGTCGGGAGAGTCATCAGGGCCCGGCACCGCCGCGCCGGGCGCATCGTCCAGCATGTCGGCAACATCAGGACGGCGCGCCGTCATCCACCGGCCTCCCGCAGCGCGTCGCGTACGCGTGCGACGTGGTCCAGGAACGCGGGTGTGTCCTCGACCCCGGCGTCGCGCGGCCGTCGGAGGTCGATCGGCACGTCCGCAACGACGCGGCCCGGGCGGCGCGAGAGCACGACGACGCGGTCGGAGAGCAGGACAGCCTCGCGGATGGCGTGCGTGACGAACAGCACCGAGGGCCGCTCGCGTTCCCAGAGCCGCAGCAGCTCCAGCCGCAGCTCCTCGCGCGAGAACTCGTCGAGCGCGCCGAACGGCTCGTCCATGAGCAGCACCCGCGGCCCGTGCGCCAGCGCCCGCGCAAGCGCGACACGCTGCCGCATCCCGCCGGACAGCTCCCGGGGGAAGTAGTCGGCGAAGCGCTCGATCCCGGCGTGCCCGAGGAGCGTACTCACCTCAGCGGGATCGGCGCGCCGTCCCGCGAGCTCGAAGCTCAGCGCGACGTTCCCGGCGACCGTGCGCCACGGCAGGAGCCCCGGTTCCTGCGCGACGAGCCCGAACGCGCGCTCCGCACGCGCCGCCTCGGGTTCGCCTCCTAGCACGCGCGCGCGCCCGGTCGCCGGCTCGATGAGGCCCGCCACGATGCGCAGCAGCGTCGTCTTCCCGCAGCCGCTCGGCCCGACGATCGAGACGAACTCCCCGTCGCGCACGGAGAGGTCTATGCCGTCGAGGGCGCGCAGCAGGACGCCGTCGTGCGTCTCGTACTCATGCGACACGCCCTCAACGGCGACAGCGGCGGTCGTGGACGGCACCTGTGGGATGGTGGACGTGGTCATGCGCCCGTCGGTCCTCCCGCCCTCGCGGCTGGTGTGCATGCTGCGGTAGGCTGCGCGCCGCCCACCATTGTATTCGTCGCGGGCCGGACTGCCGCGGCGAGCACCCGAGACCAGAGGCCGCCGACCACATGCCCGAGACCATCGCGATCATCGGCGGCACGGGACCAGAGGGACGCGGGCTCGCATCGCGCTTCTCGCTCGCGGGACACCGCGTCATCATCGGCAGCCGGGACGCCGCCCGCGGCGCGTCGGTCGCCGCCGAGGTCGCCGCCACGCTCACGGGACGCGACGGCGCCGGGGCGGTCGAGGGCGCCTCGAACTCCGACGCTGCGACCGCCGGCGAGATCGCCGTTGTCACCGTCCCGTTCGAGGGACACCGCTCGACCCTCGAAGCGCTCGCGGGCGAGCTGGCCGGCAAGATCGTCGTCGACGCCGTGGTGCCGGTGCGCTTCGAGCGCGGCCCGCGACCCGTCGAGGTCGCCGAGGGCTCGGCCACCGAGCAGGCGGCGGCCGTGCTGCCGGACTCGCGCGTCGTCGGCGCGTTCCACAACCTCGCCGCCGAGTCGCTGCTCGACCTCGACGCGCCCGTCCTCGCCGACGTGCTCGTGACCGGCAGCGACGCGGCCGCGAAGCAGGCCGTGTCCGCGCTCGCCGAGCAGATCGAGGGCGTCCGCGCCGTCGACGCGGGGCCGCTGCGCTACTCGCGGTTCGTAGAGGGCCTCACCGTGCTGCTGATCGGCGTGAACATGCGGCACCGGGCGCGCACCCACGTCCGCATCGAGGGGCTGCCGGTATGACCATCTCGCCCCGCACGGGCGGGGACGCCGAGGTCCGCGTGATCGGCCTGCGCAACATCCCGATGGTCGGGGAGGGCGACGACCTCGCCGTGCTGACGTTCGGCGCCGCGCTCGCACAGGGCGCGGGGATCCGCAACGGCGACGTGCTCGTCGTCGCGCAGCGGATCGTCTCGAAGGCCGAGGGCCGCGTCGTGCCGCTCGACCGCTTCGAGCCGTCGCCGTTCGCGCGATCGTGGGCCGAGCAGTGGGACAAGGACCCGCGCCAGGTCGAGGCAGTGCTGCGCGAGTCCGTGCGTATCGTCCGCCAGCGCGCGGGCGTGCTCATCGCCGAGACACGCCATGGCTTCATCTGCGCCAACGCCGGCGTCGATGCCTCGAACGTCGGCGGCGACGACCTGATCTCGCTGCTGCCGCTCGACCCCGACGCCTCGGCGCGGGCGCTGCGGGACGCGGCGCGCGAGCAGTTCGAGACCGAGATCGCGGTGATCGTCACCGACACCTTCGGGCGGGCGTGGCGGCAGGGCGAGACCAACGTCGCGATCGGCCTCGCCGGGCTGCGCCCCCTCCAACCCCTCGCGGGCATCGACGACATCGACGGCCGCGAGATGCGCGTGAGCACGCCATGTGTCGCGGACGAGATCGCCGCGACCGCCGGGCTCGTCATGCTCAAGACGGCGGGCATCCCTGCCGCCATCGTGCGTGGCTACCCGTACGAGCGCGGCGAGGGTTCGGCCCGCGAGATCGTGCGGCCGCCGGAGATGGACCTCTTCCCGTAGGTCTCCAGCCCGGCGGCCTGTCCACACGGCGCGTGCACAGATCGTCCATGTCTCGTGCCGTCCACCGCGATAGGATCGGCGCGGCTGGCAACCGGGGGATGGCGATGGCTGACGACCACGGCGACGACGGCGAGGGGCAGCCCGGCCGCCTGCGCTCGCCGCTGCTCACCGACGGCCAGCCCAACTTCCACTGGTGGCTGCTGCTGCCGGGCGTCGGCGTCGCCGTACTGTGGGCGCTCTACGGCGCCGTGACGGCCGAGGCCGATGCGACGGACCGGTTCCTCGCCCAGTTGCTGTGGCCGGGCATCCCCATCTTCGGCGCCGCCACGCTCGCCGCATGGCTCGGCTGGCGGCTCGACATCGACTGACCGCGGCGGACGGGCGAGGCGCGCGTGCTCCACATCTACACCGGCTCGACGCAGGCCAACCGCGGCTCGGACGAGTTCCGGCTGCACGAGGCGTACCAGGCGCTCCGAGCCCGACTCGACACCGACGGCATGCTCACGCTCAACACCACCGAGGTCCCCGCGCGCGGCGCGACGCCGGGCCAACTCATCGAGCTGGCCTCGACGGTGCCGTTCCTCGCACAGGCACGGTTCGTAGTGGTCGAGGGGCTGCTCGCATCGCTCGGCGCCGCCCGCGGCGTGGCGACGGAGTGGCAGCCGCTCGTCGACGCGCTGCCCGGCATGCCGGAGACGAGCCACCTCGTGCTGCTCGAGCCGGCGCGCCAGCGCGAGCAGCGGCAGACGCTCGGGCGCTCTCCGCTGCTGCGTTCGCTGCGCGCGCTCGACGGCGTCGACGTCCGCCAGTTCGCCGAGCTTCGGCTGGGCGGACGCGGCGGCAACGAGGTCGCCTCGTGGCTGCGCGAGCGCGCGGAGGCGCAGGGGGTGCGGATCGAGGCCGCCGCGGCGGGGCGGCTCAGCGAGCTGATCGGCGCCGACCTGTGGGCGCTCAGCGGCGAGCTCGACAAGCTCGCGCAGTACGCGCAGGGCCGCGCCATCACCGCCGACGATGTCGACCTGCTTACCACCGCGGCCCGCGAGGAGGATGTGTTCGCGCTTGTGGACGACGCGGTCACGGGCCGCACGCCCGCGGCGCTCTTGCGGCTGCGGCGCATGCTCGACCGCGGCAGCGACACGCCGGTGCGCATCCAGGGGCTGATCGCGCGCCAGCTCCGCAACCTCGTGCGCGCCGCCGCGCTGCTTGAGGAGGGCGCACCGCGCGAGACGATCGGCGAGGCGACCGGCGTCACCCACCCGTTCCCGCTCGGCAAGCTGGTCGACCAGGCGTCGGCGCTCGGGCTCGCGGCTGCGGAGGACGGCCTACGCGCCGTCGAGGCCTCCGACCACGCGGTCAAGACGGGCCGATTCTCCGACGCGCTCGCCCTCGAGCTGCTCGTCACGCGCCTCGGCGCGGCCACAGGACGTGGCAGGGCCGGCGCGCGCCGACGTTAGCGCTCCTCCTCGACGGCTGGGCGTACCCAGACCAGACCCCCTCACCCTCACCCTCTCCCCCGCAGACGGGGGCGAGGGGATCAGATGGCGGGGACGAGGAGAGCCGGGTCCGGCCGCTCCCCGCCGGGGGCGCGTGGATCAGATCAGCGTCCCTCTGGCCCCCTCTCCCGCAGTGCGGGAGAGGGTTGGGGTGAGGGTCCGACGGGCTACTCGATCGCTCCGGCGTGCGCAGACCCCCTCGCCCTCACCCTCTCCCCCGCAGACGGGGGCGAGGGGAACAGATGGCGGGGCTGAGGGTCCGACGGGCTGCGGAGCTAGCCCTCGAACCGGAGGGTGGAGAGCAGGCGGCCCTGCACCTCGACGTTGTCGGCGGCGGTGTAGATCGGGTCCATCGTCGCGTTCGCCGGCTGGAGGCGGACGCGCTCGCCCTCGCGGTAGAGGCGCTTGAGCGTGGTCTCGTTTTCGTCCTTGAGCCACACGGCGACGCGCTCGCCGTCGTCGCAGGTGTTGGTCGGTTCGAGGATCACGATGTCGCCGTCGTTGATCAGGTCGTCGATCATCGAGGTGCCCTCGACGCGCAGG
Source organism: Chloroflexota bacterium (assembly GCA_009837285.1). Taxonomy (GTDB): domain Bacteria; phylum Chloroflexota; class Dehalococcoidia; order UBA2979; family UBA2979; genus VXMT01. The sequence continues at coordinate 34,414 of VXTU01000035.1, read as the reverse complement.
GCGAACGCCTGGGCGCGGCCGCGTGTCTGCTCGCGCGTCACCTCGATCTGCTCGACATCAGAGCCGAGCGTCTCCGGGAAGGTGGGGATCGGCGTGCCGGCCGCGATCTTGCCGAGCACCGGCACGGTCAGCGGCGCGCGGCGGCGGCGGCCTGAGCCGTCGAGCAGCTCGATGCCGCGCGAAACCTCGCGGTCGCGGCGGATGTAGCCGCGCTCCTCGAGGCGCTTGAGGTTGTAGTCCACGACCGACGTCGAGGAGATCTCGCAGCCCTGCTGGATGTCACGGATCGAGGGCGGGTAGTCCTTTTCCGCCATGAACTCGTCCAGGAACTGCAGGATGCGGCGCTGCCGCGCGGAGAGATCGTCGCCTGCCTGTACCATGCCGGTCACCTCGCCTCGCTCTTCCGGCCGCCCGCTGCACGCCCGCAGCACACGGTCCGGGCCGATGGTCTGCCGCCCCCGCCGCAGTCCCTCGTCGCGATGCGCACAGCCGCCCGCATACACGAACGCACTGCGCGCTCCGTGCATCGCCCGGCCGTGTCCCGCCGTCACGATGCACGTATGTTCGCAACAAACGTACTTCGGCGTGCGCCCTTCCGTCAAGTACCCGCCGCCAGCGTAGCTCCCGGCCCGCTCGCCCTCCCCGCCATGTCGCGCGCCGATGCCGTCCGCTACCCTGCCTGCGGCAGTACGCATCGAAAGGCGGTACCCGTGAGCGCGAGCCTCGAGGATCTGTTCGGCGAGCAGGCGCCCGGCGCGCCGGACCTCGAAGCAGGGGAATTGGAGCGCGCGATGGTGATCGCGGGGCACCCGGACGACGCGGACTTCGGCGCCGCCGGCACCTCCGCCCTGCTCGCGCTGGCCGGCTGGGAGGTGCGTTACCTCGTCGTCACGGACGGCTCGAAGGGATCCGACGACCCGAAGTTCACGACCGAGACGCTCGTCGCTACGCGCGACAAGGAGCAGCGCGACGCGGCGCGCGTCCTCGGCGTCGCTTCCGTCGGGTTCCTCGGCTACACCGACGGCGAGCTCACCTACTCGCGCCAGCTGCTGGGCGACATCACGCGTGAGATCCGCGCGTTCCGGCCGCACGCCGTCTTCACCCACGACCCCGAGCCCGTGATCCACGACCAGGGCTTCATCAACCACAACGACCACCGCATCACCGGCCTCGCCACCGTCGACGCCGTCTACCCCACCGCTCGCGACCGCCTCAACTTCCCGGAGCACCTCGCGGACGGCCTTGATGTGCACAAGGTCGCCGAGCTCTACCTGTGGGGCTCCAACAAGGCCAGCTTCGACGTCGACATCTCGGCCGTCGTCGAGACCAAGATCGACGCGCTCATGGCGCACGTCAGCCAGTTCGGCGACCGCGAGGAGTTCGCCGAGTTCGCCCTCGAGCGCTGGCGCGACGAGGACGGCCGCTACCTTGAGTCGTTCCGCCAGGTCGTGATGTTCCGGTGACGGACGCACCGGGCGAGGCGCCCCATGAGGCGGACGGCCCGGCGGGTCCCGGTCCCGGGCACCAGCACCTCGAACACCGCTTCTGCCCGCAGTGCGCGGCCGAGCTCGTGGCCGGGTGGGGGCCGGGCGGACAGCCCGGCTGCCCGCAGTGCGGCTTCGTGCGCTTCGACAACCCGAAGGTCGCCACCGGCGTGGTCGTGGAGCACGAGGGCAAGGTGCTGCTCGTCCGCCGCAACCACGAGCCGATGATGGGTCGCTGGACCTTCCCGTCCGGCTTCGTCGACGCCGGCGAGGTCGTGGAGGACGCCGCCCGGCGCGAAGCGTTCGAGGAGGCGGGGGTCGAGGTCGAGCTGGACCGCATCCTCGGCGTCTACAGCGCCGAGGGCGACCCCGTGGTCTTCATCGCCTACGCCGGCCGCGTCGTGGGCGGCTCGCCCGAGGCGGGCGATGAGGCGTACGAGGTCGGGCTGTTCGCCCCCGACGAGCTGCCCGAGCTGGCGTTCCAGCACGACCCGGCGATCGTCGAGGCGTGGCGCACGGGCTGACGCTCGGCGACAATCCACCCCGCGCGCGGGGGCATGCCGCACGTTCGGCCCTCGCGCGGTAGGATGCGCGGGGCCCCGACACGCACGAGGTCGCCGGGCCGCACGCACGCAGGGAGAGGCGGAAGCCCGTGAACATCGTTCTCTACGTCGCCACCGACGACCCGCTGACCGGGGACGCGCGGGCGCTGATCGACGAGGCCGTCCGCGAAACCGGCATCGACGCCGAGATTGAGACCCGGGTCGTGACCTCCCAGGACGACGCGAAGTCGGTGCGCTGCCTCGGGTCGCCCACCGTCCGCGTCGAGGGCCTCGACGTCGAGTACGGCGACCGCGAGCCGCCGGAGACTACGAATGGCGAGCGCTACTACGGCACCCCGGACGGCTGGGCGCGCCTGCCCACGGTCGGGATGATCGTCTTCGCCATCAACGAGGTGCGCGCCGCGAGGGGGTCCGGCTAAGACGAGCCCCGCTCCGGGCCGCTCGCGCCGCGGAGGAGCGCCATGACCGACGAGCCCGAGGGCGCCGACGACGCCACCGACGACTCCGGGGACGATGCGCCCAGGGCGCGACCCCGCCGGCCGCGCAAGCTGCGCGGCCGTGGCTACTCGGCGACCGGTAACAGCCTGAGCGACGAGATGCGCCGCCGCGTCGAGGAGGCCGCGCAGGCCGCCACCGACGCCGCAGGCAGCTCGCAGGCCCGTCAGTTCGTCGATCGCGTGCAGCGTCTCGCCGAGGCCGCGCGCGACGAGGCCGAACGCCGACGGCCCGAGGCCGAGCGCGCGGCCCGCGCCGCCGCCGACCGCGTGCGCGACGCCGCCGAGCGCGCCCAGCCCGAGGTAGAGCGGCTCGCCCGCCAGGCGCGCGCCGCGGGCGAAGCCGCCGCGCCGCACATCGCACGAGCCGCGCAGGACGCCGCGCAATACGCCAGCGAGCACGACGAGGAGCTGCGCGAGGCCGCCGCCCAGGTCGCGCGCAACGTCGCGCCTCGCTCCATGCGGCCCGCCGTCGACGCGCTTGGCGACGAGCTCGCGAAACGCCCGCGCGCGCAGCAGCGCGACGACGAGACGGACGAGGACTCCCCGGCCGACGGGGACCCGAGCGAGGGACAGTCGGGGAAGAGCCCGACTCAGTAGCGAGGGTGGCCCGGCGCGTTACCGCCTGCGCGGGTCGACGGGCTGCGCCTCCACGAGCGAGATGCGCAGGTCGTCCATCTCCACGACGGTGAAGCGGTAGCCCTCGAACTCCGCGGTCGCGCCCACCTCCGGGATCTCGCCCAGCAGCTCCAGCACGAGTCCCGCGACGGTGTTGTAGGGCCCCGGCTCCACATCGAGGCCGAGCAGGTCATCGAGGACGTCGAGGCCCTCCGCGGCGTCGATGCGGGTGATGCCGCCGGCGCGCCGCACCGCGGGCACCTCGGGCACCTCGAACTCGTCCTGCAGCTCGCCGACGATCTCCTCGAGCACGTTCTCGAGCGTCACGATGCCGTCCGTGCCGCCGTACTCGTCGACCACGATCGCGAACTGGGTGCGGCGCACGCGCATCAGCCGCAGCAGCTCCTGCACGTCGATCTGCGCCGGTACCGTCAGCGGCTCGCGCAGCAGCGACGATAGCGGCATGTCTGACTCCGCCAGCAGCAGGTCGCGCGCGTGCAGCATCCCGATCACGTCATCCAGGTCGTTGCGGTAGACGGGGTAGCGCGAGTGCCGCCTCTCCTTCGCGAACGCGATCGCCTCGTCGGTCGAGATGTCGGCGTCGATCGCGATCACCTCGGTGCGGGGGACCATGATGTTCTCGACGGTGAGGTCGGCGAAGCGGATCACGCGCTCGAGCATGAACTGCTGCTGCTCGTTCAGCGCACCGGCCTCGGCGCTGGCCTGCACCACCAGCCGCAGCTCGCCGGGGCCGAAGTGGCCGCGCTGTCCGGCGTCGCGGTTCACGCCGAGCAGGCGCGCGACGACCCACCCGCTCTCGTTGAGCACGTAGATGACGGGGCGGAAGACAGCGCGGAAGAGCCGCAGCGGCCCCGCGATGACGACCGCCGTCTGCTCGGGGTACTGGAGCGCGAGGCCCTTCGGAGCCAGCTCGCCGGCGATGACGTGCAGGGCCGTGATGATGGCGAACGCCACGGCGACGGCGACCGCGTGGCCAGCGATGGCGCCGATGGCGGGCTCGAGGAGCCCCGCCAGCGCGGGTTCGCCGATCCACCCGAGCGCCAGGCTGGCGATGGTGATGCCGAGCTGGCACGCGGCGATGTAGCTATCGAGGTGGGTGATGCCGTCCTCGACGTTGCGCGCACCGGGCCGCCCCTCGGCGACGAGCTGCTGCACGCGCGTCTGTCGGACGGTGACGAGCGCGAACTCGGCGGCGACGAAGAAGCCGTTGAGGAAGACCAGGAATGCGACGGCGAGGAGTCCGCCGCCTATCTCGAGCACGTTCGCCCCCACCCCTCGGCGATCGAGCGTACTACAGGGCCGAGTCGGCTACAGCGCCCCCGCTACTCCTCGCGCCCCAACGTCAGCCCCAACACCCCCGCCAGCTCGATCAGCGCGGGGATCGCCGTCTCGCCGTGGAGCCGGCCTCGCTCGATGTCCGCGGCGATGCGGGTGAGCACCGTGATCGCTTTCGGCGTGTCGAAGTCGGCGTCGAGGGCGTCCATGAAGAGGTTGCGGCGGGGCTGGACGAGGAGCTGGTCCGGCGGGCCGCCGGGTGCGTCGAGGGCGCGGCGCAGGCGCACGGCGAGCTCCTCGTAGCGGTGCAGCTCCTCGCTGCTCCACGGGTGCTCCTCGCGGTAGTGGCGACCGAGCAGCATGAGCCGGATCGCGTCGGGCGTGTGGCCCTGAGCGAGCAGCTCGCTGACCTTCACGAGGTTCCCGAGGGACTTCGACATCTTCTCGCCGTCGATCGTGAGCGTTCCGACGTGCATCCAGTAGCGCACGAACGGCGCGGCGCCCGTGGCGCACTCCGACTGCACGATCTCCGACTCGTGGTGCGGGTAGACGAGGTCGCCGCCGCCGCCGTGGATGTCGATGCGGTCACCGAGGTTCGCGGTCGCCATCGTCGAGCACTCGATGTGCCAGCCGGGGCGGCCCGTGCTCCACGGCGACTCGTACGCCGCGCCCGGAGCATCCGAGGGCTGCCACAGCACGAAGTCGAGCGGGTCGCGCTTCAGGTGGTCTGGTTCGTTCGGCATCGTGTCGGTGCGCGGGCCGTCGCGCAGCTCCTGCGGCGTCTTGCCGGCGAGCGCGCCGAACCGCGGCGTCGTCGCCGCGTCGAACATCACGTGGCCGTCGACGACGTAGGCGTTCCCGCCTGCCAGGAGGGTCCCGATCATCTCGATGATGCCCGGCATCGACTCCGAGGCGAGGGGGTACGAGTTCGGGCGGAGGACGTTGAGGGAGTCCATCTCCCGCAGGTAGATGGCGTGGTTCTCCTCGGTGAGGTCGGCGATGCTCATCCCGCGCTCGCGGGAGACGCGCACCATGTCGTCGTCGACGTCCGTGATGTTCTGGATGTGGTGGACGTCGAAGCCCTGGAACTCCAGGTAGCGGCGCACGGTGTCGAAGAAGACGTAGGTGAAGGCGTGGCCGAGGTGGCCGACGTCGTACGGCGTGATGCCGCACACGTACATCCGCGCCACGCCGTCCTCAAGCGGCTCGAACGGCTCGGCGCGCCGCGCGAGGGTGTTGTAGATCTCGAACAGGTTGCGGGCTCCTCGCGGCGGTGCCGCACGCTGGTCGCGGGCATCGTAGCATGAGCCACACGAACAGCCTGCCCCTCGATCGGGCGCCGATCGAGGGGTCGCGCACAGCCGACAGGAGGCCTCGGATGCTGCTCGGACGCGTCCGCGTTGGGAGCCGCACGCTCCACGGAATCGTCGAGGGGGACACGATCCACGTCGTGCGTGGCGGGCTCTTCGGCCGCCTCGAACGCACCGGCGAGAGCTTCACCGCGCGCGAGGCGACCCTCCTCGCCCCGACCGCGCCAACGAAGGTCGTCGCGATCGGGCTGAACTACCGTACCCACCTCGGCGACGAGCGCGACGCGCCGGCGAACCCCGAGCCCTTCCTCAAGGCGCCCAGCTCCGTGATCGGGGCCGGTGAGCCCATCGTGCTCCCCGCCGACGCGGGCCGCGTCGACGAGGAGGGCGAGGTCGTGGCGGTGATCGGCCGCCGCGCCCGCAACCTCACCGAGGATCAGGTCGACGACCATGTGCTCGGCTACACCGGCGGCAACGACGTCTCCGCGCGCCACTGGCAGCGCGACGACCTCCAGTGGTGGCGCGCGAAGTCGGCAGACAGCTTCACCGCCGTCGGCCCGTTCATCGCCACGGACCTCGACCCCGAGCGCATCGGCCTGCGTGTCTCCGTGAACGACGAGGTAGTGCAGCAGGCCACGACGGCCGACCTCATCCACTCGGTGCGGAAGTGCATCGCCTGGATATCGCGCTCGATGACCCTCGAGCGTGGCGACCTCGTCTTCACGGGCACGCCTGGTGAGACGCGCCAGCTCGCGCCGGGCGACTCCGTGCGCGTCGAGGTCGAGGGCGTCGGCTACCTCGTGAACCCGGTGGTCGCGGAGTCCCCGTAGGTGCGGGGACGCCCCGCGGGGCAGTGACGGCGGGACGGGTGCTCGACGTCGCGCTGCTACAGCTGCGCGCGTTCGGGCTCGCCGAGCACGAGGCCGCGTGGGCCGAGCTGCTGCGCCGCATCGACGAGGCCGCCGCGCCGCCCGACGGCCCGGCCCCCGACCTGATCGTCGCTCCCGAGGCGAGCTACCCCGCCTACTACCTGCACTCGCGCGCGGCGTACGAGGCCGCGGGCGTACTCGCCGACGCCGAGGTCGAGGCGACCCTCGCCGAGCGGGCCGCACGCTACGGCGCGACCATCGTCGTCGGGCTCGTGCAGCGCACGCCGCGCGGCACGCTGCGCAACAACGCGGTCTGCTTCGGCCCGTCGGGCGAGGTGCTGAGCCGCACCCCCAAACGCTTCCTCTGGCACTTCGACAGCGAGTGGTTCGAGGCGGCCTGGTCCGATCCGGCCGGGATGGTCGAGGTCGGCGGGGCGCGCGCCGGGGTGTTCGTGTGCGCGGACGGTCGGCTGCCGGAGATTCCTCGCGCGCTCGCAGCGGCGGGCGCGGAGCTGCTCATCGACCCCACCGCGTGGGTGTCGAGCGGACGCGAACCGGCCGCGCTCTCCAACCCACAGGTCGACTACATGCTCGCCGCGCGCGCCATCGAGAACGGCGCGTGGGTGGTGGCCGCCGACAAGGTCGGCGTCGAGGCGGGCTCGATCGTCTACGCCGGGCGATCGGGCGTCGTCGACCCCGCGGGGCGATGGCGCGCGCAGGCGCCGAGCGATGAGCCGGGCATCATCCGCGCCTCGGTCGACCTCGATGAGGCGCTCGGCGCGCCTGTGCCGCGGCGGCCGGACCTGTACGGCGGCGTCGCCGTCCCGGGCGAGGACTCACCTGCGGCCCGCGCCACCGCCGAGCCGATCGTCGTCGGGGACGCCGAGGTGCGGGTCGCCGCCGCCGCCCTCGCCACACAGCCCTCGGCGGTCGACCTCATGGAGCAGGTGCGCACGACGGCGACCACGCTCGCTACTCAGGGCGCGGAGCTGCTCGTGCTCCCCGACCTCGCGGGCGCGGACCCCCATGCGCTGAGCCAGGCGGAGCTACTCCCGCAGCTCGAGGCGCTGAGCGCGGAGACCGGGCTGATGCTCGCCGTCACGCTCGCCGAGCGTCCCGCGCGCGGCGAAGGCGACGAGGATCGTGTGTACAAGTCCATGCTGCTGCTCGACGGCGGAGCGCTGCTCTGCGCCTACCGCCAGGCCCACCTCGACAGCGCCGAGGCAGCCGCAGGCTTCACGCCCGGCGATACCCCGCCGCCGCTCGTCGAAACCCGGCTCGGGCGACTCGGCCTGCTCGCCGGCGGCGACGCGCTCGCGCCCGAGCCGGCACGCGCGCTCAAGCTCGCGGGCACCGAGGTGCTCGTGTGGTGCGGTAGCCCCCTGCGAGATGCGTCCGAGGATGGCGTGCGGGTGATCGCCCGGACGCGGGCTGCGGAGAACCGCGTGTACGTCGTGGCGTCGGCAGGCCCGGACCGCGCGGGCGGCGCGCACGTCATCGAGCCGTCGGGCGCCGTCGCCGCCGAGTCGCTGGCGGGCAAGGCGGTGGCGGTCGCAGCCGACGCGAACCGCGCCCTCACGCGCCGCCACCGCATGGCGCCGGGCACCGACCCGATCCTGGCCCACCGGCCGGAGGCGTACCCCGACCTGTTCGGCCCTGCGCCCTGACCCTCTCAACGAGAATCCGGTGGTGCGGGTCTGGTGACGTGGGATGAGGGTCCCGCAGGCGCCTCGACGGCTGGTCGCTCCGGGATCAGACCCCCTCACCCTCCACCCTCTCCCCCGCAGACGGGGGCGAGGGGATCAGAATCCGGCTCCCTGCCGCGCACCGCGGGAGAGGGCGGGGGTGAGGGTCTGGTTGGCCCGGGTGCAGGTCCCGCAAGCTCCTCGCGGGCTCGTCACACCCTCTCGCCCGCGCACGGGAGGCGAGGGGATCAGAGGAGACGGTAGGTGAGGCTCCGAGCTAGCCCCAGATTTTGCGGCGCTCCGCGCAGTGCGGGCAGACCAGGCCCCTCACCTCCACCGGCGGATGCCGGCTGGTGTCGCGGACCCGCATCTCACGCACGTGCTCGGCGCAGAAGAAGAGGCGGCAGCGCGAGCACTCGTGGCGCATCCGCTCCTCGCAGCTCTCGTCCGCACACACGCTCACGCGGTTGGAGAGCTCGACGCGCGCCTTCCACTCGGTGTGCTCGTCCAGGTCTACCTTCTTGTGCTGGCAGTTCTTGCGAGCGCAGACGTCCATGTAATCCGCGCCGCGCTCGCCGTGCTCCAGGCAGAACGGGCGCGCGCAGTAGACGCAGTCGGTCACGGCCGCCCGACCGCAGCCGCGGCGCAGGAACCCGCCTCCGTAGGTGCATCGTTGCCTGGTAGTCACCTCGCCGCCCGCCTTCCGGGCGTCCCCCCGAGGTCGTTGGAGGGCCGAACTCCGGCATTGTCGCACGCCCGTGACGGGCCACGGGACTGCCCGCCGACCCCGGGCATCATCGCGGCACCACCCGGGGGCAAGGACTACTCGGCCGGGGAGCGGGAGCTGACCTGCAGGCTGATCACGATCTCCGTGAAGCCCTCGTCCTCGGAGAAGGCGTCGAGCTGGACCTGGCCCTGGATCCCGTCATCGTCCGATGCGAACCCGAGCAGCGTCGCGAACCCGACGGCGTCGTCGCCGGTGATCTCCCAGCCCTCGCCCTCGATGCGTTCACGGTAGTCCTCGGCCAGCTCGAAGCTCGAACCGGGGGTGAGGATCGTGACCCGGAACGCGGTCGCGCCGGGCTGCGTGCTCCATGCGGTGTTAATGACCGTCATGTCGTCGTCGACGAGGAACGCGGCGGGGAACGCCTGCGGGAGCGGCCGCGCCGCCGGCAGCTCGAAGTCCTCCTCCTCGGGGCCGCCGGGCGGCAGCGCCTGGATGAGGTACATCAGGTTGGCAAGCGGACCCTCCACTGCCGGCGCGGTAGCCGTGGCGTCGCCGTCGCCGTCCTCGGCGGCAGCGGCGGCCTCCGCCGCGGCGGCCGCTTCGAGCGTGGCGCTCGCAAGGATCGGCTGCACCCACGCGACGCCCTGCACGTCCGCGCTCATCGTGCTCTGGAACTGCACGATCGCGATCTCCTCGGACGACTGACCCCCGGTCGCCTGCCACGGCGACTGGTCGAGCTGATTCGCGACGGTCTGCTCGATCTCGGCGGGCGTACCGACGAGGTCGAAGACCAGGAAGTATCGCTGCGAGCCGTCAGGGGTCTCGATGCGACCGCTGCCGACGAGGACGCCGTCGGGGTGGACCGGGAGCGAAGCAATGTCCGGGAGGAAGAGTTCGTCGCGGATGGCCTGTGGGTCGTCGGCGGCGCGGAGCCCGGACGCGAATCGTGCGAAGGCCGCGACGCGGCTCGCCTCCCATGCGGTGCGGAACTCCTCGGCGGTCGTCATGCCCGCGGTCTCGGCGATGAGCGTGAGGCGGTCTCCGCCGTCCTCGACGGCGTTCCCGATCACCATGACCGCCTCGGGGTTCAGGACGGCCTGCAGCCCGGGCACGAGCTCGCCGTCGCGTATGTCCATCACCGTGTCGAGCGGTTCGCCGAGCTGGAGGACGCGGGCCGCGAAGTCGTTCGTGGGGTCTTTGGGCTCCTCGACGGTCGTGGTGTCGTCTCCACCCCCACAGGCGGCGGCGAGGAGCGCGAGCAACGCGGCGAGGACGGCCGCGTGGAGCGCGTGCCGGACGTGCATGGTGCCTCCCGGGGTGGTGTGGAGCACAACGATCGTAGCACGCTCGCGTGCGCGATAGAGGGGACGTGTTGGGGTGGGTGAGGGGATTTGAACCCCCGCTCTCCAGGGCCACAACCTGGCGCCTTAGACCGCTAGGCGACACCCACCACGCGGAGAACGCGGCCCACGGCCGCTCGATCGAGTGTAACAGGCTCCCGAGATGCGCCAACCGGCTCGCGGCTGCGCGGATTGAGGGTGGAGCGGCTACTCTGCCTCGGCCACGATCGCCCGGTAGCGGCCTCGGAAGAACAGCAGCGGATCGGCGTCCGGTCGCGCCACATCGCATCCCGTCACCTCACCGACGAAGATTTTGTGGTCGCCGCCGTCGAGGACCGAGTGCGTGCGGCAGTCCACCCACGCCAGCGCGCCGTCCAGCAGCGGTGAACCTCCGTCGCTCATGGTCCAGCCGTGAGACCCCATCGGGTCGTCCGGGTCGTTTCGCTGTGCGAAGAAGCGCGAGACGTCCTCCTGGTCGGCCGCCAGCATGTTGACCGCGAACCCGCCGGCGCGCTCCATCGCCTCGAACGATCCGGCGTGTATCTCCACGCACACGAGGAACAGCGTCGGGTCGAGCGAGAGCGAGGAGACGGCGTTCGCCGTCATGCCGTGCGGGCCATGTTCGTCGTCGTGGGTGGTGACGACGGTGACTCCCGTGGCAAAGGAGCCCGCCACGTCGCGGAAGTGCCGGGGATCGATGGCGGGGGACTCGCTGGTCATGGGCGGGATGCTACCACGCACCCCGCTTGTGACCCGGCCCCGAAACGCCGCGCTGGTACACTTGAAACAGCACGCGTGACAGCACTCCTGCCGCGCGATTCCGGCGACGCGAGACCCTGATTCGAGGCCACATCGATGCAATGCCCGCGGGACGGTACGGACCTGGTCGAGGAGCGCATGCACGGCATCGAGGTCGACCATTGCCACACTTGCAACGGCCGCTGGCTCGACCACCACGAGCTGGATGAGCTCGAGGCCACGAAGGGGGGCGAGGATGAGCGTCGCGGCACGATCCGCTTCGCGGAGCGCGACTCCGACCTGAGCTGCCCGGTCTGCGGCGAGCCGATGACGGCCTTCAACTACCGCGCGTACGACCTGGAACTCGACACCTGCCGCGACGAGCACGGCTTCTGGCTCGACGCCGGCGAGGAGGGCCAGGTGCGCGACATCATCGACGAGCGTGTGCGCGACCTGAAGCGCTCCGCCTCCGCCGAGGTGGCGTGGGGCGACTTCCTCAACGGCCTGAGCGGCCGCGGCGGCGGCGGGGCATGGGACTCCGTCCGGCGCTTCTTCGGCGGCGGACGCCGCTGACCCACGCGGCTGCCCCCGCTGCGGCGCCAGGGCCCCTGCGTACAATCGGCCGATGAGGCTGCACGCATGACGACCACCCAGGACGAGCGCGCCCCCTCATTCGACCCCGTCGCCGCGATGGCGTCGCGGATCGAAGACGGGGACCAGCTCGGCGCGCTCACGCTGGCTCAGGAGTTGCACCCGGCGCAGCTCGCCGAGGCGTTCGCCGGCGTCGACCGCGAGGTCACGGACCTGCTGGTGCAACGCCTCACCCCCGGCGAGCTGGGGGCTTCGCTCACCTACCTGGAGCCGCACTACCGCGAGGACCTGCTCGTCGGCCTCGAGCCGGACCGCATCGCGAGCGTGCTGGAGCACGTCGCCGACGATGTCGCCACCGACATCGTGCAGGAGCTGCCGGAAGGCATCGGCAGCGCGGTCATGGCGGCGATCCCGCTCCGCCAGCAGCACGCCATCGGCGCGCTCATGGAGCACGACGAGGAGAGCGCGGGCGGCCGCATGACCGGCCAGCTCATCGCGATCCTGCCCGACCGCCTCGCGGGCGAGGCGATCGAGGACCTGCGCTCGATCCAGCCCGACGCCACCCAGCCCTTCTACGTGTACATCCGGGACGCCGCGGGCCGCCTCGGCGGCGTGGTCAACCTGCGATCGCTGGTGCTGGCAGCTTCGGACACACCGGTCGCGGAGCTCGCCGTCACCGACGTGGTGTCGGTGTCCGCCTCGACCGACCAGGAGGAGGCCGCGCGCCTGCTCAAGCGCTACAAGCTGCTCTCACTCCCCGTCGTCGACGACGACGGCCACCTCCTCGGCGCGCTGACCGCCGACGACCTCATCGACGTGCTCGAGGACGAGGCGACCGAGGACATGTTCCGCCAGGTCGGCGTCCACGAAGACGAAGACCTGCGCAGCGTGCGCCGCTCGATCCGGTTCCGGCTGCCGTGGCTGATGGTCAACCTGCTCACGGTACTGCTGGCCGCGGTCGTCATCGCCGCGTTCGAGGACACCGTGGCGCAGGTCGCCCTGCTCGCGGCGTTCCTGCCGGTGGTGGCAGGGCAGGGCGGCAATACCGGCATCCAGACGCTCACTGTCGTCGTTCGCTCACTCGCTGTCGGCCGCCTCGCCGGCCGCAACCTCTGGCGCGTGGTGCTCCACGAGGCGGCGACGGGCCTGGTCAACGGCGTCGTGATCGGCGGGGCGGTGGGCGTGGCGGCGTGGCTGTGGCAGGGCAGCACGACGCTTGGCTTCGTCGTGGGCATCGCGCTCGCGGTGAATATGCTCGTAGGCGTGATCGCCGGGGTGCTGATCCCGATGGGCTTGCAGCGGTTCCGCCAGGATCCCGCGCTCTCCGCGGGCATCTGGCTGACCACGGCCACGGACGTACTCGGCTTCCTCGTGTTCCTGAGCCTCGCGACGTTGCTCGTGGACGCGATCGGGTAGCGGTCAAAGCGATTCGACCCCTCCTGCCCGTTAACCGCATCCCGCCGCCTGCCGTTTAGGCGAGCAAGACGATTCGCGCCTGGACCGACGGGCGGCGCGGAGGACCTAATGGCGACTTATGGCCTCAGGCTGATTGTGGAGGGGCCCAACGTCCAGGAGACACCGATGCTTGACGCCCTCTATGAGGGCGGATGCGACGACGCGCTCGTTGGCAGCATCGACGGTGCTCAGTACCTGGACTTCGACCGTATCGCCCCGAGCATCGGGTCAGCCATCCGCTCGGCGATCGCGGACGCCGAGTCGGTCAATGGCATCGAGGTTGTCGGCGTCGACCGAGACTGACTCGGCCCGGTCCGCTACCGCTTCGGCTCCCACCGGAACCGCCACAGCGCCACCACCGCAC
>VXTU01000035.1:0-20870 GCA_009837285.1 Chloroflexota bacterium | reverse complement strand
CCGCACCCCCGGCCCCCCACAGCGCCATCACGCCGAGGTGCCCGAGCCGTAGCCCCGAGCCCTCCTCGAACGGGTTGAATGCGGCCTGCGAGGCGAGCGAGAGGTGTTTCACCGGGAACAGGTCGCCGACGAGGCCGAGCCACACCGGTGCGTTGTCGCGCAGCGGGATGAAGACGTCGGAGATGAACAGCAGCGGCAGGATGACGGCGTTCACCACCGCCGGGGCCGCCTCGGCGTTCGGGATGAACGCCGTCATCGCCAGACCGAGCATCGCGAACGCCGCCGCGCCCACCGCGAGGGTGAGCAGGAACGCCGGCAGCGTGCCCGTCGGCACGTCGACGCTGTAGAACACCGCGCCAAACGCCGTGACCACCACGACGAGGATGATGCCGATGATCGTCATGAACAGCACCTTCGCGCCGAGGTACGCGCCCTTCGGCAGCGGTGTGCCGGCCACGCGCTTCAGCTGGCCCTGGTCACGCGCGAACGAGATCGACATCGCGAGGCCCGTGTAGCAGGCGTTGATGATCGAGAAGGCCGCGATCGCGGGAATGTAGAACGTCGAGGTGTTCGTCTCGCCGCCGGGGATGCTGATGGTGTCGTTGCCGAAGATCAGGTTGAAGACGACGAGGAAGATAAGCGGGAAGAAGAAGGTGAAGAACGCCGCCGCCGGGTTGCGCCTGAACGCGAGGAACTCGTAGCGCACCTGCCGCGCCAGCAGCCTCGTCGTCGTCACGACGACGCCCTCGACGTGAGGTCCAGGTAGACGTCCTCGAGCGTCGCGCGCTCGACGCGCAGCTCGGCAAGCTCCGTGCCGGCTTCGAGTGCGCGACCCGTGAGGTCGTGCAGCAGCGCAGTGGGCGCCTCCGCCCGCACCTCGAACCGCCCCTCACCCGCGTCGCGAGCGTCCTCGACGCCGTCGAGGAGGCGGGAGTGGTCGGGCGGCAGCCGGAAGGAGACGACGGCCCCCGCGCTGCTCGCCATGAGCTCCTCGGGCGTGCCTTCCGCGACCATCCTCCCGCCGACGATGACGCCGACGCGGTCGGCGAGGTGCTCGGCCTCGTCCATGTAGTGCGTGGTGAGCAGCACCGTGGCGCCCGAGGAGCGCAGGTTGCGCACCATGTCCCAGGCCTGTCGGCGCGCCGCCGGGTCGAAGCCAGTCGTCGGCTCGTCGAGGAACAGCAGCTCGGGGTTGCCCGCGAGGGCGATCGCGACGTCGAGGCGTCGCTGCTGGCCGCCGGAGAGCTTGCGGATGCGCTGGCCGCGCTGCTCGCTCAGTCCGACGGTCTCGATGATCTCGTCGAGCGGACGCGGGTGCGGGTAGAAGCCGCGGTACTGCTCGATGGCCTCGGCCACCTTCAGGTACGGCTCGACGCCCGGCGTCTGCAGCACGATGCCGATGCGCCGCAGCATCGCCGGCTCGCGCCGTGCGGGGTCGTGGCCGAGCACGCTGACCTCGCCCCCGTCGCGCTCGCGGTGGCCCTCGAGGATCTCGACGGTCGTGGTCTTGCCCGCCCCGTTCGGCCCGAGCAGCGCGTACACCTCGCCGTGCTCGATGGCGAGGTCAACGCCACGCACGGCCTCGACGGCGCCGTATGACTTACGCAGCGCCTGCGTCTGGATGGCGAGATTGGCGTCTGGCGACATGCGCCGAAGTCTACGTGCGGCCGGCGCTACGGAGTCGGTGTATGGCGGGCGTCGCAACCAACAACAGTGGGCCAGGCTGGCTAGGCTTGCCGTCCTAACCAGATGGGGTCGATCCATGCTCCGGCGATCTGGTCGCCCCAATCGTAGTAAGAGCTGTTGGTCCCAAGGATGCCGCCGAAGCGGATCCCGCGCAGCCATGGCTGGTACACCTCGAACCCGAGCGGTGACGGCAGCGGCGGCCAGTACATCTTGTCCAGGAAGTAGTCCCACATGGTGCGAAGGATCTCCCGCCGTGCCTCGGGGTCGAGCTCGACCTGCTGCGCTTCGGCCCAGGCGTCAACCTGTGGGTCGTTGAGCCTCCACAGGTTCTTCGGGGAAGCCGAGTGGACCAGGTGGTAGAAGAAGTCGTCGGCGTTCAAGCCTTGCGGGGCAGACGCCGAGGTGGTGGCCTCCGCGAGGTTCCCCGACATCCAGAGCCTGTTGAAATCGGCTTTGTCGAGGTGCCTCGACTGCATCGCGATGCCGACGGCCGCAAGCTGCTCGACGGCCATGGCGGTGATGTCGTGCCGCGTCGGGTCTCCGTCGCTGTGGTAGACGGACTCGAACGAGAGATCCTCGGCGCCCGCAGCCGCGAGCAGCTGGGTGGCTTGTTCGAGGTCGTGCCTCCCGAACCACGTCCCCAGTTCCTCCGGCCCCGGGTACGGCTCCCCGTCCGGCCAGGACCCCCCCGGGCCGAACGTCATCCACGGGTGGAGCGGCAGGACGTTGGCGAACTGGCCGAACACGTGATCGGCCATTAGCTGCGGGTCGAGGGCAAGCGTGATCGCCTGCCGCACTCGGTCATCGGCGAATATGGGGTTCGAGAGGTTCAATGCCAGTGGCCGCCCCGTGGCGGCGGGGCTGAGGTTGATCTGCACATCTGGGTTCGTGACCAGCAACGCCTCGACGTGATCGTGGTGAGCGACCAGGTCATGAGCGTAGTCAAGTCCGCCTTCGCGAAACGCCGAAGTTCGTTCCTCGCGATCGGGCTGGAATCTGAACTCGACCCCGTCCAGCAGCACCTCGCGTTCGAAGTAGTCAGGGTTCCTCACGAATGTCACATGGCTGCCTTGCTCGGCATCGACCAAGATCATGGGCCCAGTCCCGACGCCTTGCGTCCCGATGGTCTCGCCCTCGACGAGTTCCTTAGGAAAGATCGGATGGTGGCGGCTGGCGAGCGGCACGATGAAGTCCGCTGTCACCCTGGCCATGTGGATAGTGACTGTGTACGGATCGGGTGCTTCGATCGCTCCGACATCCGCCCAGTATGCGTCGTGTGCCCCCGCGCCTTGTCGGTACCGTTCGAAGGCGAACCGGACGTCTTCGGCCACGAGCTGGCGGCCGTCCAGCGGTGGCACGTTCTGCCAGTACACGTCGTCGCGCAGGTGGAACGTGAACGTCACGCCGTCCGCGGTGTACTCCCATGCCTCAGCGAGCTCGGTCTCGAGTTCGATCGCAAAGGGGTGCTTGCGCGGACCGCTCACCATGCCGAGCAGACGGTTGTAGACCATGTTCGGGAAGATGACCGACCCGCCGTGAGCCGAGTGCGACGGATCCATGCTCTCGAGATCGACGGCCGAGCCGACCAAGAGGGAGCCGCCCGGATGAGCCCACTTCAGTGGCTCCGGGTACTGGTAGACATACGGCAGTTGCGGATCGTGGACGATCTCGCCCACAGGGGTAGGTTCCGGTACGGACGGGCCCGGCCCGCTCACCGTGACCGTCGCTGGCTCGGCGCGCGGCGTTGCGCTGCCGACGATCCCCGCGCCATCGCCGCCGGCCCCAGGCGCCGTCCCCGCATCCTCGTCCTGCGTGCAGCCGAGGAGCCCGGCTGCGGCGAGGCCCACACCACCGAGCAAACCGCTGCGCAGCAGGCTGCGCCTGCTCAGCCCGCGCCCGTACCGGGATCCGAGATGTGTTCGATTGGGCATCCGCTACCCTTCGCGTTCCCATCGCCGTCCGCTTCTCGCGAACGTCGACATGCTTCGAAGGATATACGCGCCCCTAGCGCGCGCGGATGCATCCGGTGCGTCCGGTGCGCCGGACGCGGAGCGGGCGGCCCGCTGGCCGCCCGCCTCATGCCCTCCTGCGAGGGGCTCACCCGACGACTGGCTACTTGTTGAGCCAGGCCCCGGCGATCTGGTCGCCCCAGTCGTAGTAGGAGATGTTCGTGAGGAACACGCCGCCGAAGCGGATGCCCCGCACCCACGGCTGGTAGACCTCGATGCCGATCGAGGCCGGCTGCGGCGGCCAGTACATCTTCTCCAGGAAGTAGTCCCACATCGTCGTGTGGATCTCCTTCCGCGCGTCCGGGTCGAGCTCGACCTGCTGCGCCTCCGCCCACTCGTCGACCTGCGGGTCGTTGAGCCGCCAGCGGTTGCCGAGCGACTCCGAGTGCACCGAGTTGTAGAAGAAGTTGTCCGCGTCGAAGCCGACCGTCAGCCAGCAGCTCGTGCAGCCCTCCTCCAGCTTGCCCGGCACCCACGTGGAGTTGAACTCCGTGTAGTCGACGTGGCGCTGGGTCATCTTGACGCCGATCTGCTCGAGGTTCTCGGCGATGATCTCCGCGCGCTGGTCGGAACCCGGGTTCGAGTAGTTGTGGTAGAAGTTCTCGAACTCCAGGTCCTCGGCGCCGGCGGCCTTGAGCAGCTTGATCGCCTCGTCGGGGTCGTAGCGCCCCGCGAAGCGACCGAGGCCGCCATTCTCGGCCGTCGGCTCGTCGTCGCGGACGAACGTCCACGGCTGCAGCGGCAACGTCTTGGAGATGTTGTCGTACAGCAGCTCGGCGATCAGCGCCGTGTCGATGCCGAGCGTGATCGCCTGGCGGACACGCTCGTCGGCGAACTTCGGGTTCGAGAGGTTCATCCCGAACGGCGATGTGCCGTTCACCACCGGCGTGAGGTTGACCTGGATGTCGGGGTTGGTCTCGAGGATCTTCCCCAGCTGGTCGATGCTCGGCGCCAGGCCGTAGACGTAGTCGAACTGGCCGACGCGGAAGCCCGCGAGCCGCGCCGTGTAGTCCTGGCGCAGCCGGAACTCGACGCCGTCCAGCAACACCTCGCGCTCGAAGTAGTCCGGGTTCTTGCTGAAGACCGCGTGGCTGCCCGCCTCGGCCTCATCGAGGATCATCGGGCCGGTGCCCACGACCTTGTCCGAGATCGTGCCGTCGTCGACGAGCTCCTTCGGGAAGATCGTCTGGTAGCGGCTCGCCAGCGGCAGGATGAAGTCTGCCGTCACCTTCGACATCGCGATGGTCATCGACGTGTCGTCAGGCGTCTCGATGCCGCTCACGTTCGCCCAGTAGGACTTGTGCACGCCCTCGGCGGCGTAGCGGTCGAAGGCATACTTGGCGTCCGCGGAGGTGAACGGCCGACCGTTCAGCGGGGCTATGTTCTGCCACTTGATGTCGTCGCGGATCCCGAACGAGAACAGCGCGCCGTCCGGGGTGCGCTCCCAGGACGAGGCAAGCTCGCCCTCAAGCTCGATGGTGAACGGGTTCTTGTCGACCCCGCCGACCATGCCGAGCAGGCGGTTGTAGACCATGTTCGGCGCGGTGATGGTGCCGCCTGCGGCCGAGGCCGTGGGGTCCATGGTCGCGGCGTTCCACGTCGCCGCGATGCGCATGATGCCACCCGCCTTGGGGGTCAGCCCCGGCGGCTCCGGGAACTGGTACGGGTACGGCAGGGTCTCGTCCCGGACGAGCCCGTAGCCCGGGCCGGCCTCTTCTTCGCCGTCGCCGTCGTCCGCTGCGACCGTGTCCCCGTCTCCGGAGTCGTCACCGCTCGAGGTGTCCGCCGTGGTGGTCGTCGTCGAGCCTCCGCTCGTGCCGCCCGTGGCCGCGCCGGTGCTCGCACCATCGTCGTCATCGTCGTCGTCATCGCCACCGCAGCCGATCAGCGCGGCCGCGGCGAGGCCCACCCCTCCGAGCAGGCCACCTCGCAGTAAGTTCCGCCGGGTCAGCTCCGGCGCCCACCCGTGCTGGGTGCTCTCGGATTCAGTCATACTCTGCTCCTGGTTCTGACGACCCGCGACCACGCGCGCCATCGCGGGAATCATACGATCCTCCTACAAGCAATACGCAGTCGTTATCGCCACGGATTCCAGGACAGTGGGCCGCCGGCGCCTCGGCGGACGCAAAGCGGGCGGCCCGAAGGCCGCCCGCCCGTCCCTCAAACGAGGGTGTGTACCAAGGTGCGCTCGCTACTTGTTGAGCCAGGCCGTACCCATCTGGTGGCCCCAGTCGTAGTACGAGCCGTTGGAGTACATGACCCCGCCGAAGCGCAGACCACGAACCCAAGGCTGGTAGACCTCGAAGCTGAACTGCGTGGGCAGCGGCGGGTGGTACGCCTTGTCCATCATGTAGTCCCAGATCTCGCGGAGGATGTCCCTCCGGGCGTCCGGGTCCAGCTCGACCTGCTGGGCTTCCGCCAGAGCGTCCACCTGCGGGTCGTTGAGCTGCCAGCGGTTCCCCGACGACTGCGAGTGCAGCACGCTGTAGAAGTAGTTGTCGGCGTCGAAGCCCACAGTGGCCCACGCCGATGTGCTTGCCTCCTCCAGCTTGCCCGGCACCCACGTCGAGTTGAACTCGGTGTAGTCCACGTGCCGCGGGTTCAACGTGAGCCCGACAGCCGCCAGCTGCTCCTTCACGATGTCAGAGCGCTGGTCGCCGGTGGGCGAGCCGTAGTTGTGGTAGAAGTTCTCGAACTCGAGCCCCTCCGCACCTGCGGCTGCGATCAGCTTCTTCGCCTCGTCCACGTCGTGGCGGCCGTGCCACCGTCCGTAGTCGCCGTTCGCGACGGTCGGCTCCTCGTCGAAGACGAAGGTCCACACCTGCAGCGCGTTCGACTTCGCGAGGCCGTCGTACTGGACGTCCTCCATGAACTCGGTGTCGATGGCGAGGCTGATCGCCTGCCGCACACGCTCGTCCGCGAACTTCGGGTTCGAGAGGTTCAGGCCGAACGGGTTACCACGCACGTTGGTGTTGAAGTTCACCTGCACGTCCGGGTTGGTCTCGAGCAGCTTCTCCATCGCCCGGATGTCCGGCACCAGCCCGTAGCAGTAGTCGAACTGGCCGACGCGGAACCCGGCGAGGCGGGTTGCGTAGTCCTGGCGGAGCCGGAACTCGACGCCGTCCAGGTAGACCTCGCTGGCCCAGTAGTCCGGGTTCTTGCTGAAGATCGCGTGGCTGCCCTGCGAGGCCTCATCGAGGATCATCGCGCCGGTACCGATCACCTTCTGGTCGATCGTGCCTTCGTCGACGAGCTCCTTCGGGAAGATCAGCTGGTAGCGGCTGGCCAGCGGCAGGATGAAGTCCGCCGTGACCTTCGACATCGTGATCGTCAGGTTGTAGTCGTCGGGCGCATCGATCGATCCGATGTTCGTCCAGTACGACTGGTGTACCCCCGTCTGCGAGTAGAGGTCGAAGGAGTACCTGACGTCCTCGGCGGTCAGCGGCCGGCCGTTCAGCGGCGGGAGGTTCTGCCACTTCACGTCGTCACGCAGCTGGAACGAGAAGGTGGTCCCGTCCGGCGTGCGCTCCCATGCCGAGGCGATTTCCGGCTTGATCTCGATGGCGAACGGGTTCTTGGCCGGTCCGCCGACCATGCCGAGCAGCTTGTCGTAGACCATGTTCGGCACGGTGATGGTGCCACCGGCGGCGGACACCGTCGGGTCCATCGACCCGACGTCCCACGTGGCCGCGATGCGCATGACGCCACCGGCCTTCGGCGTCAGTCCCGCAGGCTCCGGGAACTGGTACGGGTACGGCAGGTCCGGATCCTGGACCAGCATCCCGATGGTCTCTTCATCGTCGGTCGTGGTCGTCGTTGTGGCGGCGGCGGCGCCACCCTCGTCATCGTCGTCATCCGCCGCCGCGGTGGTCGTCGCGCCGCCGGAGCCGCTGGTCGTGGTAGTGGTCGTGGTGGTGCCGCTGCCGGAGGAGCCGCCGGTAGTGGCAGTGGTGTCGTCATCGTCGTCGTCGTCGCCGCCGCAGCCAATCAATGCCGCCGCGGCGAGGCCCACTCCGCCGAGCAGGCCGCCTCGCAATACGGTTCTCCTGCTGACTGCAGGCGAGAACCAGCGCTCAAGACGCTCGGTGTCCGTCATGGGTTCCTCTTCTCTCCGCTTGCTCACGGCACAAGGTACGTGCCGCCGTGCGGCGCACTATACATGGCCCGCAGCAGGAATACGCCATTCCTGCCGGTACCGGACCTCCGGTCGCGCCGGGCTCCGGACGCGGAGCGGGCGGCCCGAAGGCCGCCCGCCCATCCCCGAATCGAGGGCTGTGTGCGCCGGGTCTTGCCGGCTACTTGTCCAGCCAGGCCGCCGGGATGACGTCGCCCCAGTCGTAGTAGGAGCTGTTGTCGTTCGGCGAGCTGGCGCCCCAGCGGATGCCGCGCACCCAGGGCTGGAGCACCTCGGGGTAGTTCCCGCTGGGGAAGGCCGGCCGGTACATCATGTCGAGGTCACGGTCGTAGATCTTCTGCCAGATCTCGCGTCGCGCGTCGGGATCCAGCTCAAGCTGCTGCTCCTCCGCCCACGCGTCCAGCTGCGGGTCGTTGATGCGCCAGCGATTGCCCGGTGACTCCGAGTGGATCTGGCCGTGGAACCAGTTGTCGGCGTCGAAGCCGCTGGTGCTCCACGCCACCGTTGAGACGTCCGGCAGCTTGGCCGGAACCCACGCCGAGTTGAACTCGGTGTAGTCGACGGCGCCGCCGGTCATGGTGATGCCCGCGTCCTTGAGGTTAGCCTGTGCAATCTCCGCGGTCTGGTCCTGCAGACCGGAGTACGGGTAGTACATGTTCACCATCGTCAGGCCTTCGGCGCCCGCAGCCGCGAGCAGCTTCCTGGCCTCGGCCGGGTCGTGGCGGATCCAGTTGCCCAGCCCGCCCGATTCCACGGTCGGCTCCTCGTCGTACAGGTAGGTCCACGGGATCACGTGGAAGATCTTGGCGAGCCCGTCGTAGACCAGGTCGACCATCAGCTCACGGTCGAACGCCAGCGAAATAGCGCGCCGTACGCGCTCGTCCGCGTACTTCGGGAGCGTGAGGTTCATCCCGAACGTCGTCCCGTTGTAGGTCACCACGAGCAGGTTGACCTGGACGTCCGGATTGGTCTCGAGGATCTTCTCGAGCGTGGCCAGGTTCGGGGCCAGCGAGTACGCGTAGTCGATCTGGCCGACCCGGAACGCCGCGGTGCGTGCCGCGCCGTCCAGGATGATCCTGAACTCGAAGCCGTCCATCAGGACTTCGCGCTCCCAGTAGTCCGGGTTCTTCTCGAAGATCACGTGCTGCGCCGGGGCGGCGTCGGTCAGGATGAACCCGCCCGTACCGATGGCCCTGGTCTCAATCGTCCCGTCGTCCACGAGTTCGCGCGGGAAGATCGTCTGCTTGTTACTGCCGAGCGGGTTGAGGAAGTCCGCCGTCGGGTTCGCCATACCGATCTTGAACGTCAGGTCGTCCGCGGCCTCATAGGTGGCAGCATTGTTGTAGTACGCCTGATGCACGCCCTCGTTTGCGTAGCGCTCGATCGCGAACTTCGCGTCGTCCGCGGTGAACGCCCGTCCGCTCAGCGGCGGGACGTTCTGCCAGGTGATGCCCGGCGTGATGTTGAACGTGAACGTCAGCCCGTCCGGCGAGCGCTCCCATGACTGGGCAAGCTCCGGCTCCAGTTCGAGCTTGTACGGGTCCGCCGCCGGCCCGCGCACGATGCCGAGCAGGCGGTTGTAGACGACGTTCGGGACTGTGACCGTGCCGCCTGCGGCCGAGGTGACCGGGTCGATGGTCTGGTAGTCCCAACTCGTGGCGACCTTCATCACGCCGCCCGGCTTCGGGACCTTGTTCGGCTCCGGGTAGTTGAAGGGGTACGGGAGGTCCGGGTCCTTGATCCACTCTCCCAGCGCCTCAACCTGCTCGGAGGTGTCCTCGCTGTCGCCGCTCGGCGTGGTGCTGTCGGCCGAGTCATCACCGTTCGACGAGTCGTCCGCGGATGTCGTGGCCGTCGTCGTGGTCGACCCCGACCCGGAGGCGCCGCCGGACGCGGGCGTAGTGCTCGCGGTGTCGTCGTCATCGTCGTCACCACCGCAGCCGATGAGCGCCGCGGCGGCGAGGCCGACCCCGCCGAGGGCACCGCCTCGCAGGAGGGCGCGCCGGTTCAGTTCCAGCGACCAGAAGCGTCGGATGCTCTCGGGTTCGGCCATGACTCTGCTCCAATCCGTCGACACTCGTGCCGTGCGTCACACGCCACTGGCCGCATCATACCTATTCGTTATAGCTGATACGTATTCGTTGTAGCCGCGGATGCATGCACCCCGGCGCGGAGACGGACGCCAAACGTGCGGTGGGTGGCCTGCGGGCTGCCCGCTACCTCGCGTGGCTGAATTCGAACCGAACGATGCTCGCTACCTGTCGAGCCACGAGGAGCTTCGCATCGCCTTCGACCGGCGTCTCAGCCGCGGCCACCCCCGTTGACCTCGATCGGCTGACCCGACACCCACGAGGAGTCGTCCGACAGCAGCCACGCGACCACCTCGGCGATCTGCGAGGGGTCCGCCTTGAAGTCCACGTCGAAGACGCTCCCCTGCACCAGGGGCGTGTCGACCAGCCCGGGGCAGACCGCGTTCACGCGGACGCCCTCGCGCGCGAACTCGTCCGAGGCCGAGCGGGTGAGGCCGATGACGCCGTGCTTCGCCGCGCTGTAGTGCGCGAGCCCCGCCCCGCCGTGCAGCCCGGCGCCAGACGACGTGTTCACGATCGCGCCGCCGCCGCGTTCGAGCATCGCGGGGATCTCATGCTTCAGGCAGTAGAAGACGCTGCTCAGGTTCGTGGCGATCATGCGGTCCCAGCGGTCGGCGCCCATCTCGGTGATGCGCATCACCCGGTCGACAACGCCCGCGTTGTTGTGGGCCAGGTCAAGCCCGCCGTAGCGCTCGACGGCCGTCGCAACCATGCCCGCGACCGAGTCTTCGCTGCGCACGTCGATGCGCTCGAAGCTGGCCGTCCCGCCTGCTGCCTCGACCATGGCGACGGTCTCGGTACCCATGGGCTCGTCACGGTCGGCGACGAGCACGCTGGCGCCCTCGGAGGCGAGCCGGAGCGACGTCGCCCGGCCGATCCCTGACGCCCCGCCGGTCACGATCGCCACCTTGCCCTCGAATCGTCCCGCCATCACCGGCCTCCTCGCGTGCGCGTCGATTGCGCGGCGACCGTAGCGCCCGAAACCCCGCCGCGGCAACGTGGCGAGCCATCGACACACGGCGCGTCGCCACGCTCCCTCGCGCGCGTCGCTACACTGCCAGCGCGGAGGGTGCCGCCATGGCCGACGTGATGCCGCTCGACGACGTGACCGTGATCGACCTCACGCAGGGCGAGGCCGGGCCCTACGCCACGCGCCTGCTCGGCGACTTCGGCGCCGACGTGATCAAGGTCGAGCCGCCCGAGGGCGACGCGGCGCGCGCGCTGCCCCCGTTCCACCAGGACACCCCCGGCGCGGACCGGTCGGCCGTGTTCCTCTTCCTCAACACCAACAAGCGCAGCGTCGTGCTGGACCTCGAACGCACCGAGGACCGCGAACGGCTGCTGTCTCTCGTCGCGACGGCCGACGTGGTGGTCGAGAGCTTCCCGCCGGGGACCATGGAGCGGCTGGGGCTCGGCTACGAGGCGCTGCGCGAGGTGAACCCGCGCATCGTCCTCACCTCCATGACGAACTTCGGGCAGGACGGGCCGTACCGCGACTACGAGGTCACCGACCTCACGCTCTACGCGATGGGCGGCCCGATGATCGTCTCCGGCGACGTCGACCACGAGCCGCTCAAGAACGCCGGTCACATGACGCTGTTCCACGCGGGGATCGTCGGCGCGCTCGCCACGTCGCTCTCGATGCGCGCCGCGGCGGCGAGCGGCGAGGGCCAGCACATCGACCTCTCGCTCCTCGAGACCGCCACGCACTCGATCGACCTGCGGCTTGCCCGGCTGATGATGTACGAGTTCAGCGGGTACTACGGCACGCGCCCGCCGCTCGCTTCGGCCGTGGGGAGCGGCACCTTCCCGTGCGGGGATGGCTTCTTCATGCTCAGCGGGGGGCCGGTCCGTCTGGACGCCGTCATCCGCATGATCGGCCAGCCCGAGCTGCTGGAGCAGCCCGAGTGGGCGACGATCGAGGCGCGCGCCTTCCCGGAGCGCATCGACCAGTTCAACCAGTACCTGATCCCGTGGATGATCTCGCACACCAAGGCGGAGATCACCGAGGCGTGCATCGAAGCCGGCGTGCTCGGCGGGCCGATCAACACCGTCGCCGACATGCTGACTGACCGGAACTTCCGCCACCGCGGCTTCTTCCAGGAGATCGACCACCCGGAGACCGGGCCGCTCCACTACCCGGGCTACTCCGCGACGATGTACCGGCCCGACGAGCCGATGCCCGAGCGCCGCCGCGCTCCGCTCCTCGGCGAGCACACCGACGAGGTGCTCGCCGGGCTCGCCCCCGCGCCCCGGGAGGCGCCGACCGTGCCCCCGGCCGGCGCGACTGCACGGCTCCCCCTCGAGGGCGTCCGCATCCTCGACTTCACCGTGGTCCTCGCCGGGCCGTACTCGACGATGCACCTCGCTGAGTGGGGCGCGGAGGTCATCCGCGTGGAGTCGTTGCAGCACTTCGCCAACGCCACGCGTGGGCTGATGGCGCGCCCGTCGCCGGAGATCGTGGCCGCGCAGATGCTGAGCACGGCGGGCCTCGGCTACCCGTTCGCCGAGGCGGGCGAGCGGCCCTGGAACCGCTCGTCAGCGTTCAACCACCACAGCCGTAACAAGCGCTCGATGACCGTGGACCTGTCGCGGCCAGACGGCCAGGAGGTCTTCGACCGCCTCGTCGCGGTCTCGGACGGGCTGATCGAGAACAACCTGCCGCAGAACCTCGAGCGGCTGGACATCAACTGGGAGCGCGTCTCCGCCATCAACCCGCGCTTCATCATGCTGCGCATGCCCGGCTACGGCCTCGAGGGGCCGTACCGCGGCCTGCGCAGCATGGGGATGCACATGGAGGCGTTCTCCGGCCACCCCGCGATCCGCTCGTACCCCGGGCTGAGCCTCGAATACATCCCGCTCGGGGTGCCCTCGGACGCCGCAGGCGGCGCCGGCGCGGCCTTCTCGTTCACGATGGGCCTGCGCTACCGCGACCGCACCGGCCGCGGCCTGCTCATCGAGCAGGCGACGACGGAGAACTTCGTCCCCCTGATCGGCGAGTTCGTCCTCGACTACTCGATGAACGGGCGCATCTGGGAGCAGATGGGCAACAACGACGTGTGGATGGCGCCGCATAACGCCTACCCATGCCAGGGCCTCGACCGCTGGGTCACCATCGCCGTGCGCAGCGAGGAGGAGTGGCGACGCCTGTGCGAGGCGATGCGCCGCGAGGACCTGGTCGACGATCCGCGCTTCGCGGACATGGCGAGCCGCCTCGCCAACCGGGCGGAGCTGGACGCGATCGTCACCGAATGGACCTCGACGCGCGACCGCTACTGGATCACGCACCGCCTGCAGCGCGTCGGCGTCCCGGCCGCGCCCGTGATGACCGAGGGCGATATCTACGAGGACCCGCACCACGACGCGCGCGACTTCTTCATCGAGATCCCGCACCCCGAGATGGACACCTACCGCCACGTCGGCCGCTCATGGCGCGGCAGCGCGATGCCCGAGTTCACGCCTCGCCACGCGCCGCTGCTGGGCGAGGACAACGAGTACGTCTACAAGGAGCTGCTCGGCTTCAGCGAAGCGGACTACCGCCGGTTCGAGGACCTCGGGCACATCGGCGACACGTACGACCCCTCGGTGCCTTGAGCGGGTAGCGGACGGCGATCACCCGCGCGCGAACGCGAGCAGGTCGGCTACAGCGCCGCGATCGGCCTGCTCCAGCGCTTCGCGGTACGCACGCCGAAGGGCATCCGTGTCGTCGTAGGACCCCGCCCCCCAGCTGAATGGCTCACCACCAAGGCCACGGACCAGGTAGTCGGCGGCGATGCGACCATGACGCCCGTTGCCGTTCGGGAATGGGTGAATAGCGACGAGGCGGTGGTGGAACCGCACAGCGAGATCGTCAGGGCCGTAGGTTTCGTACTCGACCCAGGCCCGAGCGTCGCCGACGAGCAGCGCGATGTCGCCGGCAATTCGGTGCGGCGCAACGCCGATGTTGGTCTCCACGGTCCGGTAGCGCCCCGCCCATTCCCAGACGCCACCGAACATGGCGCCATGCAGGTCGCGCAGGTACTTGTCGTCGAGGAGCCGTAGCGGCGCGGGCCGACGGCGTCGCAGCAAAGCGTTCGCGATGTTGCGCTGCTCCGCTTCAAACAGGTCCCCACGGGTCGCGATGTACGCGGGAATCAGTCCGCGACGGTCATCCTCGGACAGATCGGTGTGGCCGTCACCGACAGGTACGAGCGGGTCCACTATCGAGGCGAGGTGGATTCAGCCCACAGGCCTCTGCGGTCGACCAGTTGCGCCGCGAGTTCCTCGATCTGAGCCATGGATTCGTCAGCAGTCACCGACTGGTCCTCGAGCCTGCTGTGATGTGCAATCGACCGGAGGTGCTCGGCGGCCTTGCGGCGCGCCTGCTCCTTGACCTGTGCATCCAGGCTGTTGCGGGGTACGAGGGCGTAGACAAGATCGCACTCCAGCGCGTTGGCGGCGCGGCGCAGCGTCTCCAGCTTGACGGTCAGGGCCTGTTCACTGCGCTCGATGTCGGGGATCGTCTGCTGGCTGACGCCGAGCCGATCGGCAAGGTCCTTCGCGGACATGCCGAGTGCCTGGCGGATGGCGCGGATCCACCCGCCGTTCGGGAGCGGCTGGTCGAGAGAGGCTCTCATCGCGCCGAGACGCGCGTCCAGTCGGGATCGTGCCTGTTCGTTGGTGGAGGTCATGATCACAATGTACAGGCTGTAGCCTGTATGTCAATGGGGCATAATCCGGCTCTGGCCTGTAACTCATACGGTAGGATACAGGCTGTAGCCGAACACCTGACTCGATCACGACCCCTCGGCCGCCCGCGTGAGCGGTCGAGGGATCGGAACGGTCTGCCGCTGGCGGGCGGTACGCCCGCGTGGGTGGGCTAGACGGCGGCGGCCTCGGCCTGCACTGCCGCCAGGCGGTCCGCCAGCGTCTGCGCGTTCACCACGCCGTGCGTCGCGAAGTCCGCGACGACCTCGGCAAACTCGTCCGGCACCTCGCCCTGCACACCGTGGGCCACGCGGCTGAAGACGTGCAGCGAGGCGTTCGGCAGGCGCTGGTAGTCGCGCAGGTTCGCCTCAATCAGGAAGTCGGCCGCGGCCGTGATCATCAGCGTCGGCGTCGTCATCTCGCTCAGGCGGTCACCGAGGCGCAGCGTGGCCATCGCCACCATGCCGTCGTCGTAGTGCCCGTCCGAGGTCGAGAGCGAGCGGTCGACGGCCTCCGCGACCTCGTCGTCGTCGATGAGCTCCTCGCGGGCGATGCCGGTCTTGCGCTCGCGGATCAGCGTCTCGCGGTCACCGTCGACGCGGAGCTGACGGCCGCGGGCCGACACCACCGGGTCCGGCTCGTAGCCGTCGGCGGAGATCGGCGTGACGAGCATGATGTGCGTGAAACGCTCGCCGTGCTCAATGCCGAGCTGGAACCCGATGCCGCCGCCCATGCTGTGGCCGACGTACGCGACCTGGTCGAGTCCGAGGTGGTCGAGCATGCCGACCACGTCCTTCGCGTACTGCTCGATGGTGTAGCCGTCGGCGGGGTGCTCGCTGTCGCCGGCGCCGCGGCTGTCCATGAGGATGCAGCGGAAGCGGTCCTGCAGCCGCTCGGCGATCGGCACCCAGCCGTCGTGCGAGCCGGTGAAGCCATGGTGGAAAAGGATCGGCGGGCCCGAGCCGTGCTCCTCGTAGTAAAGCTCGACGCCGTTCACGTTCGCAGTCGCCATCTGGTTGCTCCTTCGCTGCTGCCCTGGTGTCGCTACTTGATGCTCGTACGGTACAGGTAGCGAATATCCCATAGCCCGTACCCGGTAGGCTCCACATTGCCGAATACGTTTCGCACCGCCGTCACTTCGTCCGACAACACGGTGAAGATCAGCGGCAACTGCTCGGCCATGATTGCCTGCACGCGATGGTACAACCCGGCGCGCCCCTCGCGGTTCAAAACCTGGCCCGCCTCGATGTAGAGCCTGTCAATCTCGGCTTCCCAGTCCGTGGCCGGCGATGGCTGGTTCGGATGCCACACGTGCAGATCGCCGCTGCTGTGAAAGAAGTTCAGCCCGGTGTGGGGATCCACGCCCGCATCCACGTAGAGGAGTGCCGCCTCCCAATCGTAGGTGGATGTCAGTCGCGCCAGCAGGTCCTCGAACTCCAGCACCTCGAGCCGCGCGTCGACGCCGATGCCATCGAGGCCCTCGTCGATGATCTCGGCCGTGATTCGGACCGCGGGGTACCCCGAGTACGTCCTCAGCGTGAACGTGATCGGGTTGCCATCGCTATCCTCGCGCACGCCGTCGCCGTCACGGTCGCGCCACGAGAGGCCGTCGAGGATCTCGTTGGCAACATCGACGTCGTACGGGTAACGCCGGACGTCTGGGTTATGGACCTCGTGGAACGCTGGGGAGAACGCAGCCCAGAGCGGTGATCCGGCGCCGCCGTGCGCCTCCGCGATGATCCGGTCCTTGTCGATGCTGTGCGCGACCGCGCGACGGAATTCGAGGGTCTGGAACCAGGCGAGCCGTTCGGGCGCCACATACGGCTCACCGGACCTCGCGTCCGAACCTGGATTGAGGTTGAAGACCAGGAACTCCATCCCCTCGTCGGGGCCGAGCGTATGCAGGGTGTAGTTGCCGGCCTGCTGATGCGGCGCCAGGGTGGCGTAGTCAGCGCCGATCAAACCGTAGGCGTCCGTCTTCCCTGCCCGGAACCTGGCCAAGCGCTCCGCTTCGGTCGGGACCAGCAGGTGGACGATCCCGTCCAGATACGGCAGGGCGTTGCCGGCCGCGTCGCGCAGCCAGTAGTCCGGGTTGCGTCGGAGTACGACGCGGTCGCCCGGCACGAAGCGGTCGAGCTTGAACGGGCCGGTTCCCACGGCGGTGGATGGATCGGCGTCGATCCCCCACACCTCCTCGAAGGTCCCGGCGTCCACGTGCGGTTCCAGGATGTGGCGCGGGTAGATCGGTGTGCTCATGTACAGAGGGAAGGCCCGGAACGGAGCCGGCAGGTCGAACCTCACGGTGTACTCGTCGATCAGCGAGACGGTGATGGGCTCACTGCGCGGCGCTCCCGCATCGTCCACGAAGCGCACCAGGAACGGTTCCCGGTACGGACTTGCGATGTCCTGGTTGTAGATGACCCGGTTGAACGTGAACTCGACATCGCGGGCAGTGAACGGTGTGCCATCGTGCCAGCGCACATCATCGCGGAGGTGGAAGATCCACCAGCGGTAGTCACTGGACCATTCGAAGTTCCTGGCCAGCGCCAGCTCTATCTGACCCGTGCGCCGCGATGTTGAGATCAGTCCGTCGAACACGAGCCGCAGTAGCCGTTGAGAGTAGCCGGAAACCACAAGCGCCGGGTTGAACGTCTCCGGTTTGGAGGTAGTCGCGGTCGTCAGGGTGCCACCGTGAGCGCCGATGTCGTACTCACGAGGGGCGGGAGTCGCCGTCGCGGGTGGCGCGGCGACGGCATCCTCGCGCCGCGCCGGGGTCGCAGTCGCAGTCGGCATCGCGGACGCGGCCACCGGCGTCGGCGTGCGTGCGGGTGCGGCCGCCGTCGGCGGCGGCGTCGCAACCGGGTCCGCCGCGGCGGGCACGGCACCGCCGGGTGTGTCGACGGTATCACCCGCCGTGCCCGGCTCGTCTTCACACCCAGCGACGACGAGCGCCACGAACGACGCGAGGAGCAGGGTCAGGCAAGCACGGACCAAGGCGTCGCCCCCACGGCGATCGAGAGCACGACGCGAGGTCTCCGCTCGACTGCCTCGCGTGGCTGGCTAGTTCAGGTCCGTACGGTACACGTACCGCACGTCCCACAGCCCGTACAGGGTCGGCGTCGTGTTGCCGAAGACGTTGCGTATTGCGCTCAGACGCTCGGAGAGCGTCGTGTAGATGAGCGGCAGCTGCTCGGCCACGATCGCCTGCGCGCGATGATAGTGCTCGACGCGCCGTTCGTGGGTGAGCTCCTGGTAGCCCTGCACATAAAGCGCGTCGATCTCCGCCTCCCACTCGGTGGCCGGCGCCTCCTGGTTGGGGTGCCACAGGTGCAGCGACTCGCTGCTGTGCCACACGGCCATCCCGAAGTGCGGCTCGGTCCCGCCGGTGAGCCCGACGATCATCGCCTCCCAGTCGTACGTCCCCGTCAACTGTCCCACGAGGTCCCCGAACTCGATCGGCTCGAACCGCGCGTCGATGCCGATCATGTCGAGGCCCTCGTCGATGATCGCCGCGACACGGGCCCGCACGTCGTTGTCGACGTTCGTCACGAGCTTGAAGGAGATCGGATTGCCCTCGGCGTCCTCGCGGAAACCGTCGCCGTCCCCGTCCATCCAGCCGAGCCCGTCGAGGATCGCGTTGGCGCCCTCGATGTCGTAGTCGTAGCGGCGCACGTCGGGGTTGTGGAAGTCACCGGCGGCCGGGCTGATCGAGGATGCCTGCGGGTATCCGAGCCCGTGCTGGACCTCCTCGATGATCCGCGCCTTGTCGACGCTGTGCGCGACCGCGCGGCGGAACTCGACGTTGCTGAACCACGCCAGCATCTCCGGCGGCACATACGGCTCGCCGGTCTCATCGTCCGAGCCCGTGTTGAGGTTGAAGCCGAGGAACACCGTCCCGAAGGCCGGGCCGCGGCGGTGGATGGTGAAGTTCCCCGACTCCTGCTCCGGCTCGAGCACCGCGAAGTCCTGGCCTCGCATTCCGTAGGCGTCGACCTCGCCGGCGCGGAACTTCTCGAAGTCGTCCTCGATGGTCGGGACGAGCAGGTTCACGATTTGCTCGATGTACGGCAGTGCGTTCCCCTCGGCGTCGCGCAGCCAGTAGTCCGGGTTGCGCACCAGCACCACCCGCTCCTCCGGCGTGTAGCTCTCGATGGTGTACGGGCCGGTGCCGATGACGTCCGACGGGTCGGAGTCGACGCCCCACACGTCGTTGAAGGTCCCGTCGTCGACGTGTGGCTCCAGGATGTGGCGCGGGTAGATCGCCGTGCCCATCGAGCGCAGGAACGGCGCGAACGGCGTCGGCAGCACGAACTGGACGGTGTGGTCATCGATGGTGGTCACCGTCATCGGCGCCACCTGCCACTCGCCGGCCGCGTCGAGGTAGCGGAACTGGAATGCGGCGCGGGTGCTGGTGGGGATGTCCTCGTTGTAGATGATGCGGTTGAACGTGAACTCCACGTCCTGCGCGCTGAACGGCTCGCCGTCGTGCCACCGCACGTCGTCGCGTAGGTGGAAGGTCCACGTCAGCCCGTCGTCCGAGTGCTCCCAGGACTCGGCCAGCAGGGGCTCGACCTGGTCGGTGAGCCACGACGTCTCGGTCAGTCCCTCGAACAAGTAGCTCAGCAGGCCGGACGAGTAGGCGTCGTTGGAGAGCGCGAGGTTGAAGGTCAGCGGCTTGCCGATGGTGGCGGTCGTGATCGTCCCGCCGTACGTGCCGATGTCATAGCTGAACGCGTCGGCGTTCGCTCGAAGCTGCTCGACGATCGACGCCTCCACAACGGGCGCCGCACCGGGCGTGGCGGCCGCCGATGTCGGCGTGGCGGTCGCCTCCTCCACGTCGTCGGAGTCGTCGTCGCAGGCGGCGAGCAGGAGCGTAGCGGACGCGGCGACGAGCACGAGGAGCCACGTTCTGAAAGCAGGCATGTCGTCATCTCTCCGTGTCGATAGTTCGTTGGTACATAACCGTGAGACGGGATGTCACCGTGCGCGCGATACTATCGCACCCGATGCCAGTACCCGCGACACCGAGCGACCTCGAGCAGTTCACGCCCGCATGGCTCAACGACGCCCTGGCCGACTCGGGTGTCCTCGGCGGCGCCCGCATCGCCGAGGCGCGCGCGGAGTTGGTCGCCACCGACCGCGGCATCGGTGGGACGATCGCCCGCATCCGGCTGGGCTACGACGGCGACACGCCAGGTGCGCCCACGTCGATCATCGCCAAGCTCCCGAGCGCCATCGAGCTGACGCGCGGCGGCGGGCGCTTCCTGCGCCTGCCGGAGCGCGAGGTGCGCTTCTACAGCGAATTGGCCGGCCGGGTGCCAACGCGCACCCCCGACTGCTACTACGCCGCCATCGACGATGACGGCGACGCCTTCGTGCTGGTGATCGAGGACCTCGGTGCACTCCCCGCCGGCGACGACGTGGAGAGCACGACGCCTGACCGCGCCGCGCGCGTCGTCGACGCGATCGCGGCGCAGCACGCAGCGTGGTGGCGCTCGCCGGACCTCGATGCGCTCGACTGGATGCCTGCGATCGATCAGCACTCGCGCATGTGGCAGCGCATGTTCACCACCACATGGCGCGAGCACCGCGACGGCCTCGAGGGTCTGGTACCCGCGGACGTGGTCCCGCTCGGCGAGGCGATGACGCGGCAGCTCGACGCCGCGGTGACGCGGCTGGCAGCGTCGCCGCCGACGCTGCTGCACGGCGACCTGCGGCTCGACAACCTGTTCTTCACGGACGACCCGGGCGGGGGCGTCGTCGCCGTGGACTGGTCCAACGCTTCGCGCGGGCCGGGCCCGTACGACGTGGCGTACTTCATGTGCGTCGCGTTCGACCCGGAGCAGCGCCGCGAGCACGAGCAGGCGCTGCTGGGCCGCTACGTCGACGCCCTCGCTGCGGACGGCGTCGAGGGCGTCACGTTCGAGGAGTGCTTCGACGTCTACCGGCTGTCGTTCTGCGAGCCGTTCACGCGCATGTTCTTCCTGCTCATGCGCGGCCACGCCGACAAGGGCACGGACCGCCCCCCAACGGTGCTGTCGAGGTTCGTGCGCAACGCTGGCCAGGCCGCCGTGGACCTCGGTGCGCTGGAGTTGGTCCGGGACTGATACAGAGCCCCGCTCCGACTCTGATCCCCTCTCCGATCCGGCCCCCTCTCCCGCACTGCGGGAGAGGGTTGGGGTGAGGGTCCGAAGGCTCTGGCGCGGGCAGACCCCCTCACCCTCACCCTCTCCCCCGCAGCCTTTCTCGGACGCGGGGATACCC
>VXTU01000027.1 GCA_009837285.1 Chloroflexota bacterium | reverse complement strand
CGCGGTCGAAGGCGAGCAGGCCCATCAGGCGGCCTCGCATCTGGTCCGGCGCGGCGTCGAGCATGATCACCTGCACCAGCGCGAACGCGCCCGACTGGAACAGCCCCGAGGCGAAGACGAGCACCAGCGGCAGCACGATCCACGCCCGGCCCAGCTCGCCCGGCAGGTACGTGCTGAGCGAGAACAGGATCAGCAGCGAGCCGAACGCGACCATCATCAGCGGCACCAGCACGCCGAGCCGCCGGGGCGACCTGGACGCGATGGCCAGCGCGCCCAGCAGCGACCCCGCGCCGGTGAGCGACATCATCACGCCGAATCCGAATGGCCCGATGTCGAGCACCTCGAGGGCGAAGAGCGGCGCGAACAGTTGCATGAACGACAGCCCGAACGCGAAGTAGATCAGCGCGAGGCCGATCGCGCCGCGAATGGTCGGCGTCCGCCACGCGTACTGCATGGCCTGACCCAGCCCGCCGAGCATCGCGCCGACGCCCGAAGCGGCCGGCGGGACGTGCGCCGGCACGCGCAGCATCGAGGTGGCGGTGACGGTCCCCGCGTAGATGACAGCGATCGCGACGAAGGCCCCGTTGACGCCGATGGCGGCGATGAGGAAGCCCGACGCGGCCGTGCCCGCGATGCGCATCGTGTTCTGCGTCGCGGAGAAGAGTGCGATCGCGTTCGTGACGCGGTCGGGCGGCACCACCTCCGGCACGAGCGACTGCCGCGCGGGCTGGTCGAACGCCATCGTGACGCCTCGGATGGCGGCGGCGGCGTAGATGTGCCACAGCTCGATGAGCCCCGCGACGAGCAACACCGCGAAGCTCACGTTGAGGACGAACGCGCCGATCTGGGAGATCTGCAACACGCGTTTGCGGTCGAACCAGTCGATGGCGACGCCGGCGAAGATGCCGAACACGAACTGCGGCAGCGTCCGCGCCGCGATGACACCGCCGAGCTGCGCCGGTGATTCCGTCAGGGCGTAGACGAGATACGGCCGGGCGATGTTCTCCGTCCACAGCGCGGCGGAGTGGCTGGAGACGCCGAGCCAGAGCAGGCGGTAGTCGCGGATGCGCAGCGACGAGAACATGCTCGCGCGGTCTGCGGCCATGCTCGCCTCCACCCGCCCGCCGAGGGGGCTCGAAGCACGAACCTAACGTGCGCGTGAGACTGACGCTAGCCGCGAGCCGCCGCTTCCTCGACGAGCACGTCCGCCAGCGCCCCGAGATCCGCGACGCGCTCGACGCGCTCGTGGTACGGGAGGTCGCGGTTGCGCGGCCAGTCGCGCAGGAACGGTCGCGCGTCGGCCCGCTCGGCCATCAGCTGGGCCGTGCGCCCGTCGTCGTCGATGTGCTCGACGGCTTCGAGGACGCTGAGCGCGCCGAGCTTGAAGTGAGGGCTCGGCAGCCACGTGATGTTCCAGTACGCGTTGTCCAGGTAGAGGTCCAGCTTGTGCCATTCGAGCCAGTGGACCGGAGAGCTGCGGCGCCCGGTCAGCACGGCGAGACGGCGCACCTCGCTGAGCCGCTCCAGCGCCTCGGCGACGCCGGGGAGGGGGCGTCGGAAGTCGAACCGCAGGTGGTCGAGGGGCCACGACAGCCATTTGGGGGGCACCACGGCGCGGTGCGGCCGCTCGTGGGGGTCGAGGAAGCGGCGGCTGATCCCGAGGTTGAGCCCTCGCTCGCCCCCGAAGGGCGGGCCGCAGATCACCCCGTCGAGGTCGAGGGTGAGGAGCGGCAGGTCGTCGCGATCGTCGGTCGTCATGCTCCGCGAGGCCCCGGTCCTACACCTCGACCGGCGGCTCGGGCGGCGGCTGCGGCGGGACGCCGGGCTGCGGCGGCACGGCGATGCGAGCAGACGGGACCAGCGAGACATCGACGCCAGGCGGTGCGCCTCCGCGCAACGCCTCGGCGAAGCGGCGCAGCCGCGCCTGAACGCGCCCGAAGACCGTGTCGGCGGGGTACGCGCCGTCCTCGCCGGCCTCACCCGCCGAGATGCCCGTGAGCAGCTCGATGCCCTGCTCGATGCGCTCGATGGCCCAGACGTGGAACTCGCCACGCTCGACCGCCTCGGCGACGTCCGGGCGGAGCACGACGTTCGCGACGTTGGACGCGGGGATCATCACCCCCTGGGTCCCGTCCAGGCCGCGCGCGGCGCAGACCTCGTAGAAGCCCTCGATCTTCGCCGTCGCCCCGCCGATGGGCTGCACGTCACCTCGCTGGTTCAGCGAGCCGGTGACGGCGATCGACTGGCGGATCGGCGCCTCGGCGAGCGCGGACAGCAGCGCGTATAGCTCGGTCGAGGAGGCGGAGTCACCGTCGATGTCGTTGTAGAGCTGCTCGAACGTGAGGCTGGCGTGGAGCGCCATCGCCATGTCCTGCCCGAAGCGGTCGGCGAGGAGGCCGCGCAGGATCAGGAAGCCCTTGTTGTGCGTCCGCCCGGCCATGTCGCTCTCGCGCTCGATGTTCACGATCGTGCCGCGGCCCGCCGAGACCACGCAGGTGATGCGCGACGGCCGCCCGAACGTGAGGTCGCCGAGGTTGTAGACGGACAGCGCGTTGATCTGCCCGACCTCCTCGCCGGCGGTGTCGATGAAAACCGTGCCCTCCTCGATGAGCTGCTGCATGCGGTCCCGCACGAGCGAGGAGCGGTACTCGCTCTCCTCGAGCGCCCGCTCGACATGGACGAGGTCCGCGACGCCCGTGCTGTCCTGCGCGGCCCAGTAGTCGGCCTGCCGCACGAGGTCGAGCAGCGAGCCGATGTTGCCGGAGAGCCGCCGCTGGTCCTCGACCTGCCGCGAGGAGTGCTCGATCAGCCGGGCGATGGCGTGGTCGGAGAAGCAGGCCATCCCCGCGCGCTCACACTGGCTGTGGATCACCGACGAGAGCCCGAGGATGTTCTCGCGGCTGCGCTCGAAGTCGACCTCGAAGTCCGCCTTGACGCGGAACAGCTCACGGAAGTCCGGGTCGAGGCGGTACAGGTACGGGTACATCGATGCGTCGCCAACGATCACGACCTTCACGTCGAGCGGCATCGGCTCCGGGCGCAGTCCGGCGGTGGGGATGAGCCCGAGGGCCTGCTGCAGGCTCTCGATGGTGAGCTCGCCGGAATGCAGCGCGCGCTTGAGCCCGTCGTAGGACGCGCCGTTGGCGAGCAGGTCGCGCATCCGCACCATCAGGTAGCCGCCGTGGGCGCGACCCAACGAGCCCGCGCGGATCATCGTGTGGTCGGTCACGACCATGCCCGCCTGCCCGACGTACTCGATGCGCCCGAGAAGGTTCTGGTACGTCGGATTCGTCTCGACGATGACGGGCGCGCCCGCGCCGGCGTCGTTGGTGATGAGCGCATTGACCTGGTAGCGGCGGAGGAGTACCTCGTGCTGCCGGTCGGCCTCGGCCCCGCCGGGCCGCTGGCCCTGCGCGGAAGCGCGCAGGCGGTCGCGCTCGCGCACGATGTCCTCCTGCACGGCGCCGAGGAACGCGGTCACCTCGTCGTGGTCCGGGAACATCTGCCCCAGGGAGGCGAAGCGCTCTTCGGTCGCCTCGCGCGCCACGTTCTCGTCGAGGCGTGCGAGGGCATCACGCGCCTCGCGCTCGAGGCCGCGAATCTCCAGCAGCGTGTCCTGCACGATGGGTTCGAGTTCTTCGCGGGCGACCCGCATCGTCTCTTCTCGCTGCTCCTCCGGCAGCGCGGCGAACTCCTCGTCCGAGGCGGCTCGGCCGTCGATCAAGGGCGCCGACATGACCCCCTGCGGGGTCATCTGCAGCGCGAACCCCATCTCCGACGCGCGGCGCTGCAAGGCCTGAACGAGGTCGCCCCGTCGCTGCTCGGAGCCTCCACCCACATCGGCGCGGCGGCGGACGTACGAGTCGGCCTCGAACGCCTCGCGCACGTCCTCGATCGCCCGCTCGACGGTGCGTCGCACGAGCGCGGCGAATCCCGTCGCCCCGCCGGCGGGAAGCTCGATGCCGACCGGGCGGTCGGGGTCGTCGAAGTTGTGGACGTACACCCAGTCCGGCGGAGCGGGCTCCGTCTCAGCACGGTGGCGGAGCAACGCCTCGATGATCGAGGACTTCCCGATGCCGTCAGGCCCTGACGCGTAGAGGTTGTATCCGGGCGCCTTCATCCCGAGCGCGAACTCGATGGAGCGCACGGCGCGCTCCTGTCCGAAGACCGCCTCCAGGGCGTGGAGTTCCTCGGTGCTCGCGAACGGCAGGTCGTCGGCATCGCAGCGCGCCGTGAGGTCCTCGACGCTGACTTCGAGGGCGCTCAGCGCCTCATTCATCGCGCGTCCCTCTCCGATCCAGCTGCCGCGCACGGTGGTGGTGTATCGAGCGTAGCACGCTCTCCGCTGTGCGCCGTGCTAGCATCCCGCGGTCGATACGGCGGGCGATGACGAGAGGATCGATGCATGCGTGCGGCCGTGATCAGCGAGCCAGGCGATCCCGACGCCTTCGAGATCCGGGAGCTTCCGGACCCGGAGCCCGGCCCCGAGGAAATCCTCGTCTCCGTCCACGCCAGCGCGCTCAACCGCGCCGACCTCATGCAGCGGCGCGGCGGCTACCCGGCCCCGCCCGGGATCCGCGGCGACGTGCCCGGCCTCGAGATGGCGGGCGTCGTCGAGGCGATCGGCGAGCGTGTCACGGCGTGGGAAGTCGGCGACCGCGTGATGGCGCTGCTCGGCGGCGCCGGGTACGCATCGAAGGTCACGGTCCACGAGCGCCAGGTCATGGCGGTGCCGGACGGCCTCAGCTTCGACGAGGCCGCCGCCATCCCCGAGGTGTACCTGACCGCGTTCGACGCCCTCTTCCAGCACTGCGAGTTGCTGCCGGGCGAGTCCGTGCTCGTCCACGCCGCCGGCTCGGGCGTCGGGACGGCGGCGGTGCAGCTCGCTGCGATCTCCGGCTGCCGTGTCTACGGCACCGCGGGCAGCGCGGAGAAGCTCGCGAAGGCCGCCGACCTCGGCCTCGACGTCGGGATCAACTACCAGGACACCGACTTCGCCGAGGTCATCGCCGAGGACACCGGCGGCACCGGCGTGAACGTCATTCTCGACGTCATCGGCGCGCCTTACTGGGAGCGCAACCTCGCCTCGCTCGGCGTGCGCGGCCGCATGGTGCTCGTCGGCACGATGGGCGGCGGGCGGCTGGAGACGAACCTCGGCCTGCTCATGGGGAAGCGCCTGCGCGTGCACGGCACGGTGCTCCGCGCCCGCCCACTCGAGGAGAAGGCGGCGCTCACCCAGATCTTCGCCCGGCGTCACCTCCACCACTTCGCATCGGGCCGCCTCGTCTCCGTGGTGGACCGCGTCTACCCCCTCGAGGAGGTGGGGGAGGCGCACCGCTACATGGAGAGCAACGCCAACTTCGGCAAGATCGTCCTCCACATCGCGGACTGAGCCATGACCTCACCGCGCAGCCTCACGCCCGCCGGACGCGCGAGCGTTGAGGCCGTCGCGCGGCGTCATCTCGATGACGGCCTGCACACCGGCGCACAGCTTGCCGTCTACCGCGACGGCGAGTTGCAGGTCGACCTGCGCATCGGCTCAGCCTCGGCGCTTGCGTCGCGCATGCTGTGGTTCTCCGCAACGAAGCCCCTCGCCGCCGTCGCGGTGCTCATGCTCGCCGAGCGTGGCCAGCTCGACCTCGACGCGCCGATCGCGGAGTTGTGGCCCGATTTCGGCGCGGGCGGCAAGCAGGCGTGCACCGTGCGCCACGTGCTCACGCACCGCGGTGGCTTCCCCGTGTTCCCGCGCTACTACGACTGGGAGCACATCGATGACTGGGACGCGGTCTGCGCCGTGACCGCCGCGATCGAGGCGGAGTGGGCGCCCGGCGAGGACACGGGCTACCACCCCGTGACCTACGGCTTCGCGCTCGGCGAGGTCGTCCGCCGCGTCGACGGCCGCGCGCCGCGCGACTTCCTGCGCGACGAGGTCTTCGGACCGCTCGGGATGGACGCCTCCCTCGGCGTCGAGGAGGCGGAACTCGCAAGCGTCGTGCCGGTCGAGGCGATGTCGGAGATCACGATGCTCGACCCGACCGGCAGCGAGCGGCGCACCTCGGACATCGTGCGGCGCTTCCGCCTGCCCGCGACGCTGCGGGCGCAGATGCCCGCAGCGAACGCCATCGGCACCGCCGAGGCGCTCGCGCGCTTCTACGACGCGATGCTCGATGCCCGGACTCCGCGCGAGGGCTCGACGCGGCCGCGCCTGCTGTCTGAGGAGAGCGCCATGCAGGCGACGACGCGCCAGTGGCGGACGACCTTCGACCGGACGTTCATGCTGCCCGCGTCGTACGGCCTCGGGTTCCTCGTCGGCGGGATCATGGAGCCGTACAACCAGCCCGGCGTCTTCGGGCACAGCGGCCAGCAGTCCACCATCGGCTACGCCGACCCGGAACGCGGCCTCGCCGTCGCCTACCTCACCAACGGCCTCCACGGCCCGCTCGAGGTGCAGATGCGCTACGCCGACATCGCGCTCGCACTCGTCGCGGCGTGCGAGGAGGCGGACGGCGACGCCTGATGGCTAGCCGCGACGCCCGCGCTGCCGGCGCCGACGACGTCGCCGTTGCGCGTGCCCGGGCCGGCTGGTCGTCGGCGCGGTGGGCTGCGCGGGAGGCACTTCCTTGGGTTCGCCCGCGATCTTGCGCGAGATCCAGCGCGAGAGCTGGAGCGACCAGAAGCTCGCCGTCACGAACAGCGGCATGGAGACGGCGACCGTCAGCCAGTCGCCCCCGCTCGACACGAACGAGATCACGCCCGCCACGAGCGAGAGCACCACGGTCATCACCAGGATCTGGCGGTCCAGCACCCCGGCAGTATGCCACCACGTGCGGCGCTCACGCCCCCGCTTCCCGGCGCTGATAGCTTCGCGCACACCTATACTGGGGCCGTGACCGACGCGGAATTCAACGACGCCCCACAGCGCGCCTCGACTCCGCGCGCTCCCGGCTCGCCCGGCGCGTCGGGAACGCCCGAGGACGCCTCGACCAGGCATGCCGACCCCACCGAGGGCCGGTTCCACGTCGTCGAGCTACCGGAGCGGTTCGACCCGCGCGTGCTGCTCAACGGTGCGACCGCGTCGGCGGTGAGCGCGTACTACGAGCGCCCGGACCAGGACCTCGTCCTCGCCGGCATCGGCGTGGCCTCGCGCATCATGGCGCCGCCCGGCCAGGGAGCGACCGCGCTACGCGAGCCCGCACGCCAGATCCTCGACGCGTGGGACGGCTCGGCCCGGCAGGTGCTGCGGCCGCGTCTGCTCGGCGGCTTCGCGTTCGACGACGCCGCGCCCGGCAGTGCGCACTGGGCGGGTTTCGACGCCGGCTGGCTGCTGCTGCCGCGCATGCTGTTCATTCGCGAGCGCGGCGTCAGCGGCGTCGTACTCGCACCGGACACCGACCGCGAGGAGCTCTACACCCTCCTCGCCGACCTCGCCGCCCGCGACCCCGCTGAGCGCGAGGCGCCGGTCGGCGACACGCCGCCGCTGCGCGTGCTGTGGGACGTGAACCGCCCGGCACTGCTCATGGGTGTCGCGAGCGTGGCGTCGGACATCCGCGCGGGCGAGTACGAGAAGGCCGTGCTGGCGGCCACCCGCGAGATGGAAGCCGAACGCCCCATCGAGCCCGGCGTGGCGCTCGCCCGCCTGCGCGAGGGCTACCCCACGTGCCACCTCTTCAGCTACCGCGCCGGCGACGGCATCTTCCTCGGCGCGAGCCCCGAGCAGCTCGCCGGGCTGCGCGACGGGCGCATCACGACACTCGGCCTCGCCGGCTCGATGCGCCGCGGGCAGACGCCCGAGGAGGACAAGGAGCTGGGAGACGCGCTGCTCAACAGCGTCAAGGACCGTATCGAGCACACCATCGTCGTGCGCGCGCTGCGCGAGGGCCTGGCCGACCTCGGGGCCAACCTCCACGCGCCGAACCAGCCAGAGCTCTTCCGCCTCCAGAACATCCAGCACCTCGCGACCGAGGTGACCGCGGAGGCGCGCTCCGGCGTCGACGTGCTCGACGTCGTCGAGCGCCTGCACCCCACGCCTGCAGTGGGCGGCTGGCCGACCCCGATCGCGCGCGAGGTCATCGGGCGCTACGAACGCTTCGACCGCGGCTGGTACGCGGGGCCGGTCGGGTGGATCGACGCGGCCGGCGACGGCGAGTTCGCCGTCGGCCTGCGCTCCGCGCTGGTGCGCGGCGCGCGCGCGTGGCTGTTCGCGGGCGCGGGCATCATGGGCGACTCGGACCCGGAGGCGGAGCTCGCCGAGATCGAGCTGAAGTTCCGCCCGCTCACCACCGCCCTCGGCGGAGGCCAGCTGTGACCACCGACGAGGGAGCGGACGCGCTCTACCGTTACATCGGCGCCTTCACCGCGCAGCTCGCGCGCAGCGGCGTGCGTCACGCCGTCATCGCGCCCGGCTCGCGCTCGACGCCGCTCGTGCTCGCGCTCGACCGCCACGCATCGGTCAAGACGTGGCTGCACCTGGACGAACGCGCGGCTGGCTACTTCGCGCTGGGCCTGGCGCGCCAGCTCAACGAACCGGTGGCGATCGTGACCACCTCCGGGACGGCCTCCGCCAACCTCCTCCCTTCGATCGTCGAGGCGTCCCTGTCGCGCATCTCCGTCGTCGCCCTCACGGCGGACCGGCCGCCGGAGCTGCGCGACATCGGCGCGAACCAGACCATCGACCAGACCGGGCTCTTCGGCAGCCATCCGCGCTGGGCCGTCGAGCTCCCGGTGACCGACGGCAGCGAGGCGCTGGAGGCCCACGCACGCGGCATCGCCGCGCGGGCCGTCGCCACGGCGGCCGAGGCCCCCGCCGGGCCCGTGCACGTCAACGTCCCGCTGCGCGAGCCGCTCATCGGGATCGGCTGGCAGCGCGCGCTCGATGAGGGGGCAGCAACGGCGCCCATGGACGTCGCGCCCAGCCCGGTCACGCCGTTCGAGCAGCCCGCACCGAGACGACCGTACGCGCCGGTGCTCACCCCGAAGATCAAGCGACCCCACCAGCACGCCCGCGCCGCCGCCGCACGCCTCGTCGAGGCCATCCTCGGCCGCCGCGGGATCATCGTCTGCGGGCCGGAGTCGGAGGGGCTGCCCGCCGAGGCGATCGACACGCTCGCCCGCACGCTCGGCTGGCCGATCCTCGCCGACCCACTGTCCGGCGTGCGGACGGGCCGCCACAGCATGGTGCGCATCATCGACACCTACGACGCACTCCTGCGGTCGCCGCGCTTCGCCTCGCAGGCCACGCCCGAGGTCGTCGTGCGCTTCGGCGCGGCGCCCACCTCGAAGGTGCTGAACCAGTTCCTCGCCTCACTGGGCGGCGTGCCGCAGTTCGTCGTCGACGTGGCGGGCGGCTGGCGCGACCCCGACGCGGTGGCGTCGGTGATGCTGCGGGCCGAGCCGCACGGGCTCTGCGACGCCGTGGTCGAGGCGCTCGGCGCGCGCCGCCCATCCGCATTCACCGGCGCGGCCAACGACCCCGCGAGGGTCGGCGCGCCGTACTACGCCGACCCCGGCTGGCTCGAGTTCTGGACAAGCTCCAACAGCACCGCCCGCGCAGCTCTGGACGAGATGCTGCGCGACACCTCCGAGCCGTTCGAGGGCTACGCCCCGGTCGCGCTCGCGAGCGCGCTGCGCGACGTCAGCACCGTGGTGCTCGGCAACTCGATGATCATCCGCGACGCCGACGCGTTCATGTGGGGCCAGCCGCGCGCGCTGCGCTTCCTCGGCACGCGCGGCGCGTCGGGCATCGACGGCGTCGTGTCGACTGCCGTCGGCGCGGCTGCGGCAGGCCTCGGTCCGGTCGCGGCGCTGGTTGGCGACCTCTCCTTCCTGCATGACCTCAACGGGCTGTGGGCCCTGCGGCGCCACCACCTCTCGCTCCTCGTCGCGCTGGTCAACAACGACGGCGGCGGCATCTTCCACTTCCTCCCGCAGGCCGAGCAGGCCCCCGTGGAGTTCGAGGAGTGGTTCGGCACGCCGCACGGGCTCGACTTCTCCGGCGCCATCGGCACCTTCGGCGGGCGGCTGGTGCGCCCCGAGCCGAACGAGTGGCTGGACGCGCTGCG
The DNA here is from genome assembly GCA_009837285.1 of Chloroflexota bacterium. Taxonomy (GTDB): domain Bacteria; phylum Chloroflexota; class Dehalococcoidia; order UBA2979; family UBA2979; genus VXMT01. The sequence continues at coordinate 30,431 of VXTU01000027.1, read as the reverse complement.
CAGCGCCGCGAACCTGCCCGGCCTCACCGTGGTCGAGCTGCGCACCGACCGCGAGCGCAACGTCGCGCTGCACCGCGAGGCGTGGGCGCGCGTCGACGCCGCCCTCCGCGACGCCGAGGTTGAGCCCACCCCGCCGACCACGGCCGGCGCGCGGTAGCGCCGATGCCGCGGTTCGACGTCGACGGACTGGGGCTGCACGCCGAGGTGGCGGGGGCCGGCCCGCCGCTCGTGCTGCTGCACGGCTTCACCGGCTCCGCCGATACGTGGGCCGGCCTGACGGCGGACCTCGCCGAGGCCTACACCGTGATCGCCCCGGACCTCGTCGGCCACGGCCGCTCCGGCGCGCCGAAGGACGTCGAGCGCTACCGGATGGCCCGCGCCGCGACGGACCTCGTCGCCCTGGTGCGCGGCCTCGGCCACGACCGTGCGGCGTGGCTCGGCTACTCGCTCGGAGGACGCACGGCGCTCCAGGTCGTCGCGCAGCACCCCGAGGCCGTCGATGCGCTGATCCTCGAAGGCGCCTCGCCCGGCATCGCGGACCCCGAGGAGCGTGCCGCGCGCGTGCGCAGTGACGAGGCGATGGCGAACCGCATCGAGCGCGACGGGGTCGATGCGTTCATCGACACCTGGGAGCAGGTGCCGCTGTTCGCCACGCAGCTCGCGCTGCCGCCCGAGACGCGCGCGGCGATCCGCGCCACACGCACGGCGAACACGGCGACGGGCCTCGCGAACTCGCTTCGCGGGATGGGCGCCGGCGCGCAGGACCCGCTGCAGGATCGCGGCGGCGCCATCGACGTGCCGGCGCTCCTGATCGCCGGTGCACTGGACACGAAGTACGTCGAGATCGGCCGGGATATGGCGCGCACGATGCCGGACGCTACGATGCATGCGATCGAGGGCGCAGGGCACGCCGCGCACCTCGAGCGTCCCGAGGCGTTCCGGCGCCCGCTGCTCGAGTTCCTGCGCCGCGCCTACCCGGGCGCACGCGCGGCGGCGAAGGCCTGACACGCGAAGACGGAGCGGAGACCACGATGACAACGGAGGCCACCCAGGCGATCGAGTGGGAGCAGATCGGCGACCACAGCGACATCTACTACCACAAGGCCGAGGGCATCGCGAAGATCACGATGAACCGGCCGGAGGTGCTCAACGCCTTCCGCCCCCAGACCCTGGATCAGATGGCGTGGGCCTTCGAGGACGCGCACATGGACCCCGATATCGGCGTCGTGCTGCTCACAGGCGAGGGCCAGCGCGCGTTCTGCACGGGCGGCGACCAGCGCGTGCGGGGCGAGGGCGGCTACGTCGGCGACGACGGCATCCCGACGCTCAACGTGCTGCCGCTGCAGCGCTACATCCGCTCGATGCCGAAGCCCGTGATCGCGCTCGTCAACGGCTACGCGATCGGCGGCGGCCACGTCCTGCACGTCGTCTGCGACCTCTCGATCGCGTCCGAGACGGCCCGCCTCGGCCAAGTCGGGCCGCGCGTCGGTTCGTTCGACGCGGGCCTGGGCGCGGCGCAGCTCGCGCGCATCGTCGGCCACAAGAAGGCCCGCGAGATCTGGTACCTGTGCCGCCAGTACAGCGCACAGGAGGCGATGGAGATGGGCCTGGTCAACGCCGTGGTCCCGCCCGACCAGCTCGAGGCAGAGGGCGTGCAGTGGGCGCGCGAGATCCTCGCGCACAGCCCGACCGCGATCCGCTTCATGAAGATGGGCTTCCTCGCCGACACCGACGGCATCGTCGGCCTGCAGCAGATCGCGGGCGACGCGACCTCGCTGTTCTACCGCACCGACGAGGGCAAGGAGGGCCGCAACGCCTTCCTGGAGAAGCGCACGCCGGACTTCACGAAGTACCCGCGCCTGCCCTGACCGCGCCCATCGAGGTCGACGCGATGCAACGGGCCTCGCCGCCAGCGGCCGAAGACGGTCCTTCGCGCGTCGGCGCGTGGGTGCTGGCCGCGCGTCCGGCGACACTCACGGCCGCGGCCACGCCCGTCGTGGTCGGCACGGCCGTGGCGCTGCACGCGGGCGAGGCGCAGGCGGGCCCCGCCGCCGCCGCCATGCTCGGCGCGCTCGCCCTCCAGGTGGGTGCAAACCTCGCCAACGACGTCTTCGACTTCCGCCGGGGCGCGGACACCGCCGACCGCATCGGCCCGCCGCGCGTCACGCAGCTCGGGATCCTCAGCGAGCGGCAGGTGATCGGCGGCCTCGTCGTGGCGTTCGGCATCGCGACGCTGGCGGGGATCTACCTCGTCGCCGTCGCAGGGTGGCCGGTCGCTGCCGCTGGCATCGCGGCGATGCTGGCCGCGCTGGCCTACACGGGCGGGCCGTGGCCGTTCGGCTACCACGGCCTGGGCGACCTCTTCGTGTTCATCTTCTTCGGCCTCGTCGCGGTCGTCGGCACGTACTACGTGCAGGCCGGAGCGATCACGTCCGCGGCCGTCGCCACCGCAGTCCCCGTCGGTTGCACCGTGACCGCGATCCTGATGGTCAACAACATCCGCGACATCGAGACCGACGAGGCGGCCGGCAAGCGCACGCTCGCCGTGATGATCGGTCGGCAGCCCGCGCGATGGCTCTTCGTCGCGACCGTGGCCGTCGCGTACCTGAGCGCCGCCGCGCTCGCGCCCATCGACGGCTTCGGCGCGTGGACGCTGCTCGCGTGGCTGAGCGTCCCCCTCGCCGTCTCGCCCGTGCGCGCGGTGATGACCAGCACCGACGGCCCGACGCTCAACGCGGCGCTGCGCGCCACGGCACGTCTGCACCTTGCCCTAGGCGTGCTCCTCGCCATCGGGCTCGCCGTCTGACACGATCGCCGCGATGTCCATCGCGCGCCTCCGCTACCGCCCGTTCCGTCTCCCAATGCGCACACCCATGCAGACCGCGCGCGCGGCGATCGAGTACCGCGCGGGCGTCGTCGTAGAGCTCGCCGACTCCGAAGGCGTGCGAGGGCTCGGCGAGGCCTCGCCGCTCCCGGAGTTCGGCGAGGGCAGCGCCCGCGACGTGCTCGCGCTGCTGGGCGCACACGCGCCCGACCTGCTCGACGGCATCCCGGCAGACCTCGACGCACCCGGTGCGGCCGCCCTCCGGTGTGCACTGGACGTAGCCGAGCTGGACCTCGAGGGTCGCCGAGAGGGGCTGCCCGTAGCGGCGCTGCTGACGGACTCGCCTCGCGCCGGCGTCGCCGCCAATGCCGTGATCGGCGACGGGCCGCCCGAGCGGGTGCTGGAGGAGGTCCGCGAGGCCGTGGAGGCCGGATTCCGCACGCTGAAGATGAAGGTCGGCGCCAAGGCCCCCGACGAGGACGTGCGCCGCATCCGTCTTATCCGCATTGCCATGCCCGAACTGGAGATCCGGCTCGACGCCAACGGCGGCTGGGACGAGGACACCGCGGCGGACACACTGCGCCGCCTGGACGGCTGCGAACTCGAACTCGTCGAGCAGCCCGTACCCGTCGGCGCTACGGAGGCACTCGCCCGGCTCAGCCGTGACGCCCGGTGCCTCGTCGCGGCCGACGAGGGTGTCCAGTCAGTCGACGATGGTCGAGCCCTGCTCGCCGCCGGCGCGGTGACCGCACTGGTGTTGAAGCCCATGCGGCTCGGCGGACTTCGGCCCGCGCTCGCACTCGCGAACGAGGCGTCAGCGCAGGGAGTGCCGTGCATCGTTACGACGACGTTCGACGCCGGCATCGGCGTCGCCGCCGCGCTGCACCTCGCAGCCGCCGTGCCGTCGGTCGAAGCGCTCCCCGATCCCGCGCATGGCCTCGCGACGGCCGACCACCTCGCGGCCGATATCGTGGTCGATTCTCTGCGTCCGTCCGACGGGACGCTGGCGCTCCCGGAGCAGCCGGGCCTGGGAGTCGACCTCGACACGATGAGACTCGGCAGAGCGGCCACGGGGCCGTGGATCGAGGTCGGCGGCTGAATCGGTACCGGGTCGCATTGACGGCCACGGCGCACGCTGCGGAGAATGGCGACTCCGCGCCCGCCGGAAGGACCGTGTCATCGCCGGACGCCGCTTCTACCTCGACCTCCACTCGCACTCCACCGACGCGTCCGACGACGCGGGCGGCACCGTCGAGGGCTACCTGAAGTGGATCGCCTCGCGTCGCCGGCGTGGATTCCACGTCGACGGCTTCGTCCTGACCGAGCACCGCCAGTTCGACCCGAGTGTGAGCTACGACGCGCTCGCTGAGCAGTACGAGACGGTGGTGCTGCGGGGCGCGGAGCTGGAAACCACCGTCGGCCACGTGCTCGTCTTCGGGATCACCCCCGAGTTCGCGCGCCACTTCGACTTCACCTCGACGCGGCTCCCGCCCGCCGACGTGTTCCGCGTCGCGCGCGAGACGGGCGGCTTCGCCGTCGCCGCACACGCGGGCCGGCCGAGCATCGGCATGGCGGAGCACGTCGCCAACGGCTACGACCCCGAATACGTCGAGGCCGCCGAGACGCTCAACGGCGGCAGCTCCGACCACGAGAACGAGATCGGTACCGAGTTCGCGAAGGAGCACGGGCTGCACCTGGTCGGTGGCAGCGACGCCCACTACGTCAGCGCCATCGGCCGCTGCTTGACGGCGTTCGCCCGGCCGATCGCCACCATCGAGGAGCTGGTGGAGCAACTGGCGTCGGGAGACTACTATCCGGTGACTATCGAGCAGACGCTCGAGGAAGAGGCGGTATGAGCGAAGAACCGGTATTCGAGTACGACGAGAGCGTCATCGGCATCGAGGAGGAGGTCGGCACCCTCACCGTCGACGCCGAGACGGTGGCGAACTACTGCGAGCTGATGGGTGAGACCAACCCACTCTACACGGAGCAGGGTTTCGTCCCGCCGAGCTACCTGCAGCGCATGCGCTTTAGCGGCGGACCGGACCCCAAGGTGAAGTTCGGCAACACCGGCTTCCACGCCGGCTCGCGGATGGAGCTGCTCAAGCCCGTGAAGGTCGGGCAGACCCTCACCGGCTGGGCCCAGGCCAAGGAGGTCTACGCCAAGACCGGCCGCAGCGGCACCATGGTCTTCCAGGTCAGCCGTCTCACCTACCGCGACGAGAACGGCGACGAGGTCGCCCACTCCGACCAGCTCATGGTGCGCAGGCAGGTCGGCGAATGAAGACCGTCGACCCCACCATGCAGAACTACTTCGACGACATCGACCTCGGCGACGAGTTCGAGGACGAGTGGACGCCGGACATGGAGCAGGTCCTCGGCTATCTGGGCCTGGAGGGAGACGCACTGGGCTCCGGCGGCGGCCCCGGCGACGGACGCTTCACGGACCCCGAGGGTGCGAAGAAGCTCGGCTTCCCGAAGCCGATCGTGCCCGGCGCGTTCAGCCTCTCGAGGCTCACGAAGCTCGTCACTGACTGGATCGGCACCGGCGGGACCGTGGAGTTCGTCGATGTGAACTTCCGCCGCCCGGTGCTCCACGACGACGCCCTTAAGGTGCTCGGCCTCGTGACCGACACCGAGGAGGGCGACGGCTCCGGCACGGTCAAGCTCGATATCTACCTCGAGAACGAACGAGGCGAGCGGCCGCTGCAGGGCACCGCGGTCGTGCAGCTGCCGAAGCGCTAGGGATGTAGCTCGAACACGCGCCGGTGCCGGGCATGCCCCGCACCGGCGTCGTGCTTCCCGAGCAGGCGCCCGGCCACACGAGGCGAGGCGACCCGTGGAAACGCTGACCGAACCCCTTTGCGACTGGTGCTCCGCCGGCTGGGCGATGGTGCCGCTACGCATCGTCCTCGGCGTCATCTTCATACACGCCGGCATCGGCAAGCTCCGGCGGGGCCTCGGCGGCTTCAGCTCGTGGCTCGGCGAGGTCGGCATCCCCCTGCCGCGCGTCGCCGGCCCGCTCGTCGCCGCGCTCGAGATCGTCGGCGGCCTCGCGCTGGTCGTGGGCCTGTTCACGTCATGGGTGGCGATCCCGCTGGCGGTGAGCATGTTGGTGGCGACGTGGGTGAACGCGGTGAAGCTGCGCCTGCCGTTCGCGGGCAACGAGAACGCGCAGGGCTACGAACTCGACATCCTCATGGTCGTCGCCCTCCTCGCGCTCATGATCGGCGGCGCCGGGCCCGTGTCCCTCGACGTGATCCTGGGCGGTTAGCCACTCCAGCCCCCACCCGTGCAATGGCTCACGCTTGAAGTCTGTCAAGTCAGGACTTAACATTGCCCCTGAGACCGTTCCATGAGGGAGCCGAGTTCTCGCTGTCGCTCTACGAACGGCGGGGCGGCACCAGTTCGATCGTGGACTTCCTCACGGGACTTGCTCGCAAGGATCGCGCCGTACTCGCGGCACACCTCGAGCGAGTGGCGGACCATGGACCGCTCTACAATCCGGCGAAATCCACTCCCCTTACCGGCTACGACTTCCTGGAGTTCAGGTCGGGGCAACAGCGGGTGTTCTGGTGTTACGCATCGGGAAGGCGGATCGTCCTGTTGCATGGCTTCACAAAGAAATCAAGCCAGACGCCCAGGCGTGAACTGAACAGAGGCGAACGCCTTCGTAGCGAGCTACGGAGCGAGATCGGCGAGTGAGAGGCGAGTCATGGTCAGGCTGCAGGACTGGATCGATGAGTTCCAGGGGGATCCGGACTACGAGTTCGCCAAGGCCGCGATCGAAGTGGGCGAGCAGATCGTTGCACGCATGGAAGAGCGTGGGATGACGCAGGCGGACCTCGCCCGGGCCATGGGCGTCAGCCGCGCACGCGTGAACCAGATCTTGCGAGGCAACGACAACCTCACCCTGAAGAGCATCGTCGCCGTGGCCATTGGCCTCGACTGTCGCGTCGAACTCCGGCTCCATCCCGTCCAGTCGGACTCGAAGCCCGTTGGATCCGATGCTGAGCAGGAGCGAGCTCCGACGCTCGCCCGATCGCCCTAAGCAGCTTCGCGCACTCCGAACGTCGCAGAGTCGCCGGAACGTTTAGCGTCCCGGAGTCTCACGCCGCGACATCGAGCGCGCGGGCGACCTCCTCGATGTCGCGAGGCAACACCGTCACGCCGGGCTTGATCAACGCCTCCGGGAAGCGCGACACGTCCGGTGAGAGCCGGACGGCGATGACGCGCTTACCGAGCTGCCTGCTCTTGCGGATCTCCCAGTTCACCGCGTCGCTGCGCCACGTCGTTTTGCCGACCAGGCAGATCGTCGCGGAGCACGCCCGGAGCAATCGCTCGACGTGCGCTCGCCGCGCGCGCCCGAACGGCTCCCAGACCGCGGAGTCGCGGAATTCGAGGCCTCCGCCCCGGTGCTCCGCCTCGCTGCGCAACGCGCTCGCCAGCCACTGATCCTCGGCCGCGAAGCTGAGAAAGACGGTTCGAGTCATTGGTGGTCCCCCCGACCAACCCCGCCGCGGGCGAGTATAGCGGCCTGCGAACGCGCGTTCTACCCTGAGTTACACCCCCGCCCGGACGATCCCCGACGTACCATCGCGGCATGCGCCGCCTCGACCCCCGCCGACTCGCGCCTCGACGCATGGACGAGTGGCCGATCGCGCACCGGGTGCGGTTCCTCGCCCGCGTCGTGGCGCTGCTGCTCGTCCTCGCCGCCCTGCCCACGGCGCACGACTGGTGGCGCGCGACGACGTTCACCGCCGACGTGGTGTTCGGCCTCCCCGGCCGCCCGATCACGTGGTTCAGCGGCGACCCCTCGACCACCACGCTCGACTACGCCGAGGGCGGACGCGGCGTGCTCACACTCCCCGCCGGCGACGGCGAGGTGCCGGGGCTCATCCTCGCGCTCGGCGCGGACCCCGCCGAGGCGGACGACGAGCGCGTGGTGCGGTTCACCGAGGGCCTCGCGCGCATCGGCTTCGCCGTCCTGCTCACGCAGTCCGAGGATCTCGACGCCGCCGTCGTGCTGCCCGTCGAGATCGGGCGCCTGACCGCAGCGTTCGACGCGCTCGCCGCGCATCCGCGCGTCCGTGACGACCGCGTCGGGTACGTCGGGCTCTCCGCGGGAGGCTCGCTGACCATCGTCGCCGCGGCGCAGCCGGAAGTGGCGGGCGAGGTCGGCTTCGTCGTCGCCATCGGGCCGTATTACGACGCATCGAGCCTCGCCGCCTCCGTGCTCTCGGAGAGCTTCCGCGGACCCGACGGCGTCGAGCCGTGGGACCCTGCCCGCATCTCCGAGCGCGCCGTCGACAACACGCTCCGCGCCTCGCTCGACGACCCCGGGCGCGCCTCCTTCGAGGCCCTCGGCGACGAGGCGACCATCGAGGAAGCCGAGGCGTTCCTCGCCGGCCTCGCGCCGGCCGCGCTTGCGAACCTCGAGGGGGTGAGCCCGAGCGACCACATCGACGGGCTGCGGGCGCCGCTCTACCTGCTGCACGACCGCGCCGACCGGTTCGTGCCGTGGGTCGAGTCCGAGGCGCTCGTTGCGGACCACGAGCCGGCGCTCTATCACCGCCTCGACCTCTTCGACCACGTCGAGCCCGACCCCGGCAACCTGCGCCACGCCGTCCGCGACGGGTGGCGGCTGCTGCGGCTCCTGGCGCACATCCTCGGCGAGTTCGGATGAGTGCTACCTTCGGCGCATGACTCAGCCGACGGCCCCTGTCTTGCTGCTGACCGCCTGGCACCTCCCGCGCGTGCGCTCGATGCCGCGCGCCTTCTGGCTCGCACGCCGCCTCGACCGCGACGGCCGCGCGGCCCCCGGCTGCGTGCGCATGCACCGATGGATCTCGCGTCGCTCGGTGCTGCTCACGAGCTGGTGGGAGTCGAGCGAGGCAGCCGTGGCCTGGTGCGCGTCCCCGGCGTTCCGGGAGCTGGACGAGCGGCTGCGAGCGATCGACGGTGTCGAGGCGCGCGTGGAGCTGCGCGGCGGCGAGTACGTCGAGAGCTAGTCGTTCCACTCCCGCCCGAGGCTCGCGGCATCGGCGCGCAGCGCGTCGCTCACCACCACCTCGTACGGCGACGAAGCGTCGTCGAGCCCTCTGAGCCGCTCCGGCAGCCGCGCAGTCTCCGAGGCGGCGCGCTCACGCGCCTGCTCCAGCGAGCCCTCGCCGGCCGGCAGGCGCTCGCCGCCGCGCATGACCTGCACCAGCAGCGGCTCGCCCTCGTGGCGCTCGTCGGCGCGTCCGAGGATGTCGCGCGTCGCGACGCCCGAGGCGTCGCGTTGGCGGAAGACCTGCTTGCGGCCGGGCAGCGTGGCTTTGCCCGGGGAGTGCTTGATCCGCCCCTCACCGTCGTACGCGACCAGCTTGTAGACGGCGTCGAACGTCGGCGCGTCCGAGGATGTCACCGCGCGCGTCCCGACGCCGAAGGCGTCGATCGGCGCGCCCGAGGCGACGAGGCCTGCGACGCCGTGCTCGTCGAGGCCGCCGCTCGCGATGATGCGCACCGAGGTCAGCCCGCCGGCGTCGAGGATGCGCCGAGCCTCGACCGCGAGCTCGCCCAGCGGCTCCGAATCGAGCCGGATGTTGCGCACGCGGAACGCGTCGCCGAGCTCCTCGGCCAGCGTGACCACCGTGCGCACGCCCTCGAGCGTGTCGAACGTGTCGACGAGCAGCGTGGTCTCGGGGTGCGTGGCGACGAAGTCGCGGAACGCTGCATGGTCCTCGCCGTGGGCCTGCACGTAGCTGTGCGCCATCGTGCCGGTCACGGGGATGCCGTAGCGCGTGCCTGCCGCCACGTTCGAGGTCGACGCCATGCCGGCGAGGTACATCGCGCGGGCGGCCGTGAGCCCGGCGTCGGTGCCGTGGGCGCGCCGCCCGCCGAAGTCGGCGACGGGCCGCCCGGCCGCGGCAGTGACGACGCGCGCGCCCTTCGAGGCGACGAGCGTCTGGAAGTGCACCTGATTGATGAGGTACGTCTCGACGACCTGCGCCTCCGGCAGCGGGGCCTCCACCACCAGCAACGGCTCGTTGCAGAACGCCGGGGTGCCCTCGGGCATTGCCCACACGTCGCCCGTGAACCGCAGCTCCCCGAGCCAGTCGAGGAAGCTCGCCGGGAAGCCCACGTGCTCCAGCACCGCGAGCGACTCGGCCCCGAACTCGAGGGTTTCGAGGTACGCGAGCGCCGAGTCGAGTCCGCACGCCAGCAGGTAGTTGCGGCCCTCGGGCAGCGTCCGCGCGAACAGCTCGAAGGTCGCGGGCGCGTGGAGGCCGTGCTCCTGGTAGGACTGGAGCATCGTCAGCTCGTAGAGGTCGGTGAACAGCGCGAGGTCGACGCCCGCGGCCGCCTCGCGGTCGTGGGCCGCGCTCACTCGATGCTCGCGCCTGCCAGGCGCATCGCCTCGATCGCCCGCTCGCCGTCGCCGGGTTCGAGGTTCACGGCACGGATCGCGCGCGTCAGCACGGTGGTCTCGAAGCCGAGCCGCGCCGCGTCGAGCGCCGTGTCGCGCACGCAGTAGTCGGTCGCGAGTCCGACGACCACGACGCGCTCGACGCCACGCTCGCGCAGCAGGCCTTCAAGCTCCGTCGGCGCGTCCTCGTCGCGCTCGACATCGTGGACGGTGAAGCCCGAGTAGCCGTCCTCGCCGTCCACGCCCTTGCGGACGCGTGGGGCTTCGTCGAGCGCGGTCAGGTCGTCATGGAGCTGCGCGCCCCACGAGTCGCCGACGCAGTGGACGGGCCAGATGCCGCCGTCCTGCGCGAAGTGCGGCGTGTGCTCGGGGTGCCAGTCTTGCGTGTACGCGACGACCGCGCCCGCCGCCACGGCGCGCTCGATCTCCTCGTTGACGGCGACGATCGCGTCACCGGCCTCGTTCACGTAGAGCGAGCCGTCGGGGTGCGCGAAGTCGTTCTGCACGTCGACGACGACGAGCGCCGTGCGTGCGTCGTAGTCCACCATCGTGCGCCTCCCGCTCGCTCCGGCGTGCAGGGTATACCTCCCGCGAGGGCGTCGACACGATGCGCCGAGGGATGGGCTAGAGCGGACGCTTCCAGGTCGACCAGTCGAACGGCTCGTGGCCGTCCTCGGTCAGCTGCCGCATGTCCACGGTCGCCGTGCCGTCGGCGATATCGAGGAAGGCGATGGTGCCGAGCCGCTCGTAGTTGCGGGGCAGGGTCGGCGAGCCGGGGTTCACGCAGAGCACGCCGCGCACCACCTCGGCCTGCTCGGTGTGGGTGTCGCCGAACACCATCACGTCGAGGTCCGTGCGGCCGCAGTAGCGCTCCATCGCCGCCTCCAGCGTCCACCGCCCGATGTCCGGGACCGGCACCGTGTGGGCGATGCCGACGCGCAGCCCGGCCAGTTCCAGGAACCAGCCCTCGCGCAGCCTCGGGTCCTCGGGCTGCACGGGCCGCCCGCCCGAGCCGTCGTCGCCGTTCCCGCGCGCGACGAACGTCGGCGCGACCTCGCTGAACAGGTCGATGAGCGAGATGTCGTGGATGTCCCCGGCGTGGAGGATGCAGTCGACGCCCTCGAACGCCTCGAACACCTGCGGGTACAGCGTCTCCCCGGCCTCGGGGATGTGTGTGTCGGACACGAGCCCGATGTGCAGCGAGTCGGCGTTGGCGAGGCGGGCGAGGAGTTCAGGGTCGACCATGGCGGCCAGCCTACCGCGAGCGACGGTCACGTGCCTTCAGCCCGCGGATCCGATCCCCTCGCCCCCGTCTGCGGGGGAGAGGGTCAGGGTGAGGGGGTCTGCCCGCGGTGTGAGAAGGCTGCGAGGAGCCGGCCGGACCCTCACCCCCCGCCCTCTCCCGCAGTGCGGGAGAGGGAGCCAGATCCGCCAACATTCTTCCAAGGGCGAGCAGACCAGAGGCTCAGTACCCCCGAGCCGGGTCGTAGACGTTGCGGAGGGGCTCGCCGGCGAGGTAGCGGGCGAGGTTGTCGCAGAACATGGCGGTGGCGCGCGCGGCGTAGTCGCCGGGGCCGCCGGTGAGGTGCGGCGTCAGGATCACGTTGTCGAGTCCCCACAGCGGGCTCTTCGGCGGCAGCGGCTCGCGGTGGAACACGTCGAGGGCTGCGCCGCCAATGACGCCCTCGCGCAGCGCGTCAATGAGCGCCTGCTCCTCCACCAGCTCGCCGCGCGCGATGTTGAGCAGGTACGACCGAGGCCCCATCCGCCGCAGCTGCTCCGCGCCGATCATGTTGCGCGTCTCCTCGGTCAGTGGTGCAGCGAGCACGACGAAGTCACTTTCCTTGAGGAGGTAGTCGAGGTCCGACGGCGGGACAGCCTCGTCGGCGACGGCGTCGAGGCCGCGCGCCGTGAACGAGCGGCGCATGCCGAGCACGCGGCAGCCGAGCGCGCGCGCTCGTGTCGCGACGGCCGCGCCGATCGCGCCCATGCCGATGATGCCGACCGTCTTGCCCTCGAGGTCCTCGGGCACGACCGAGCGGTCGTACGAGACCGCCAGCTGGTTGCGCAGCAGCGCGGGCCAGCCCTTGGCGAACATCAGCATGTAGGTCAGCACGAACTCGGCGATGGGCACAGCGTGCATCCCCGTCACCGTCGTGACCGTCAGGCCGCAGTCGTCGACCAGCGCCGGGTCGACGCGCTCCGCACCTGCCGTGAAGAGTTGCACCCAGCGCAGCGAGGGCGGGTACGCGTCGGGACGAACGAGCTGCTCCAGCGCGTCCCCCCAGTAGGCGAAGAGCACCTCGGAATCACCAAGAGCGCCCTCGATCTCCGCGAAGGGGGTCGCCGCCTGTCGCTGGCTCGGGAAGCGGCCCGCGCCCTGCAGCGCGCCGAGCCCGGCCTCGTTGAGCACGCGTACGCGAATGGAGGGGTCAACGGCGCGGATGCGGTCGGCGATCTCGGGTTCGAGCGCGAACGTGACCGTGACCTGCACCATCGCGCCTCGACGCCGTCTCGTAGCGTGCGAGTGCGGCTAGCGGGCGCGCGCGGTGAGCAGCGCGATGCTCGCCGTGAAGCCGTGCAGGAACGTCGTGCCTGCCACCGGGCCGATCTCGCCGCTGGCGAAGATGCCAGCAGTCGGCACCGGCCCGAGGGCGTCGGCGAGCGCCTGCGCGTCGTGGTGCGGCGTGCCGAACAGGCCCTGGCCTCGGCCGTTGCAGGCGCAGAGCACCGCGCCGACGACCGTCTCGCCCGGCAGCAGCCGCTGCTTCAGGATCTGGAGGTGCGCCCGCAGGTCCTCGTCGGCGGCCTCCGCGTCGCGGAACTGGAACTGGAACGTCTGGCCGACGCGCGGGATAGCGTTGACCGAAATCGCTCCGCTCTCGCGGTCGCCACCCATGATGTTGCGGATGAGGTAGTCGCCACGCCCGTGCTGGTAGCGGTACTCGTCCATCGCGAGGCCGACGAGGAGGTTGCGCTGCGCGCGTGCGCGCGTCTCCGGGTCGAGCGACGCGAGCGTGTCCTGCAGCACCTCGAGCGCGGGCCGTGAGCCGAGCTCGCGCACGATGTTCCCCTCGCACGCGGTGACCGTCCACGGCTGGCCGATCGGCTCGGCGCCCTGCGCGACGATCGAGTGGAGGTTGAAGTCGCCCTTCAGCCCCACGAGCACCGCGCCACCAGCCTGCACCTCGCCGCCTGAGAAGACGGCCGCGCCGCCGCGCATGTCGTGCGAGGAGGCGAGGCCCCCGAGCAGCGGTACGTCGGGTGCGCGCCCCTCGATGGCCCGCACCAGCGGCTCGCCGTCGATGCTGAACGGGTCGGCGAAGATCAGCCACGCGCGCGCGCCGGCTGCGGCGACGCGCTCCAGCGCGGGCTCGAGTGGCGCCCCGGTGGGTAGTGAGATGGTGGTCGCCTCGAGCCCGGGGAGCGAGAGGCCGAGAAACGAGACGGCGGGTTCGATCTGCGCCTCGACGCCGGGGCCGATGACCGCCTCGCCGCTCGCGCCGACGAGGTTGGCGACGCCGGTGCCCTTGCGGAGCCGCGCGAGCACGTCGCCGTAGTGGTCGGCGAACCGCGAGTCAATAAAGACGAGGCCGAGGTCGGGCTTGGCGGCCTCGGCGAGCGAGGCGAGGACTGCCTCCGTGGCGCTCTCCCAGTCCGGCCCGGAGTGGACCGCGGCCGACGTGACCGCGCCGCCGGTCTCGGCGCTCGCCTCGCCCGCGTGCACAGCCGTCGTCTCGCGTGTCGCGTCGCCTGTGGTCATGGTGCGCCTCCGCCCGTGGGAGTGTACGCGAACGCGCACGCCTGGCGCGCGGCGAGCCGGCGCGAGCCACTGCGGTGTATGGTGACGCCCTCGTGATGAGGAGAGAGGGCATGACGACGGCGACCACGCACGAGGAACGCACCGTGACCGTTGCCGGTGGCGACGTGCTCGTCCGCAGCGCCGGCTCCGGCGACCCCCTCGTCGTCCTCCACCACGACATCGGCGTCCACGTTTGGACCCCGTGCTTCGACCGCCTCGCCGAGCGGTTCACCGTGTACGTGCCTGACCTGCCTGGCTGGGGCGCGTCCGACCGGCCCGAGTGGGCACGCAACGTCCGCGACATTGCCGTGCTCACAGGTGCGCTCCTCGACGCGCTCGACCTCGACCGCCCGAGCATCCTCGGGCTGGGGTTCGGCGGTTATGTCGCCGCCGAGCTCGCCACGGTCGCGCAGGCGCGCATCTATCGCCTCACCCTGGTCGGCGCGATGGGCGTGAAGCCCAAGGATGGCGAGATCGCCGACCAGTTCCTCGTGAACCACCAGGACTACGTGCGACTGGGCTTCGCGAGCGATGAGGCGTTCGAGGAGCACTTCGGCGCGGAGGTCGAGCTCGATCAACTGCTGGCCTGGGACCTCTGCCGCGAGATGACGACGCGCGTGACGTGGAAGCCCTACATGCACAACGCGGCGCTGCCGCACCTGCTGCCCACGGTGGAGACGCCGACCCTCGTGGTCTGGGGCTCCGAGGACCGCATCGTACCGCTCGAGGCCGGCCGGATGTACGCGGACTATCTGCCCAACGCGCGCCTCGAGGTCATCGACGGCGCGGGCCACTTCGTCGAGCTGGAGCGCCCCGACAAGCTCGCGCAGCTCGTCATCGCGCACGAGGGCTAGCGGGCGCCGCTACTCGCCGTAGATCTCGCTCAGCAGCCGGGCGAAGCTCAGTTCGTGGCCGTCGGGGTCACGGAGGTGGAAGAAGCGCTCGCCGAAGCTCGCGTCCCTCGGCTCCATCTCCGGCTTGTAGCCCAGCTCAA
This sequence comes from Chloroflexota bacterium, assembly GCA_009837285.1. Lineage (GTDB taxonomy): Bacteria > Chloroflexota > Dehalococcoidia > UBA2979 > UBA2979 > VXMT01. The sequence continues at coordinate 15,400 of VXTU01000027.1, read as the reverse complement.
TCGCGCGCGCATGGATGGCGTCGACATCCTCGACGTGGAGGATGACGCGGCCCCAGCCCGGCGTGGGCGGCGTCGGCGTAGGCTGCAGGTTCACGTAGCTGTCGTGGAGCTCGAAGCTCGTGAAGGCGGCGTCCGGGCCGCCGTAGCGCAGCCGGAACCCCAGCGACTCGTAGAACGCGAACGATCGCGCCATGTCCGTCACGGCCAGCGTGACGGCGCTGATGGTCTCGATCGGCCCGCGGTTGTCGCTCACGAAGCGGTCACCGCACGTTGGGGGCTACGAGGGGCGCGGGGCGCTCTCGAAGCCGATCTGGCTGTGCGTACCATCGCAGAACGGCTTCATGTCGGACTGGCCGCAGCGGCATAGCGCCACTCCGCGACCCTCCCACGGCAACTCGTTGCCCTCTGCGTCAAGGACCTTCACGTCCTCGCCGCGGATCACGTACGGCCCGTTGTCGCGCACGCTGACGTCCATCTTCGGCCCCTTCCCCGGAGTGGGTTCGCGTTCGCCTCGCCCGCACTGTAGCACTCGACGCGCGCACGCTCGCCCCGTGGCCCAGGCGCTTGCCCGCAGCGTCCGAGGCGTCGACGCTCGGCGCGATGGTCGAAGTCTTCCTGAACGTGATCCTGCCGGTCGTGCTGGTGGCCGCGCTCGCCGGCGCGCTCGACCGCTACCGCCCCATTCCGGTGGAGCCGATTGCCTCGATCGTGTTCTTCCTGTTCACGCCCGCGCTCGTCTTCCACTCGCTGTCGAACACCGAGCTGCCGGCGGCGCTCTCGGTCCGCATCGTCGGCGTCGCCGTTATCGCGTTCCTCGCCGGCTACGCGCTCTCCGTCGCCTGGTCGACGGCCAGGCGGCACGAGCCCTCGTTGCGGGCCGGGCTCGCCCTGTCCGTCACCTCGATCAACGCCGGGAACATGGGCCTGCCCGTCACGCTGCTCGCCTTCGGCGACGCCGGGCTCGAGGTAGCCGTGGTGCACTTCATCACCGTCGCGACGCTCGCCGCGTCCGCCAGCGTCGCGGTCGCCTCGATGGCCGGCGGGTCGGCGCGCGACGCGCTCATCGCGCCGTTCCGCTTCCCCGTGCTCTACGCGGCGGCGGCGGGCCTTGCGGTCAGCGGCTTCAGCGTCGAGCTGCCCGTCACCATCGCCGCGCCGGCCGAGTCGCTCGCGGGAGCGGCCGTGCCCGTCATGCTCGTCGTGCTCGGCCTGCAACTCGGGCGAGGGCTCGGAGGACGCGGCGACCTCGTCGACACCGGCGCAGCGGCGGTGCTACGGCTCGCCATCGGCCCGGCGGTCGCGCTCGGCGCAACGTACCTGCTCGGCATCGACGGGATGACGCAGCGCGTCCTGATCGTGCTCGGCGGCATGCCGACCGCGGTGTTCGCGACGATCCTCGCGACCGAGTTCTCGGCGCGCCCGCAGTTCGTGACCCGCTCGGTCGTCACGTCGACGCTGCTGAGCGTGCTGACGCTGACGGTGCTCATCACCCTCGTGCGTTGAGGTATCGGGCCTAGGCCATGCCGAGCGGGCGCTGCATGAGCTGCAGCGTGTTGCCGTCGGGGTCCTCGAACGTGGCGATGCTGCCGCCCCACGGCTCGGCGCTCGGCTCGCGGATGAACGTCACGCCCGCGGCGCGCAGCCGTGCGGCGACGGCGTCGATGTCCTCGACGGCGAGGTTGAGCATGGTGCGGCGCGGCTCGTCGCTGAGGCCGCGGACCTCGCTGTGCGCGCTGATGGTGAGACGGGTGTTACCCCACTGGAAGTTGACATGGCCCGGCCGGTCCGTGCGCGTCGGCAGGCCGAGTGTCTCCACGTAGAAGTCGCGAATGGCGTCGAAGCGGTCGGGGTCGACGCCGAGGATGACGCCGATCACGGCGCCGATGTCGCGTGGCGCGTCTTCACTCACGGTGCGGGCCGGCCCGGCGGGCGGCTAGACAGGGAGTTCCTCGGCCGGCTCGCCGCGGGCGACGTAGACCGAGCGTACGGCTTCCTCGAGCTCCTCCATCCCGCGGTAGGAGCGGTTCGGGATCGAGTCGAGTACGGCGAAGACCTCGCGGTCGATGCCACCCTTCATCCGTGAGCGGCGAACGACCTCGATCTTCGACGCGGGGAACTCCAGACCGGAGAATGCGTTGCGGTAATCGGCCTTGCCTGCGTGAATCACCATCGAGGCGCCTCCTCTAGCCGTCCATCTTATCCGCGCTTCGGCGCTGTATCGAGTGGGCAACGACAGCCGGACGAAAACGACACGGCCGCTCCATACGGCTCTGGTATCGTGACCTCCGTGCCGTACCGGGACACGCCGCGCGAGGGCCGCTGCTACCACTGCCGGGCGATGACGCTCGGCGCGTGCGTGCGCTGCGCCCACAACGTCTGCCGCGAGTGCCAGGAGCAGCACGACGCCCAGTTCCCACACAAGGACTACACCGGATGACCGATGCCGCTCCCGCTACCTCAGCCGACCCGGGCGCCCGCGCCCGCGCCACCCTCGACGCAGCCGGGGAGGCGTACGAGGTGATCGAGGTCGACCCGGACCTCGCGGACACGGCCGCGTTCTCCGAGCACTACGGCTACCCGCTCGAGGTGTCGGGCAACACCATCGTCGTCGTGACGAAGCGCGGCGAGCGGCGGTTCTGCGCGTGCGTGGTGCTCGCCAACACCCGGCTCGACGTGAACCACGCCGTGCGGCCGTTGCTGGAGACGCGCAAGGCGTCGTTCGCTTCGGCCGAGGAGACCGCCGAGCTGACCGGCATGCTGATCGGTGGCGTCACGCCGTTCGGCCTGCCCGATGACCTGCCGATCTACATCGACACACGCGTCCTGGAGCTCGACTCGGTGATCGTTGGCGGCGGCGACCGGTCGACGAAGCTGCAGGTCTCGCCGGAGGCGCTGACGCGTCTCCCCAACGCCGAGGTGATCACGGACCTCGCGCTCCCGATCGGGTAGCGACGCTCCGACGGTCCTCGCTAGTTGCGGCGGTCCGGTGCGGGCGCGACCGGGCCGGCGAAGCGCGTACGCATGACGGTCGTCACGGGGCCCGCGTGGTGGTGGACCATGCGCCACGCATTGCCCTCGCGGACGAACACGTTGGTCGCCGCCACCGGGCCGCCGTCGACCACCTCGAGGCAGAAGACGAGCGCGGCATTGCCGATACGATGCACCACGGTCTCGGTCACCTGGATGTTCGGCGCGGCGGGGTTCTCAAGGATGCCGCGCCAGCTCGCGAGCACGTCGTCGCGGCCGGTCAGCACGGGCCAGCCCGGGTGTGTACAGGCTACAGGGGCCTCGCGCGCCCACAGATCGTCCATCGCCGTCATGTCGCGCGTGGCGAAGGCGCTGTAGAAGGCCGCGTTCGCAGCCAGGACCGCCTCGTCGGTGTCGGCCGTCACCGGCCCGACCCAGCCCCGACGGCGGCCGAGGGTGTCTCGAACGCGACGCCGGGCAGCGCCGCCCGCAGCTCCCCCACGCGCAGCGCGAATGCCTCGTCGTCGAGCACGGGCGTCGAGGCGAGGGCGCCGGGGTCAGGCGGCACGTCGAGCATCGGCACCCACGAGGTGCAGCTCGCGTACTCGCCGCGCAGCGGCGCCTCAATCGGGTCGTGCAGGCGGTGCACCCGCAGCACGAGGACGAGCAGCGGCGCCTTCGGACGCCAGCGGAAGCGCTGCGTCGCGTAGTCCGGGGTCCAGACGTGCAGCCCCCGGAGCGCCTCGACCTGCTCCGGCTCGGTGAGCGCGGCGCTCTCGACGATCTCCGCCCAGCCGTCGAACCGCAGCGTGCCCGCGGGCGGCGAGGCGGCGACGGCCGCGTCGAGGAGGTCCGAAGCGGCGGGGAGGAGCAGCTCGGGGCGCTGGTGCTCGAAGCTGTCGTAGAGCCAGAAGCGCAGCGCGCGGATGCGGAAGCGGTGGCCCTCCTCACGGATGCCGCCCTTGCGCAGGTCGATGATCTGGCGGCCCTCCAGCAGCGCGCGGTTCACCGCCGCCCACTCCTTGAGCGCCGGGTTCTCGATGTCCGCCGTCAGCTCCAGCGCCGGGTTCGTCATCGCCGCCAGCATACCAGCGGCATGGGCGGCGACCGTGGCGCGTCGACGCTCACGCGCGGGCGGTGCGATGCTGTCGGGGCGGCGCGAGGAGGCCTCGATGGAGCCGCTGGGGGTAGTGCTCACGGCTGGTCTCGGCACGCGCCTGCGGCCGCTCACGCCCGCCACACCCAAGCCGCTGGTGCCGCTGCTCAACCGCCCGCTGATCGCCTACGCGCTCGACCTCATGCGCGACCTCGGCCTCGGCGAGGTCGCCGTCGTCACCGGCCCGGAAGATGACCGCACGCGCGAATACGTCGAGTCCGACGCACCGCCCGATCTCCGCGTGTCCGTCGCCGTGCAGCGCGAGCCGCGAGGCCCCGGCGACGCCGTCGCCTCGGTCGGCGACGCCCTCCACGGCCGCACGGTCGTGGTGCTGGCCGTGGATACGGTGCTCACCGGCGTCGACCCGGGGCTCCTCGACGGATTCGACGCCGGCGGCGCGACGGCCGGGCTCCTGCTCCAGTCCGTCGAGGACCCGCGCGCGTTCGGCGTGGCCGTGCTCGACGGCGACCGTGTCGTGGACCTCGAGGAGAAGCCCGAGCACCCACGCTCGGACCTCGCGCTGGTCGGGCTGTGGGCGCTCGCGCCCGCGGCCGTCGAGCGCGTACGCACCGACCCGTTCATCAACGCGAAGGGCGAGTCCGACCTCACCGCGACCGTCGGTGCGATGCTGGCCGAGCGCCACGACGTACGCGGGTGGCTCCTCGACGGCGAGTGGCTCGACGGCGGCACGATCGAGGGCCTGCTGCACGCGCAGTCGCGCCTCCTTGCGCGCGCCGCCGACGAGATCGCAGTCGCACCCCATGCGGTCGTGACCGACTCGGCGCTGCACGCCCCGGTACGCATTGGCGAGGTGGCGCGCGTCGAGGCGAGCGACCTCGCCGAGACAGTGGTCGGTGCAGGGGCCACGCTCGAGGGGGTGACACTGCGGCGCGCCCTCGTCGCGCCCGGCGCGGCGCTGCACGGCGGCGAGTACGCGGACGTGGTCGTGACCCCTGCGGGCGAGGTCTGCGGGCCAGGCGTGGAGGGGTAGCCAGCGCCGCAACCGGCGGCGGCTCCCGCTGCTACACTCCTACGCGATGACGAACGAAGCGCTGATCCGTGACCTCCGCGACGCCCTCGGCGATGCGCACGTGCTGCACCTCCCCGAGGACCTGATCGCTTACGAGTACGACGCGACGATCGAGCGCGCGCGGCCCGACGCCGTCGTCTTCCCCGGCTCCACCGCCGACGTCTCGGCGGCCGTCCGTATCGCGAACGAGCACGACGTGCCGGTGGTGCCTCGAGGGTCTGGCACGGGGCTGGCCGGGGGCGCGGTGCCCGTGCTGGGCGGGGTCGTGGTCGCCATGACGCGCATGCGGCGCATCGTCGAGCTGAACGCCGCGAACCGCATCGCGGTCGTCGAGCCGGGGGTGATCAACCTCGACCTGCAGGCGGCGTGCGAGCCCCACGGCCTGCGCTACGCGCCCGACCCCTCCTCGCAGCGCATCTGCACCATCGGGGGGAACGTCGGCACCAACGCTGGGGGACCGCACACACTCGCGCACGGCAGCACCGTCAACCACGTGCTCGGCGTCGAGGTGGTGCTCGCCGACGGCACCGCAACGTGGCTCGGAGGCCGCCAGGCGGACGTACCGGGCCCCGACCTGCGCGGCGTCTTCTGCGGCTCCGAGGGGACCCTCGGGATCGTCACGCAGATCTGCGTCGCCCTCACCCCACTCCCGCACGAGGTGCGCACGATGCTCGCCATCTTCGACAGCGTCGAGGCCGCCTCGGAGGCCGTCTCGGCGATCATCAGCGGGGGCGTCGTGCCCGTCGCGGTCGAGATGCTGGACCAGGAGATCATCCGCATCGTCGAGCCGCAGATGCACGTCGGCTACCCGCTCGACGCCGGCGCCGTGCTGCTGCTTGAGGTCGAGGGCCTGCCGGAGGCCGTGGCCGCCGACGCCGCGAGCGTCGTCGCGGCGTGCGAGGAAGCGGGCGCACGCGAGCTGCGCGTGGCCGAGTCGGCCGAGGAGCGCGAGGGCCTCTGGGAGGGCCGCAAGGGCGGCATCGGCGCGATCGGGGCAAGCTCTCCGAACTTCTACATCCTCGACGGCGTGGTGCCGCGCACGCGGCTGCCCGAGGTGATGTCGCAGGTCAACGCGCTGGCCGACGAGTACGGATTCCGCTGCGCGAACATCTTCCACGCCGGCGACGGCAACCTGCACCCCAACATCATGTTCAACGAACTCGACGAGGGCGCGACCGAGCGCGTGCTCGAGCTCGGCGGCGAGATCATGCGCGTCTGCGTCGAAGCAGGGGGCTCGATCACCGGCGAGCACGGCATCGGCCTGGAGAAGCGCTCATACATGGAGTGGATCTTCAGCGACGCCGACCTCGACTCTATGGAGCGGCTGCGCCTCGGCTTCGGCGCGGGCGAGCGCTTCAACCCCTGCAAGGTGCTCCCGACCGGGCACGGCTGCGCCTCCGGCCATGCTGCCGAGATGCGCGGCCACCTCGCCACGCCCGGCGTGTACATCTAGCGACGATGACCTCGGGAACCGTCGACCTGAGCGAGGCGCTGCCCGCCGACGGGCGGCGCGCGGCGCCCGACTACCCCATCGACGGCGCAGCGCCGCAGATCGCGCAGCAGCCCCGCACGCGCGAGGAGATCGCGAACCTGCTCGCATCGGCTACCGAGGCCGGGCTTGCCGTCGTACCGCAGGGAAACCGCACTGCGCTCGACCTGGGCCGTCCCATCGACCGCTACGACGTCGCGCTCGACATGCGCGGCCTCGACGGCATCGTGGACTACGAGCCCGCGGACATGACGGTGCAGGTTGAGGCCGGGATGACGTTGCGCGCCCTGCGCGCACACCTCGCCGAGCACGGCCAGTACCTCCCGGCGGACCCCCCGCCCGGCGATGACGTGACCATCGGCGGCCTGCTGGCGACGGCGCGCCCCGGCGCGTGGCGGGGCCACATGCCGGCCGCCCGCGACCTCGTGATCGGGATGGAGGTGGCGCTGGCCGACGGCTCGCTCGTGCGGTCTGGCGGCCGCGTGGTGAAGAACGTGAGCGGCTACGATCTGCACCGCCTGCACACGGGCGCGCTCGGCACGCTCGGCGTGATCGTCGAGGCCTCGTTCAAGCTCGTGCCGCTGCCTCCCGCGACGCGCTCCTTCGCGGTCCGGCGACCGAGCGTGCGCGACGCCGCCCGGCTCGCCATCGAGCTCCGCGATGCCGCGCTCCCGACGCGCGCGCTCTCCGTCGTCGCACCGGAGGCCGCGGCACGGCTCGGGCTGCCCGACGACGCGCACGTACTGCTCGAACTCGCGGGCTACGAGTCGGCCCTCGAGGCGGCCACCAGCCGCGTCCGCGATGTCACGGAGCACTCGGGCGGCGGGCTCGACGATGCCCCGCCGGGTGCGTGGGACCTGCTACGCGACCTGGCGGGCTCGCCGGACGGCGTCGTGCTGCGGCTCGGCGTCCCCGCGACGCGCATCGCCGCGACGATCGAGGCGGCACGCGGGCTCCGCGGCACGGCGTGGGGGCACCTCGCGGCGGGCAGCGTGGTGATCCACGCTCCGGCGATCGACGTGACCTCGGTGCGCGTGCTGCGCCGCAACGTCGAGGCCGAGGGCGGCTTCCTCGTCGTCGAGTCGGGGCCGCCGGCGCTCCGAGCGGTCATCGACCCGCTGGGGACAGCGACGCGCGACCTCGTGGGCGCGCTGAAGCGGCAGTTCGACCCCACCGGGACGCTCAGCCCGGGACGCTGGGAGGTGGGACTGTGAGCGCCGGAGCGCCGCCCGAGGTGCCTCGCGCGAGCGGGTTCCAGGGCCCCGACGCCCCCGCGCTCAGCGACCTCCAGAACTGCATCCACTGCGGCTTCTGCCTGCCGGCGTGCCCGACGTACATCGCTACCGGCCAGGAGCTCGAGTCGCCCCGCCGGCGTCTGCACCTGATCCGGGGGGTGGTCGAGGGCAAGGTCGAGCCGACGCCTAGGCTGCTCTCCCACCTCGACCTCTGCCTGCAGTGCCGCGCCTGCGAGACGGCGTGCCCGTCGTCGGTGCCGTACGGGCGGATCATGGAGGACGCGCGTGCCTCCGTGATGGCCGACTCCTCGACCCGCCCGCGCGAGTGGGCGACGCGGGCGCGCGTGCTGCGACAAGTCGTCGCGCGGCCCAGAGTGCTCCGCGCCGCGCTCTGGTTCGGGCGCGTGTACACGCGCTCCGGCGTGCAACGCCTGCTGCGAGGACCGCTCCGGCGGCTCCTGCCCGAACCGCTCGCCAACCTCGAGGCGCAGGCGCCGACACTCAACCGCACGCCGTTCCGGCGCTCCGGTCAGCTCGCCGAGCGACGCGGGGACGGCCCGCGCGTGGCGCTGCTCACGGGCTGCGTCCACGGCGAGCTGTACCCGCAGACGCACGAGGCCACCGTGCGCGTGCTCGCCCACCTCGGCTGCGAGGTGGTCGCGCCGCCGAAGCAGGCCTGTTGCGGCGCGCTCCACGCGCACGCTGGCGACGCCGACGCCGCGCGCCGGCTGGCGCGTCGCAACATCGAGGCGTTCGAGGACGCCGAGGTCGACGCGGTGATCGTGAACGCCGCGGGCTGTGGGGCCGCGATGAAGGAGTACGGCCGCCTGCTCCGCAACGACGAGCAGTGGGCAGAGCGCGCCGAGCGCTTCTCGGCGAGCGTCCGTGATGTACTCGAGTTCGTCGCCTCACGGGACTTCCAGCGCGGCCTCGGACACGTCGAAACGGACGTGACGCTGCAGGACGCCTGCCACCTCGCGCACGCGCAGGGCATCCGCAAGGCGCCGCGCGCCATCCTCGCCGCCATTCCCGGCGTCGACCTGCGCGAGCAGGCGACGCCCGACCGCTGCTGCGGTGCGGCCGGCCTCTACTCGACGGTGCAGGCCGCCATGTCGCGCGAGGTGCTCGACGCGAAGCTCGCCGACATCGCGACCACCGGCGCATCCACGGTCGTCACGTCGAACCCCGGCTGCACGATGCAGATCGAGACCGGGCTGCGGCGCGCGCGCCGGCGCGGCGAGGTGCTGCACGTCATCGAGCTGCTGGACCGTTCGTACGCGGCGGGCTTTGAGGAGTCGCGCGCGTGAGTTCGATAGCGCGTGCAGTGGTGACGGGCTCGTCGGGCTTCGTCGGCAGCCACCTCGTCGCCCGCCTCGCCGCGGATGGCTGCGCCGTCACCGGGATCTCGAACACTCCACCCCGCCGCGAACCGCCCGAGGGCGTCACGGAGCACCTCGTCGACATCCGTGACGCGGACGCGATCCAGGAGTTGGTCGCCGACGCGCGGCCCGACGTCGTGTTCCACCTCGCCGCCCAGGCCTCCGTACCCGTCTCGATGCGAAACCCGGTCGCGGACATCCTGGTCAACGTGATCGGCAGCGTGAACGTCGCCCAGGCTGCCGCCGCCGCAGGCGCGCGGCGGCTCGTCTTCTTCTCGACGGGCGGCGCGCTCTTCGGCCAGCCCGAGGAGCTCCCGGCGGGCGAGCACACGCCCGTGGAGCCGCAGTCGGTCTACGGCGCCTCGAAGATCGCAGCCGAGCACGAGCTGGGCGCTCTCTGCCGCCACCTTGGCCTCGAACTCTCGGTGCTGCGGCCCGGCAATATCTACGGACCGGGCCAGGACGCCGCGGGGGAGTCCGGCGTCGTCGCCATCTTCGCCACGCGCATGCTCATGGGCGCCCCGGCGCGGATCTTCGGCGACGGCAGCCAGCAACGCGACTACGTCTACGTCGACGATGTCGTCGACGCGGCCATCCTCGCCGCCACCGGCGAGCCCGCGACATGCGAGGTTGGCTCGGGTGTCGGTACCGCGACGCTCGACATCTTCCGCCACCTCGCTGCCCTCACTGGCTACGCCCGCGAGCCGGTCTTCGCACCCGAGCGCCCCGGCGACCCGCAGGCCGTCTACCTCGACCCCTCGCGCGCGCGCGATCGGTGGGGGTGGGAGGCGAGCACGAGCCTCGAGGAGGGGCTGGCGGCGACGGTGGAGTGGTTCCGGGCGGACGGCTAACGCGCGGAGCTCGGCCCGCTCGGTCGTACCCTCACGGAGCACCACATTCAGGATGCGCCTGTAATGGGTTCGTAGAATGCGCTGCGGCTGCGACATCCCACGGTAGTCCCGCGGGGGGCACGCCACTCAGAACAACGACACATCGTCACGGCCGGGGCCCCGGCCCTGTAGCAAGGGATAGGCGGACCATGCGGGAGCTTGCGGGACGGATCAGCGGATCGAGGCCGTTCGAGTACTTCATCATCGCGCTCATCCTCGCCAACGGTGTGGTGCTGGGACTCGAGACCATCGAGCGGCTCGATGACTACCTCACGTGGTTCGAGGTCGTGCACAGGACCACGCTGGCCATCTTCATCGTGGAAGCGGCGATGAAGATGCTGGCGCTCGCCCCGCGCTCGGATCAGTACTTCCGCGACGGCTGGAACGTCTTCGACTTCTCGATCATCGTGCTCTCGCTGGTCCCGGCGGTCGGGCCGTTCGCGGTGGTCGCGCGCATGGCGCGCCTCCTGCGCGTGCTGCGGCTGATCTCGGCGATGCCTGAGCTGCGCCTCATCGTGAGCACGCTGGTACGGTCCATTCCGGGGATGTTGCACATCGTGGCCGTCATGAGCCTGCTGACCTACATCTACGCGATCCTCGGCTTCCACTTCTTCCACGAGCACGACCCGGAGCACTGGCGCAACCTCGGCATCTCGCTGCTCTCGCTGTTCCGCGTCGTCACGCTCGAGGACTGGACCGACATCATGTACGTGGCCATGGACCTGCACCCGCTCGCCTGGGTGTACTTCCTCAGCTTCGTCGTGCTCGGGTCGTTCGTGACCATCAACCTCTTCATCGCGGTCGTCATCAACAACCTCGACGAGGCGAAGCAGGAGCGCCTGCGCCAGCTCGAGACGGCAACCACGGCCGACGAGGTGATCGCGGAACTCAGGGCCGCGCGCGAGTCGCTCAACCGCCTGGAGCGACGGCTCGTCGAGGTGCAGGCCGAGGGCGGCCGCTGACCCCCGGCGCCGCCGCCGGGTCAGCTAGAGCAGCCGTGCCGTCGTCGGCGCGTCGTCGGTCACGGAGCCGTCCTTGAGCAGGTGCCGGACGGTCACGCCCCGCTCGCCGAGCAGCGGCGTGATGAGCACCGTGCGGTGGCACCCCACCGGGTCGCCCTCGGCGCACATGATCGCCGTGCTGGCCTCTGCCGAGGTGGCGACGAGGCGGTTGAGGGCATCGCGGAACGGCGGGTGCCGCGCAATCAGCGAGTAGTCCGGCGCTCCACCGGGCGTCTGGAGCGAAGGGTCCTCGGGCTTTCCCCCGAGCGCGGGCTCCCACTCGTACGCGACACCTGCCTCGGTCAGCGCCTCCGCGATGCGGCGACGGTTGAAGTGCGGATGCCAGCGGCTGTACGGCCTCGACCGGACGTCGACGACGCGTTCGACGCCCGCGCCCTGCAGGTGGCGGACGAGCGCGTCCTGCGGCAGGTTGCCGTGGCCGACGGTCAGGATGACCGGCACTGCCCCTACTCGAGTTCTCGCCCCTGCAGGAAGCCGACGCCGAGAGCGGCGGTCCACTGGTCGCCTCCCCTCGCCAGCAGCGCCGCGCTACCCCGCCCTCACCGGCGCGGTCGCGCGCACGCGCTCGATCAGCTCCGCCGCCACCTCGTACCGACCGAACGAGGGCATGATATAGATGCCCGACACCCATTCGAAGTCGCGCGTCTCCTCGATCTGCTCGAACGCGATCTCCAGCCCGGCGGCTGCCCCGGCGTCGCCCGCCTTGCGCATGCGCGCGCGCACGTCGTCGGGAATGACCACGCCGGCGAGCTCGTTGTGGATGAACTCCGTGTGCCGCGAGGACATCAGCGGCAGGATGCCGAGCAGCACCGGCACGTCGACGGGCCCCAGGCGCTCGAAGAACCCCGTCAGCGTCGCGAGGTCGTAGACGGGCTGCGTCATCAGCATGTCGCCGCCCTCGTCGAGCTTCGCGCGTACGCGCCGCAGTTCGATGTCGATGTCGTCGGCTGTCGGGTTGGCCGCACAGGCGACGAAGAAGTCGGTGGGGCGACCGAGCGAGTTCCCGGCGAAGTCCACACCCTCGTTGAGCCGCTTGAGGATGCGCACGAACCCGATCGCGTCGACGTCCCACACCGCCGAGGACTGTGACGCCTCGGGCAGCGGGTCGCCCGTGAGCGCGATGAGGTTGCGGATGCCGAGCGAGTGCGCGCCGAGCAGGTCGGACTGCAAGGCCATCAGGTTCCGGTCGCGCGTCGTCTGGTGAATGATCGTCTCGATGCCCACCTCGCGCTCGATGCGGAGCGCCAGGGCGAGCGCGCTCATGCGCACGCGCGCCATGGGCGAGTCGCCGATGTTGATCGCGTCGGCGCCGGCGTCGCGGAGCATGCCGGCGCCCTCGACCGCTTTGCGCGGGTTGTGCCCGCGCGGCGGGTCGATCTCGACCGAGACCACGTACTGGCCGGCCGCAAGCTTGTCCCGCAGGCGCGAGGGCTCATCCGGCTCGGGCGGCTCCTCGGCGGGCGGGGTGGCGGTGATGTCCACGCCGCCGCGCGTGTCGCTGACCGCGAGCACCGGCCCACGCGAGAGGACCTCGACTGTTGCCGGCATCCGCTCAGCGGAGTCGAGCGCGGCACGCATCGCGCGCGTGTGCGCGGGCGTGGTGCCGCAGCACCCGCCGATGATCGCCGCGCCGAGGTCCTTCGCACGGAGCGCGAAGTCGGCGAAGTACTCCGGTGACGAGGGATAGAACGGCCGCCCGCCGGTGATGCGCGGGAGCCCTGCGTTCGGCATCACGAAGAGGCGTGCCGCCGGATCGGCGGCCGCGATCTGTTCGAGCACGTCGAGGGCGGCGCGCGGCCCGACCCCGCAGTTCACACCGACCACGTCCGCCCCCTCGGCGCCGAGTGCGGCGACCACCTCCGGGATGGCCTCGCCGGCCGACGTGGTGAGCGCTGAGACGAAGTTGAGCGCGACGACCACGGGTATGTCGGTGATCTCGCGTGCGGCCGCGAGCGCCACACGCGCCTCCACGAGGGACAGGAACGTCTCGAACACCAACAGGTCGACGCCGCCCTCAATGAGGGCGCCGATCTGCTCCGCGAACGCCTCATGCGCCCGCTCCGGCGTCACCGTGCCGACCGCGAACGCCCGGCCGATCGGCCCCACCGAGCCGCCGACCAGCACGTCGACGCCGCGGATTTCGCGCGCGTCCCGCGCGATGCGCGCCGCGTTGAAGTTCACGTCGCGCGTGCGGTCGGCCAGTCCGATGTCGCCGAGGTGGATCGGGTTGGCGGTGAAGCTGTTGGTGAAGATCAGGTCCGCGCCGGCCTCGATGTAGTCCTCGTGGAGCTGGCGGACCAGCTCGCGGTCATCGAGCACGGCGGCGGCGGGCTGGCCCGTCCAGCCGCGCGCGAGCAGCTCCGTGCCGGTCGCGCCGTCGGCGAGGATCACGCCGCGGTCGAGCGCGTCGAGGAAGGGGTGGCGCGGCCGCGTCATGGTTGCTCCGATGGACCGCGTGACGGGTTGCCCCGGCGCGGCAGCGTCGCGGTCAGGCGACGGGCGCGCGCTCCCGCAGCAGCCCCTCGATGGTGTCGTAGTCCTCGTCCGAGATCTTGTGGAGGTTGCCGCGGAACGCCATGCCGAGCTTCTTCGGCCCGAACCGGCGCGTCTTGTCCAGCAGGTCCGTGATCTCGCGCACGTCGATGTAGTCGCCTTGCTCGGGGATGAGGTGCGGCTTCGTGTGGATGCGGTTCGGGAAGGCCTCGCCCTCCTTCGAGTCGGACCGCAGCCCGATGTCCGAGTCGTCCTCGAACGCCTCGCCCGTGACCTCGACGACCCCACCGAACTCCACCACCTTCGTCAGGTAGAAGACGATGCGGTCGCCGGGCTCCATCTCGGATGCCTGCTTCGTGCGCGACGCCTTGAAGGCGGCGACGTCGAAGCCGCGCTCTCGCAGCAACTCGAAGTTGTCGGCTGAGCCGACGACGATCCATGCCTGCATCGCGTGCTCCTTCCGCAGACGCCGGGCCTGCGATCGATCGTGCGGGAAACCAGGAGGCCCCGCAAGCGGGGCCCCATGGTGTGTACTCGGGATGTGTACCCAGCGCGTCGGCTTAGGTGCAGGCCCTCGGCGTGCCCTGGGGCTGGCCCTGGGGCGCCTGGAACGAGGAGCCGCAGGCGCACGAGGCGGCGGCGTTCGGGTTGTAGATGGTGAAGCCCGACTTCATCAGCTCGTCGACGTAGTCGACCTCGGCGCCACGGATCAGCGGCACCGACTCGGGGTCGACGAGGATGCGTACGCCCTCGGCGGCATCGATCTGGGTGTCGTCGACCTCGGGCTTGCGGGCCAGCGCCATGCCGTACTGGTAGCCGGAGCAGCCACCGCCGACGACGAAGACGCGGAGCGCGCCCTCCGGCAACTCCTTCTCGACAAGGAGCTCGCGCGCCTTCTCGGCGGCGCGGTCGGTGATGGTGACGAGGCCGGTGAGCGGCTCGAACAGAGTGGTCATTGCAGTCCCCTCAGGGCAGCGCACGGCAACGCCGCGCGGCTCGCCTCCATGATAGTCGGTCTCGCACGGCCCGTCTAACGGTTCACGAGCCCGGCACGACGTACGCGCACGCGAACTCGGCGGGCACGTCGCCGCCCTCGTACGGCTCCAGGCTGGCGCCGATCAGCGTCTCGAGGAGGCGCCGGTCGTGGTCGCAGCCGTGGGCCAGTGCGCGCTCGAATGGGAGGCTGTTCGCGGTCTGCCGCAGCCGCCTGCACGGACAGTCACGGCAGAACACGCGCACGTTCCGGCCCTCCTCGATGATTTCGAGGTCGAAGCCCTCTTCCTCGAGCAGGCGGGCGGTGTCATGTGCGCGCTCCGCCGCGGTCGCGCCGTCGACGAGCGGCGCGTACTCGCCGGCGAGGCGGTCGCTGATGCGGTCGAAGACCAGGTCGGCGAGCCCCGCGCCGTCGAGGCCCGCCGTGTCCTCCGCGGACATCGACGCGATCTCGTGGAGGAGTCGCCGCGTGATGCGCACGTAGTGGTGGCCGAAGAAGTCGGCGCCCGCCTCGGTCAGCGAGAACGCGTAGCGCGGCCGTCCGGTGCGCCCTCGCACCTGCGAGACGGAGACATAGCCGTCGCGGATCAGCACATCGAGGTGGCGACGCACGGTCGCCCCCGCGAGCTCCAGCTCACCGGCCAGCTCCTCGACGGAGCGCGCGTCGTAGTGCCGCAGGATCTCGAGGATCGCCTCGCGCGTGTTGCCGGCCCGGCGCTGCAGCGTCATCACTTCCACGTTAACGC
>VXTU01000147.1 GCA_009837285.1 Chloroflexota bacterium | reverse complement strand
TACGTCACCAACCGCTGGCTCGGCGGCACCCTCACCAACTGGGCGACCATCTCGCGCCGCATCGAGTACCTGCGGGACCTCGAGGCGCGCATGGCGGCCGGTGAGCACGAGTCGCTGACCAAGCGCGAGCGCCTGCGCATGGTGAAGCAGTACAACCGGATGCAGCGCGCCTTCGGCGGCCTGGTCCAGATGGACCGCCCGCCCGGCATGGTCTTCGTCATCGACCCACGGCTCGAGGACATCGCCGTGCGCGAGGCGAACCGCACGAAGACGCCAATCGTCGCGCTCTGCGACACAGACGCCGACCCCGACCTCATCGACTTCCCGGTACCCGCCAACGACGACGCGATCCGCTCGATCCAGCTGCTGACCGCCCGCGTCGCCGACGCCGTGCTGGAGGGCGTGGCGTACGGCGAGGTGGAGCAGGAAGCCGCCGCAGCCGGCTCGGTCGTGGAGATCGACCCGGCGGACCCGGCAGCCGAGGCCGTCGCCGCCGTCCAAGCCGCGGAGGCCGCAACCGCCACCGCCCCCGCCGCCGAGGCTCCGCCCGCGGCTGCACCACCAGCGCCGGAGCCGGCGCCCGCAGCGACCGCTCCTCCTGCTGCCGAGCCTCCGCCCGAGGCAGTGGCCGCGCCACCGGCGCCGGAGGTGGCCCCCGCCGCCGAGGCTCCTCCTGCGGCTGCGCCACCGGCGCCGGAGGCGCCGCCCGCCCCGGAGGCTCCTTCCGACGACAACCCCGAGAGCTAGCCCTGCCGACCGGCAGACACGAACCGAATCCACCGGGCGCGGACGTACCGCACCTACAGCAAGGGACAAGTGAACGACGTGGTCACCGTTGACGATGTGAGACGCCTGCGCGAAGAGACCGGCGCAGGCGTGATGGATTCCAAGCGCGCACTCGACGATGCCGATGGCGACTTCGAGCGCGCCCGCGAGCTGCTGCGCGAACGCGGCATTGCCGCCGCCGCCAAGCGGTCCGACCGCGCGACGTCACAGGGCGTCGTCGAGTCGTACGTCCACGGCGAGGGGCGCATCGGCGTGCTCGTCGAGATCAACTGCGAGACGGACTTCGTCGCGCGCACAGACGACTTCCGCGCGCTCGCGCGCGACGTCGCCATGCAGGTCGCGGCGATGGACCCGGCCGGGCTCGCCCCCGAAGACGTCGGGGACGACGTACCGGAGGCCGAGCGCGAGCAGTCAGCGCTGCTCACTCAGGCGTTCGTCAAGGACCAGTCGCAGTCCGTGCAGCAGCGCATCGAGGAGACAATCGCCTCGACAGGCGAGAACATCCGCGTGACTCGCTTCGCGCGGTTCGAGTTGGGCGAGCAAGCCGAGGAATAGCGCCTCGGCGCGCCCGGGACGGGGGAACGGCGTGGAGGTCGACGAAGTCCTCCTGGACGCCGAGGACCGCATGGACAAGGCGGTCGACGCCTTGCGCCAGGCGCTCGCCACCGTGCGCACGGGGCGTGCGAACACGGCGCTCGTCGAGCACCTCCAGGTCTCGCACTACGACCAGATGATGCCGCTCAACCAGCTCGCGACGCTGGCGGCGCCCGACCCGACGCTGATCACGGTGCAGCCGTGGGACCGCGGGGCGATGGACCCGATCATGAAGGCCATCCAGGCCAGTGACCTGGGCATCACGCCCAGCAACGACGGCACGATCATCCGCCTGCCGATCCCGCCCCTCACCGAGGAGCGTCGCCGCGAGCTGGTGCGGCAGGTCCACACGCGCTCCGAGGAGGGCAAGGTGGCGGTGCGGAACGTCCGCCGCAGCGCCATCGACGAGCTCCGCAAGTCGCTCCGGGCCGGTGAGCTCTCGCAGGACGACGAGCGCCGCGCCCAGAACGACGTCGACGAACTGACCCAGCTCCACACCGGGCTCATCGACGAGGTGAGCGAACAGAAGGAGCAGGAACTCCTCGAGATTTAGCGCGATCCCGCGTGATCGCGCATGCGCGTAAGCGCCGGGGCGGCAAGACTGCGGTAACGCCGTTTCGGATGCCGCGAAGGCCCCGACCGCGCCCGCACAGAAAGAGCACGCGCGATGGTGACGCAGCATGGTTGTTGAGCCAGCCGCGCCCGCCCTTCCCCGACCACTCCTCGAGAACCGGCCCCGGCACGTCGCGATCATCATGGATGGCAACGGCCGCTGGGCGAGCGACCGCGGACTCAATCGCCAGCAGGGGCACCGCGCCGGCGCCGAACATATCCGCGGCGTGCTCGAGCGCTTCGCCGAGCACGAGATTCCGGTGCTCACGCTCTTCGCGTTCTCGACCGAGAACTGGGGCCGACCCCGCACGGAGATCGAGTACCTGCTGCGGCTGGCCGGTCGCACCATCGACCGCGAGCTCGACGCGCTCCACGAGGCGGGGATCAAGCTCCAGCACATCGGCGACCTGGCCGCGGTCCCCGAGGCGCTTCAGCGCAAGGTTGGGGCGGCGGTGGAGCTCACTGCCGGCAACGACCGCATGACCGTGAACCTCGCCTTCAACTACGGCGGCCGCGCCGACGTGGTGCAGGCCGTGCGGCAGCTGGTCGCCGAGGGCGTGCGGCCCGCCGACGTGACCGAGGAGGCCATCACCTGCCGCCTCGCCACCGCCGACATGCCCGCCCCGGACCTGCTGGTGCGGACGGGCGGCGAGCACCGCATCTCCAACTTCCTCGTCTGGCAGGCCGCGTACGCCGAGTACTACTTCACGCCCACGCTGTGGCCGGACTTCGGGCCGGCCGACGTGGACGCCGCGCTGGTCGAGTTCAGCCGCCGCCGCCGTCGCTTCGGCCTCGTTCCCGGCAACGGCGCGGACGGCGGCTCGTAGCGACGGCTCCGGGCGACTCCCATGCTGCGCGCGCGGCTGGCGGTGGCTGCCATCGGGCTGCCGCTGCTCGGGCTGCTCATCGCGGCGCCCGCCACGGTCTTCGCCGCCGCCGTCACCATCGTCGTCGCCGCCGCCGCGTACGAGCTCGTGCGCGCGGCGAACAACGACTGGCCTCGCTACGTGCCGCTCAGCGCCGCCGTGGCGACGGCGATGCTCGTCGCGTGGGCGCGCCAGCTCGACGACTTCCCGCTCTGGGCGCTGCTCGGGCTGCCCGCGATCGCGCTCTACGGGCTGCTCCGGCCCGGCCCCGGTCCGCGGCACTTCCGCGAGGCGTGGTGGCTGGGGGCCGTCATGTACGTCGGCGTCCTCGGCGCGCACTGGGTGCTGCTCCGAGACGTCGACGACGGCCGCCTGTGGGTGCTCGTACTCCTTGGCGTGACGTTCGCGACGGACACCGGCGCGTATGCGGTGGGGCGGCTGCTCGGCTCACACCTGATGGCGCCCGTGATCTCGCCGGGCAAGACGTGGGAGGGCTTCGCCGGTGGATACCTCGCAGGGATCGCCGCCGCGATCGGCATCCCGCTCGCGCTCGACCTGGACCCTGGTCCCGTGGTGCTGGCGCTGAGCGCGGCGACGCTCCCCGTCGCGGCCGTGATCGGGGACCTCGCAGAGTCGGCGCTGAAGCGGAGGATCGGGGTGAAGGACACCTCCGCGCTGCTGCCGGGCCACGGCGGCCTGCTGGACCGGATGGACTCGCTATTGTTCGCCGGGCCGTGCCTATACTGGATCTTGCAATGGGTGTAGCTCCCAACACGGGATCGGCTCGACTGTGATCGGCCTCGCCGTCCTCGGCTCCACCGGCTCCATCGGCACGCAGACCCTCGACGTGGTCCGCGGGCTGTCCGACCGCTTCCGTGTGGTCGCGCTCGCCGCCGGTGGCAATGTGACCCTCCTGCGCGAGCAGGTCGAGGAGTTTCGCCCGGACGCCGCGTGGGCCCGCCCCGGCCCGGAGGCCGACACCCTCGCCTCCGAGTTCGGCGTGGACCGCTGGCAGCCCCTGGACGTGCTCGCGGCGCGGCCCGACGTCGACATCGTCGTGGTCGCCACCTCGGGGCGGCACGGGCTCGAACCGACGCTGCGCGGGCTTGAGGCCCGCAAGATCGTCGCGCTGGCCAACAAGGAGGTGCTCGTCGTCGGCGGGCACGTCGTGCGCGCCGCGCTCGAGGCGAACGCCCACCGCGGCGCGGAACTGCGGCCGATCGACTCAGAGCACTCCGCCATCTGGCAGTGCCTGTGGGGCGAACCGATGGAGACCGTCGACCGGCTCACGCTCACCGCCTCCGGCGGCGCCTTCCGCGACTACGACCTCGACGCGCTCGCACAGGTGACGCCGGAGCAGGCGCTCCGCCACCCGACATGGGAGATGGGCCCCAAGGTCACGATCGACAGCGCCACCCTCTTCAACAAGGGCCTCGAGGCCATTGAGGCGCGCTGGCTCTTCGACATCGGCATCGACCGCATCGACATCGTCCAGCACCGCGAGAGCATCGTGCACTCGCTGGTGACGTACGCCGACGGCTCCATCAAGGCGCAGCTCGGCGAGCCGGACATGCGGCTCCCGATCCAGTGCGCGCTCACCTACCCGGAGCGCGCGTCCCAGCAGCCCGCACCGCCGCTCGACCTCGCCGCTCGGGGCGCGCTGCACTTCGGCGCGATCGACGAGGAGCGCTTTCCGGCCTTGCCGCTGGTGCTGGAGGCCGGACGCCGCGACGACACCTCGGCGGCCGCGCTCTCCGGCGCCGATGACTCGGCCGTTGAGCACTTCCTCGCAGGCCGCTGTCGCTTCACCGACATCGCCTGGCTCCTCGGGCAAGCGCTCGAGGCGCATCCCGCCACGGCCGACCCCGACCTCGACGCGCTGATCGCGGCCGAGGCGTGGGGCCGCCGCTTCGTCGACGAACGGGTCGCCGCCGGCGTGTCATGAGCTTCCACGACCTGCCCGACGCCGCCCCGGAGCCCGAGCCGAAGTCCCGGACCCCGACCCTCCGCCGCCTGAGCCTCGCCACCACGGTCCTGATCGCCCTCGCGCTGGCCTTCGCATTCAAGCGCGATCCGACCAGCGCAGCGCTCATCTTCATCGGCATCCTCGTGTTCCTCGTCGTCGCGCACGAGTTCGCGCACTTCGTGACGGCGAAGATGTACGGGATCAAGGTGCTGGAGTTTGGCGTCGGCTTCCCGCCGCGCATCGCTGGCTTCCGCTACGGCGAGACCGAGTACACCGTGAACTGGCTGCCGCTCGGCGGCTTCGTGCGCCTGCTGGGCGAGGAGGACCCGGACGACCCGCGCTCGCTGGCCGCCGCGCCGCGTATGGCCCGCTTCGTTGTGCTGGTGTCGGGGTCGCTGATGAACCTCGTGCTGCCCGTGCTGCTGTTCGCGATCGCGTACAGCATCCCGCACGAGGAGCAGATCGGCCGCGCGGTGATCGCTACGGTGGTGCCCGGCGCGCCCGCAGAGGCCGCGGGCTTCCTGCCCGACGACATCATCTACGAGATCGACGGCCGCGACGCCCGCAACGCCAACGACGCGGGCCGGCTGATCCGCCTCAACCTCGGCGAGGAGATTGAGGTGCGCGTGCGGCGCGGCCAGGAGTTCGTCACGCTCACCGTCGTGCCGCGCTGGACGCCGCCGGAGGGCCAGGGCCCGACGGGGATCACGATCTACCCGCAGTGCACCGTCGTCGGCGGCTACGGCTGCGTGCCCTTCACGGAGCGCGTCGCCGACCCACCGTGGGTCGCGATCCCGCGCGGCTTCAACTCGACGGTCGACTCGATGATCCTCGTGCGCAACGAGATCCTGTCGTGGATCAAGGGTGGGTCGAGCCCGGAGGTGACCGGCCCCGTGGGCCTCGCGCAAACGACGGGCGAGGTGGCTCGCGCCGGCGGAGTGACCACATTGCTCCAGCTCGCCGCGATCCTGTCGATCAACCTCGGCGTGCTGAACCTGCTCCCGCTGCCGATGCTCGACGGCGGGCGGATCATGTTCCTGTTCATCGAGGTGCTGCGAGGGGGTCGGCGTGTGCGGCCGGAGCGGGAGGCGCTGGTCCACCTCGTGGGCTTCGTGCTGTTCATCGCGCTCGCAGCCGTCGTAACGTTCTTCGACATCACCCGCATCGCCAACGGCGAGTCGATCTTCCGCTAGGCGCGTCAGCGCCCGTCGCTGGCGCTTCCGGTCGTGCACGGGAATGGATGAATCAAGCGGGTTGGTATCGCCGGACGCTAATCTCATCGGCGCGAGCACGCATACGGGAAGCGTCGTACCACGCCTGCATCCGGAGGAGCAGGTCCATACGCACACCGAAGCCCTTCTCGATACGGAGGGCCATCTCCGGCGAGAGTGCGGCCTTCCCGTGAAGCAGATCCGAGAGAGTTGCTCGGCGGACTCCTAGAACGTCAGCCGCCTCAGTGACGCTCAGGCCATACTCCTCGACAACCTCCCTCCGGATGAACTCCCCGGGGTGCGGTGGAGTCATGTTCACCGCGATTTCGCTGGAATCCATTGCTACTAGTCTTTTCAAGCCAATGTTCTGATTTCCAAGACATTAGAGATCACTCATCCGAGTCCTCACGCGACTAGTGGTAGTCCTCGAGGTTGAGGCGGACGACAAACCCGTCCTCTGCCTCGAACGTCATCCGCCAGTTTCCGGACACCGAGACGCTCCACGTTCCTCGCCGGTCGCCGGTGAGCCCGTGGACTCGCCAGCCCGCCCGGGCGTCGGCGATGAACTCATCTATGTTCTCGGCGAGGATCAGAACCGCCACGATGTCGCGAATCCGTTCCACCTGATCCGGCGGCAGCCAGCGCTCGTTGTCGTCCTCGATCAGGCGACGCAGACCGCGGTGACGGATCGCTCGGAACCTCACTCCACAAATCGTACGGTATGGGCGTACGTAATGGCAATCGCAACACAGGAAAGCACCACTGACCGGTGGCGGTGTTGTCATACGACGTGGCAAGATCGAGACGAGCCAGGAGGTCCACCGATGGCCCGTAACCCGACCCGTGCAGTCCGAGTAGGACCCGTCACGATCGGCGGCGGCTCGCCCATCGCGGTGCAGTCCATGGCCGCCACCAAGACCCAGGACATCGAGGCGACTGTCCGCCAGGTCGAGCTCCTCGAGGCCGCGGGCGCGGACATCGTCCGCATCGCCGTCGACTCCCGGAAGGACGTCGAGGCGCTCGCCGAGGTGCGGGCCCGCACGTCGGCGACGCTGTCCGTTGACCTGCAGGAGAACTACCGCCTCGCCGAGATCGTCGCGCCGTACGTCGACAAGGTGCGCTACAACCCGGGCCACCTCTGGCACCACGAGCGCGACAAGCCCACCCGCGACAAGGTCGCCTTCCTCGCCGAGATCGCCGAGCGCAACGACTGCGCCATCCGCGTCGGCGTGAACTGCGGCTCCGTCGACCCCGTGATGATCGAGCGCTTCGGTGAGGATGACGTCGGAGCGATGGTCGAGAGCGCGCTGGAGCACTGCGCGATGCTCGACGACCTCGGGTTCACCCGTTACGTCGTCTCGCTCAAGGACTCGGACTGGCTCAAGGTCGTCGCCGGCAACCGCCGCTTCGCGACGCAGCGCCCCGACGTGCCCCTGCACCTCGGCGTGACCGAGGCGGGGATGCTGCCCGAGGGCGAGATCAAGACGCGGCTGGCGTTCGAGCAGCTCATCCCGGAGGGCATCGGCGACACGCTGCGCGTCTCGCTCACCCTGCCGTTCGAGGAGAAGGGCACGGAGATCGAGACCGGCCACCGCATCCTCGACGACATCGAGTCCGGCCGCTTCCGCGGCCTCCCGACGATCCTTCCGGAGGGGCTGAACATCATCTCCTGCCCCTCCTGCTCTCGCGTGGAGAACGAGGCGTTCATCGACCTCGCCCACGACGTGCGCGGGATGACCGAGTACGCACGCGAGTACGACATCACCATCGCCGTCATGGGCTGCCGCGTGAACGGCCCCGGTGAGACCGACGACGCCGACCTTGGCCTGTGGTGCGGCCCCGCCGCGGTCAACCTCAAGCGCGGCTCGGAGACCGTCGGCGCGTTCCCGTACGACGAGGTGCTCGACCAGCTCCGTGCGGAGCTCGACGCCCTGATCGCGCAGCGCGGCGGTTGAGCACCGGCGACACCTCGGGCGCGATGCCCGTCGCGCTCAGCACCATGTGGGCGGTGCAGCCCCGCTTCGAGCGCAACCTGCCCGCCTTCATGGAGCGCGCCGTCGAGCTCGGCTACGACGCGATCGAGGTCAACCACTCGATGGATGCGGCGCAGATCGGCGCCATCCTCGCCGCCGACGTGCTGCCAGTGACCGCGGTACACGCCCCGGCCCCGCTGGAGCGCGACGCGACCCGTGGCTGGAACCGCGACCTCAACCTCGCCTCCACCGATGAGGGCGAGCGAGAGGCAGTAGTCGGCTACACGCTCAGGTCCGTCGACGCCGCGGTTGAGGCGGGGGCGAGTGCGGTGGTCGTGCACCTCGGCGCCGCAGGGAGCCGCGGCGTGACGGGGGACCGGCGGCTGCGCGATGCCCACAACCGCGGCGACGAGGACCCGGAGGCGCGCGCCGCTCTGGTCGCCGAGGCGCACCGCGAGCGGGCCGAGCGCGCCCCGGAACACCTCGAGCAGGCGCGGCGCTCCCTCGACGCGCTCGTGGAGTACGCGGCACCGAGGGGAATCGCGATCGGGCTGGAGTGCCGGCTGTACTTCCACGAGATCCCGCTGCCTGCCGAGGCAGCCGGCCTGCTCGCGCCGTACCCGCCTGATGTCGCCGGCTACTGGCACGACGTCGGCCACGCCGAGGTGCTGCACCGCCTCGGCCTCGTGGACCTCAAGGCGTGGTTCGACCTCCTCGGCGACCGGCTGATTGGCACCCACCTCCACGACGTCGCGGGACTGCGCGACCACCGCGCGCCGGGGAACGGCGACGTGGACTTCGCGTGGCTGGCGGAGCGCGTCCCGCCCTCGGCAGCCCGTACATTGGAGATCGACCAGCGTGAGCCCGACGAGGCGGTCGGCGGGGCGATCGATGTGCTGCGGGGGGCTGGCATAGTCCAGAGTCGCGAGTCGTAGCATTGCTCAACTCGCAGAGAGCCTTGCAGGGGCACCGTCCAGGTCGGTACGATCCGAGCATCCCTCGGCTCTGCCGGGGGGCTCGCAAGGGCCAGTGACAAGAGCCCCTGGGCTCTTCCGGTGAGAGTCGGATAGCTGGCCCAACGCACAACCTTGATCACCGACCGTCAGTAGAACGAGACCTCGCCGTCGCGGAAGAGATCGTGCTCCCACACGATCGCGTCTCGAATCTGCGCATAGGGCCACTCGTCACCGCGCTCCCACTTGCGCTGGATGGCCCACGCGCAGTAGTCGGCAGCCTGTAGACCGAACTCCGTGGCGGCTGGCCAGAATGCGACGCGCGCTGTGGCGCTGGTCGAGGTCCGCACGGCCCGTTCAAGACTCCTGAGGAACTCGCGTCGCCTGCTTCCGGTGCCCACCGATGCAGCGACCACATGGAGTTGCGCTTCCTGCGGCAGCACCCCGGGCAGCACATTCTGGAGGTGATACGCCCACGCCGCCCGGTAGAACCGCTCCTCGGAACTACGCATCGACGGGCGCGCCTTGGCCTTCTCCAGGATCGTCGCGTCGACGCGGAAGTCATGCGCGGCGAGCATCTCGAACACGCGCTCACGGACGGCGACCGTATCGTCCGTCGCGTGGAACTCGCGGCGGAAGTCGACGCCTTCCCAGGCCAGCTCGAAGCGTAGACGTCGCAGCGACGTCGCGAGGACGTCGTGGCCCTCGGGGAACGCGACGGTCGTGAGGATGTAGAAGCGGCTCGCGCCCGCCTTGCGACTGAAATCGAAGTTGCCCGCCTCGTCGGCGAACAGGTGCACGCGCGCCACGGGCAACCCCGGGCGGCGATGGGAGCGGCGCCGCATGTTGCGGCAGCGAGGAGCACTCTAGCACCGGTCGCACTCTTGTACGGCACCCGTGGTGCATTGCTTTGCCCGCTCCGCCGCCCCTGCGTACCCTCGATGCATGCGCATGTCACGGCTCTTCGGACGCACCCTGCGAGAGGCGCCCGCCGACGCGGAGACAACGAGTCACCAGCTGTTGCTGCGTGCAGGGTTCATCGACCAGCTCATGGCCGGCGCCTACAGCTACATGCCGCTCGGCCACCGCACCAAGCTCAAGGTCGAGCAGATCGTGCGCGAAGAGATGGACGCAGCGGGCGGCCAGGAGGTGCTCCTTCCGGCCATCCACCCCGCCGAGCTGTGGGAGCAGAGCGGACGCGTCGAGTCGATGGAGTCGGTGCTGTTCACGCTCCGCGACAAGCGCGACCGCAAGCTCGTCCTCGGCCCCACGCACGAGGAGGTGATCACCCGCCTCTTCACCGACCACACGAGCTCGTACCGCGACGTGCCGGTGACGCTCTACCAGATCCAGACCAAGTTCCGGGATGAGGCACGTCCTCGAGGCGGCCTGGTGCGCGTCCGCGAGTTCACGATGAAGGACGCCTACTCGTTCGACCTCGACGAGTCCGGCCTTGACGTTTCGTACCAGGCGATGTTCGAGGCCTACGGGCGCATCTTCACGCGCTGCGGCGTGCCGACCGTGCCGGTCGAGGCCGACTCCGGCGCCATCGGCGGGAAGGGCTCGCAGGAGTTCATTTACATCAACGAGACCGGCGAGGACGTCGTCGCGCTGTGCGACGGGTGTGGCTACGCCGCCAACACCGAGAAGGCCGCGTTCGTGAGACCCCCCGCTCTCGCCGCCGACGCGCTGCCAATGGAGGAGATCCACACCCCGGGCGCCCAGACCATCGATGAGCTCGCGACGTTCCTCGACGTCGAGGAGCGCCAGACCGCCAAGGCCGTGTTCTACATGGCCGAGGGCGGCAGCGAGCCCGACGAGCCGATCTTCGCCGTCGTGCGCGGCGACCTGCAGATCAACGAGGTCAAGCTGGGGAACACCCTCGGCGGCCGCTCGCTGCGCGCGATGACCGACGCCGAGGTCGACGACTTCGGGCTCACCGCCGGCGCCGCCTCACCCGTCGGACTGGGCGATCGCATGAAGGTCATCGCCGACGTGTCGGTCGAGGGCTCGCCCAACCTCGTCGCCGGCGCGAACCGGCCCGACTACCACCTGGTCAACACGAACCTCGGGCGGGACTGGGCGGCGACCGAAGTCGCAGACATCGCCCTCGCCGAAGACGGCCACAGGTGCGGCTCGTGTGAGGCCGGCACCATCCGCCTGCACCGCGGCATCGAGATGGGCCACGTGTTCCGCCTGGGCCAGATCTACTCCGAGGCGTTCGAGACAGACGTGCTGGGGCCGGACGGGACCGGCGTGGTGCCGACCATGGGCTGCTACGGCATCGGTGTCGACCGCATCGTCGCAGCGGCGGTCGAGGCCGGGCACGACGACGACGGCATCAAGTGGCCCGCCTCGATCGCCCCATACGACGTCGCGATTGTCGCGCTGCGGCTCGACCGCGACGAGGAGGTCGCCGCGGACGCCGAGGCGCTGTACGCGGAGCTGCGGGCCGCAGGCCTCGAGGTGCTGTTCGACGACCGCATTGAGTCGCCGGGCGTGAAGTTCAACGACGCGGACCTGATCGGCCTGCCGCTGCGCCTCACCGTCTCCCAGCGCAACCACGCCCAAGACGCCGTCGAGCTGCGCCGCCGCGACACGGGCGACACCGAGCTGGTGCCGCGCGCCGAGATCGTCGGGCGTGTGCAGGCGCTGCGCGCCGAGGCCCTTGCGGCGCTGGCCGACGCGGCGGATCGCGTGAACGCAGGGCGTTCGTAGCTGCTCGCACCCGTTGAGGGGCGCTCCGAGCGCGTGCTACTATCGAGGGGACCTCGGCGTCCTGTCATCGACAGACGTGGGCCAGCCCCACGTCTTTTTGTTAGCCCACCACCCCAGGCCGACCGAGGTCACGGACACGCAGTCATCAGAAGGCACACGGCTCCATGAAGAACGATTTCGTACTCGCGATCTCCCAGCTCTCCGCCGAGAAGAACCTCGACCAGACCAAGGTGTTCGAGGCGGTCGAGGCGGCCATGGCGTCGGCCTACAAGAAGGACGAGCTGCTCTACGCCGAGGTCGAGGTGAAGATCGACATCGCCACCGGCGATATCGACGCCTGGCGCGTCTGGGAGGTCCGCGAGGACGAAGAGATCGAGGACGACGAGCTGCAGGTCACCCCGGAGCGGGCCGCCGAGATGGGCTGGTCCGGCCAGGAGCCCGGCGCGCTGCTGCGCGAGCCCCTGGAAGCCTCGCTCGACGCGGGCCGGATCGCTGCCCAGACGGCAAAGCAGGTCGTGCTGCAGCGGCTGCGCGAGGCCGAGCGCGAGGCCGTCTACGGCGAGTTCACCACCAAGCAGGGTGAGCTGGTTTCCGGCACCGTGCTCCGCGTCGAGCCCGGTCGGCGGCAGGTGATCCTCGACCTCGGCCGCGCCGAGGCGGTCCTGCCGGCGTCCGAGCAGGTGCGGCCGGAGCACTACCGCGTGGGCCAGCGCCTGCGTGTCTACATCAAGGAGGTCTACCGGGCCTCGAAGGGCCCGCAGGTGGTCGCCTCTCGCGCACACCCGGAGCTGTTGCGCCGCCTGCTGGAGCTCGAGGTGCCCGAGATCGCCAAGGGCGTGGTCGAGATCATGGGGATGTCCCGTGAGCCAGGCTTCCGCAGCAAGATCGCCGTCATCTCGCGCCAGCACGGCGTCGACCCGATCGGGGCCGTCGTGGGCATGCGCGGGGCGCGTATTCAGAACGTGGTCAATGAGCTCGGCGGCGAGCGCGTCGACATCATCCGCTGGGACCCGAACGAGACAGCGTTCGTCGCCAACGCGCTGAGCCCCGCCGAGATCGTCTCGATCCGGCTCGAAGAGGACGAGAACACGGCCTTCGTGGCAGTGCCGGACAAGCAACTCAGCCTCGCCATCGGCAAGGAGGGCCAGAACGCGCGCCTCGCCGCGAAGCTCACCGGCCGCCGCATCGAGATCACGGCCGAGGGCGTGCTGATCCGCGACGGCGAGGACCTCTACCCGCCGCCCGAGCCGAACATGGAAGCAATCCCGATCGCGGCCCCCGTCGGTCTGCCCACCGTCGACGTCACCCCAGCCGGCCCCGACTACGTCCAGCCGGGCCTGCCGGGCGAGCGCGCGGCGCCCGAGCCGGTCGTCGAGGAGCCTGCGGCGCTCACGCCCGAGCAGGAGGTCCTCGCCGAGTTCGCCGAGCCGGCCGCCGAGGTCACCGAGCCCGTCGCGGCAGAGGCGACTCCCGAGGTCGCCGAGCCCGAGCCGGCCGACGCCCCGCCCGAGCCCGAGCGGGAACCGGTGGCGGCCTCCGCGCCGTCGACCGCCACGAGCGGTCTGCGCTTCGCCGAGGAGATCGGCGACCTGCGCGACCTCGACGACGAAGACGACCAGCGCCGCCAGCCCGCGCGGCGGGCGCGCGGTCGCCGCCGCGGCCCCGCGCAGCCGGACCGCGGCGCACGCCCAGCACGCCGCGGCTCGCGCCGCTTCGAGGTCGATGAGGATGACATCGAGGAAGGCCTCGGCGACATGTTCGACGACTACGAGGACGAAGACGAGGAATATGACGACTACAGCTAGCCCGTCCGCGCGCCGCACCCGGCGGCAGCCGCAGCGCAGTTGCGTGACCTGCGGCGCGCAGCGCGACAAGCGTGACTTGGTCCGCCTCGCCCGCGTCGCGGACCACGGCGGTGGTGCGAGGCTCGTGGTCGACGAGCAGGCGCGCGCCGGAGGGCGCGGCGCCTACCTCTGCCTCGAGCCGGCCTGCTGGTCGGACGCGGCCGACGGGCCCGCGCTTGCGCGGGCACTCCGCGGGTCGCTGACCGCAGACGAGCGCGAGACACTGCGCGCCTTCGCCGCCGGGCGCTTCACCAGGGAGCACGCAGGATGACGCAAGCGCAGGCACCCGGCACCGGACCAAAGGTAGCGATCCCCCAGGCGGTCGTCGTCAACGACCTCGCTGACCTCCTCGACGTCACACCAGTTGACGTCATCAAGGAGCTGATGAAGAACGGCGTCATGGCGACGATCAACCAGGTCGTCGACTTTGACACCGCGGCCGTCGTCGCAGCCGACCTCGGGTTCCTGCCCGAGGAGGAGGGCTCCGAGGACAGCGCTGCCCTGGCCGGCGAGGACGACCGCCCCGCCTCGATCTCGCTCCGCGTGGTTGAGGAGGGCGACGACCTCGAACCCCGGGCGCCCGTCGTGACCGTGCTCGGCCACGTCGACCACGGCAAGACCACGCTGCTCGACACCATCCGCCGCGCCAGCGTTGTGGACAGCGAGGCTGGCGGCATCACGCAGCACATCGGCGCCTACCAGGCCAGCGGCCCGGACGGCCGGGCGCTGACCTTCATCGACACGCCGGGCCACGAGGCGTTCACGGAGATGCGCGCACGCGGCGCGCAGGTCACCGATGTCGCGATCATCGTCGTCGCGGCCGACGACGGCGTGATGCCGCAGACGCGCGAGGCCATCGACCACGCACGAGCGGCCGAGGTGCCGATCGTCGTGGCCATCAACAAGGCGGACCTGCCCAACGCCAACCCGGACCGCGCGAAGCAGCAGCTCATGGAGGTCCAGGTCGTGCCGGAGGAGTACGGCGGCGAGACGCCCGTCGTGCCGATCTCCGCGCTCCAGGGCGAGGGCATCGACGACCTGCTCGAGAACGTGCTGCTCGTCGCCGACCTCGACGACCCACGTGCGAACCCGGACCGCGACGCGGTGGGCATCGTGCTCGAGGCGTCGACGGACCCGCGCCGTGGGATCGCCACGACGATCCTCGTCCAGACCGGGACGCTGCACACCGGGGACGTGATCCGGGCCGGGCTGGCCTACGGCAAGATCAAGGCGATGACCGACCACACGGGCCAGCGCATCAAGCAAGCCGGGCCGTCGGCGCCCGTGACGGTCCTCGGACTCAACGAGGTGCCCCCCGCGGGCGAGCGCGTCGTGACGGTCAAGAACGAGAAGACCGCCCGCGCCGAGGTCACCGCGGACCGCCGGGCAATGGAGAGCACGGGCACGCCGCAGATGGGCGTCACCCTCGACTCGCTCTTCGGCGAGATCCACCGCGGGACGGTCAAGGACTTCAACATCGTGCTCAAGACCGACGTACAGGGCTCCATCGAGCCGCTCGTGCGGGCGATCGAGAGCCTCGCGATGGACGAGATCAATGTGAAGGTGATCCACGCCGCGGCGGGCACGGTCAACGAGTCCGACGTGAACCTCGCCGTCGCCTCGCAGGGCGTCATCGTCGCCTTCAACACCAGGACCGAGACCGGCGCGCAACGTCTCGCCGACTCCGAGCACGTCGAGGTCCGCGACTACCGCGTGATCTACGACGTGGTCTCCGACGTCGAACAGGCCGTGCAGGGCCTCCTCGAGCCAATCTTCGAGGAGCGCGAGGACGCCTTCATCGAGGTGCGTGCCGTCTTCCGGCGCGGCCGCCGCAACTCGATCGCCGGTTGCGTCGTGCGCGACGGCACGGTGAACAGCCGCTCGCTCGCACGGGTGCGCCGTGGCGGCGAGGTGGTCCACGAGTCCCGTATCGACTCGTTGCAGCGCTTCCAGGACCGCGTCAACGAGGTCACGGCGGGCCAGGAGTGCGGCATTACCGTCGACGGCTTCGAGGACTTCCAGGAGGGCGACGAGATCGTCGCCTACCACATGGAGCAGACGCGCTAGCCGCTGCTGCCCCACCATCCCGCTCGCGCAGCGAGGACCGCACGATGTCGCGTCGCATGGAGAAAGTCGCGGACCTCCTGCAGGGGGAGATCGCGGACCTGCTGCAGCGCCGCGTCCGCGACCCGAGCCTCGAGGACGTGATGATCTCCATCACGCACATCGACATCACCGCAGACCTCGCCCACGCCCGCGTCCACGTCAGCGTGATGGCCGACGACCTGGAGCAGCGCGCGGTCATGGACGCGCTGGGGCGCAGCTCGTCGTTCCTGCACCGCGAGCTCGTGCGCCGCATCCACCTCCGCCGCGTGCCGCGGCTCCACTTCGAGCTCGACAACTCCATCGCCGAGGGCGCACGACTGGCGTCGCTGCTGCACGAAGTCCTGGATGACGACGGCCCGGGCCCGGACGACCAGCCGTGAGCCCGTCCGAGCCGCCACTCGTCGGCTTCATCAACGTCGACAAGCCCGCCGACACGGGCTCGTTCGACGTGGTGCGCGCCATCCGGCGCGCCTCGGGCGTGCGCAAGGTCGGCCACGCGGGAACGCTCGACCGCCCGGCGACCGGCGTGCTCCCGGTCGCGATCGGCAACGCCACGAGGCTCATCGACTCGCTGATGGATTCGCGCAAGCGCTACCGCGCCACCGTCACGCTCGGCGTCGAGACCGACACCTACGACGCCACGGGCGAGGTCCGCGAGACACGGGACGCGGGCGGCGTGACCATCGACGACATCGAGGCGGCGCTCCCCGCGTTCCGCGGCGACTTCATGCAGACGCCGCCGGCGTTCAGCGCCGTCAAGCTCGACGGCGAGCGCGCGCACCGTGCCGCACGCCGCGGCGAGCAGCCACAGCTCGAGCCGCGCCCCGCGCACGTCTACGCGCTCGACGTGCTCGACGTGTCGCTGCCGAACTTCGAGATCGAGGTGGAGTGCGGCAAGGGCTTCTACATGCGCTCGCTCGCGCACGACCTCGGGCAGGCGCTCGGCGTGGGCGCGCACCTCGCCGAGCTGCGGCGGACGGCCGTCGGGCCGTTCGCGGCCGCCGACGCGACACCGCTCGACGACGCGGTGCGCATGCTGGAGGCGAGCGCCGTCGAGGACCTCGTGCACGCGCCCGACGCGGTGCTCTCGGACTGGCCGGCCGTGATCCTCAACAAGCGGTCAGTCGCGCTCGCGCGGCAGGGCCGCGACACGCGGCCGCCGCCAGAGCCGGGCGCGCCGCCGGCGCGCGTGGGTGTGAAGGCGCGCGGCTACGGCCCCGACGGCCGACTCGTCGCGCTGCTGGAGTGCGGACCCATCCCGAGCGTCTGGCACCCGTACCGCGTCTTTCCGGTCTGACTGGCAGCCCCTACTACGCGGCTCCCTCCCGCTCCATCACCAGCCGCAGGAACGCCTCGGCGCGCGCATCCGGCGGGGACTGGGCACGGCGGGCGGCGAGGAGCGTGCGCTCCGCGATCTGCTCGCGGCGCGAGGCCGCCAGCTCCGGCGAGACGCCCTCGACGACGCCCTCCGGCAACACGCTCCAGCCGAGGCCGAGCGCGACCATCTGGCCCAGCACCGCGGGGTTGTCGCTTTCGAGGGAGATACGCGGCCAGATGCCGCGCGCCGCGAGCCCAGCGTCGATGATGCGGCGCGTCTGGCGGCCGGGCGGGTAGAGCACCCACTCGCCGTCCGCGGGCTCCTCGGTCGTGCCGGGCGGCGCGTACAGGTAGAGCGGCTCGCGCAGCACCTCGACGGCGTCGAACTCCGGCGTCGCTGGCCCGACGACGAAGGCGAGGTCGAGCTCGAAACGTCCGAGGCGTTCAAGCAGCACCCCGGAGCGGTCGACGACAAGCTCGAGCTGCACCTCGGGGTGGCTCTCCCGGAACGCGCGGATGGCCGAGGGCAGCGCGTAGAGGCTCGCCGCGTCGATCATGCCGACGCGCAGCGTGCCCGCGCGCCCCTCCGCGTAGGCCTCGAGCCAGTCACGCAGCGCGCCCGCGCGGGCGAGCGTCTCGCCGGCGAAGCGCGCGACCTCCCGCCCCGCTTCGGTGAGCTGGCGGCGGCGCCCGTCGCGCTCGAGGAGCGGCACGCCGAGCCGGCGTTCGAGCTGCGACAGCGACTGCGAGAGGGCCGACTGGCTCACCTGGAGACGCCCGGCCGCCTCGGTCGCCGTGCCCCAGCGTTCGAGGGCGCGCACGTAGGCGAGCTGCTGGAGGTGGAGGTTGAGCGGCGACTCGTCGGCGTCTGCCGCCTCCGTTGGGCGAACCGCCGGCTCCTCGATAGCGTCGAGGTTGACCGCGGGCTCGGTCGTCGTGCGGCTGGTCATGGGGCTCCGCCGATCCATCAGTAAGTGTATCTTATGCTAATCCGAAGAAACTTCCACTAGTCCACAGCCAGCCCCGGTGGCTACCCTCGATCTCGTGTGAGGCAGCGCGCCCCACGACAACGCGAGCGGGCGCGCGCCACGAAGGGAGCACAACACCGTGGGTGAGCCGATCAACGTAGCGATCATCGGGGTGGGCAACTGCGCGTCCTCGCTCGTACAGGGCATCGAGTTCTACAAGGATGCCCATCCCGACCAGACGATCCCGGGCCTGATGCACCCGGTGCTGGGCGACTACCACATCCGCGACATCAACTTCACCGTCGCCATCGACATCGACGCGAACAAGGTCGGCCAGGACCTCTCGGAGGCCATCTACATCGCGCCGAACAACACGTACAAGTTCGCCGACGTGCCGCACCTGGGCGTCCCGGTCATCCGCGGGATGACTCACGACGGCCTCGGCAAGTACCTCTCCGAGGTGATCACCAAGGCGCCCGGCTCGACCGCCGACATCGTGACCGCGCTGCGCGAGACCAACACGCACGTCGTGATCAGCTACCTGCCCGTCGGCTCCGAGGAGGCGACGAAGTGGTACGTCGAGCAGGTGTTGGCGGCCGGGTGTGCGTTCATCAACTGCATCCCGGTCTTCATCGCCCGCGAGGACTACTGGGCGGACCGCTTCCGCGAGAAGAACCTCCCGATCATCGGCGACGACATCAAGTCGCAGGTCGGCGCGACGATCCTGCACCGCCTCCTCGCGCGGCTGTTCCAGGACCGCGGCGTGAAGGTGGACCGCACCTACCAGCTCAACTTCGGCGGGAACACCGACTTCCTGAACATGCTGGAGCGTGAGCGACTCGAGTCGAAGAAGATCTCGAAGACCAACGCCGTCACCTCGCAGATCGACTACGAGATGCCGTACGCCGACGTCCACGTCGGCCCGTCCGACCACGTGCCGTGGCTGGAGGACCGCAAGTGGTGCCACATCCGCATGGAGGGCACCACGTTCGGCGAAGTGCCGCTCAACCTGGAGTGCAAGCTGGAGGTCTGGGACAGCCCGAACTCCGCCGGCGTGGTGATCGACGCCATCCGCTGCGCCAAGATCGGTCTCGACCGCGGCATCGCGGGCCCGATGCTGGAGCCCTCGGCGTACTTCATGAAGTCGCCGCCGGAGCAGTGGCACGACGACATCGCGCGCGACCGCCTGGAGGCGTTCATCGCGGGCGAGGTGGAGGCCGCGGCGAGCTCATAGCGCGATCGAGCTGTTGGGCGGGTAGCACGGCGCGCCGGTAGACTGGCCGCGCGATGGCGGCGTACTGGGGTTTCCGGATCGCCTCGCTGCTCGCCCGGCTCGTTCCGCTGCGAGTCGCGTACGGCTGCGGCTTCGCCGCGGGCGTCATCACCTACTACCTCTGGGCCGGGGGTCGCCGCCGCTGCATCGGCAATATGCTGCGAGTCACCGGCGGCGACGAGGGGGCCGCGAGGCGCCTCGCGCGCTCCTCATTCGGGAACTACGGCCTCTATCTCGTGGACTTCCTGCGCTTCGACTCGCGCCCGCGCGACGAGTTGCGCGACCGCATCCGGTACGAGGACTGGGACTACCTCGACGGCGCACTCACCGGAAACGGCCTCGTCTTCGTCACCGTCCATTTCGGCGTCTGGGACCTGGGCGCGGTCGCCCTGAGCGAGCACGGCTACCGCGTCTCCGTGATCGCCGACACGTTCGACGACCCGCGGCTCAACGAGCTCGTGTTCGGGTCGCGGCGCAAGCTCGGCATGCAGGTACTCCCCGCCGACCGCATCGGCCCGCGGCTCGTTCGCGCGCTGCGACGGAACGAGATCATCGCGGCACTGATCGACGTGCCACAGCCCGGCCGCGGCGTTGAGGTCGAGTTCTTCGGCGGCACGGTCGCCGTGCCGGACGCGCCCGCACGGGTCGCGCTGCGCACGCAGGCGTCGGTGGTGGCAGCCACGGTGCCCCGCCTCGGGACGTGGAGCGACCGCGCGACCCCCGACCTGGAGCGGGTGTCGTACGAGCCCACCGGGGACACGGACCACGATGTGCGGGCGCTGACGCAGGCCATCTTCACCGCCCTCGAGGCGATGGTGCGGCGTCACCCGGAGCAGTGGTACATCTTCCGCTCGCTCTGGGTCGACGAGACCCCCGCCGGCCGGGTCGCCTGACGGATGCTCGCCGCGACGGCGCTGCGGGTGTGGATCGAGGGCTTCGGGCGGCTGCCGCTCCCGGTGCTCTACGCGATCACGGACACGGCGGCCCTCGTCACCTGGTACGTCTCGCAGCGCGTCCGCAACGTCACCATCGACCACATGCGCCACGTCCACGCCGGAGAGGCGCCGCCCGCGGCGCTCGCCGCCGACGCGCGCGGCGCCGTCCGCACTGCGATGCGCTACTGGGCAGACATGGCGCACTCCGCGCACCTGCCTCCCGACGCCGCCATCGAGCGCATCGAGGCCGTCGACGGGCTCGACCGGTTCTTCGAGGCCTACGACCGCGGCTGTGGCGTGATGTTCGTCTCGGCGCACCTCGGGAACCCCGAGACGCTGATCCGCGTCGTCGGGAACTTCGGCCTCGACGTCCTCGTGCTAACCGAGCCGCTCTCCCCGCCCGCCGTGCACGAACTCGTACACTCCGTGCGGCAGGCGCCGGGCGTGCGCTTCGTGCCCGCCGACCGCGCGGGCGTGCGGCTCGCGATCCAGCAGCTGCGCGCGGGCAACGTGCTCGCGATCCTCGCCGACCGCGACGTGCTCGGCACCGGCCACCCGCAGCCGTTCTTCGGCGAGCGCGCGCGGATGCCGCGCGGCGCCGTCGAGCTGGCGCTGCGTACGGGCTCCCCGATCGTCACCGGGTTCGCGCGCCGCACCGGCGGCCAGCGCATGCGCGTCTCGCTCGACCCCCCGCTGCACCTCGAATCGAGCGGCGACCGCGAGGCCGACGTGGAGGCGGGGATGCAACGTGTGACACGGGCGCTGGAGGCAGGGATCCGCGACTCTCCGGACCAGTGGTTCGCGCTGCACCCGGTGTGGGAGGGGCTCGCGACGTAGCATGCCGATGCGGGGGTACAATGCCGCCATGATGGACACGGCCTCGACGGACGACGTGCCCACCATCCAGCGCTTCGGCCGCGCCGACCTCCAGACGCACACCGCCCACGGCGACGGGATGGCGGACGCGCAGACCATGCTCGATTATGTCGAGCATTCCACCGACCTCGACGTCATCGCGGTCACCGACCACGACGACGTGGGCGGCGCCCTGGCGGCGCGTGACGCTCACGCCCGCGGTACCTACCGCTTCGAGTTCGTGCCCGGCATCGAGATCACGACGCGCGCCGGCCACCTCCTGGCGCTGTGGGTCGACGAGCCGATCCCGTCGCTGCGGCCGCTCGCCGAGTCGGTCGAGCTGGTGCATCGCGCGGGCGGGATCGCGGTGGTGCCGCACCCGTTCTCGTGGCTCACGCGCTCGATCGGCCGCCGGACGCTGGACCGCCTGCTCGAGAACGGCGACCCGGCCACCCATCCCGACGGCATCGAGGTCGCGAACTCCTCGCTCGCTGGGCGCGTCACCTCCACGCGGGCGCTGCGCCGCAACCGCGAGCGCTACGGCCTCGCCGAGACCGGCGGCAGTGACGCCCACTTCCTCGAGGCCGTCGGCACGGCTGCGACGATCTTCCGCGGGCGCACCGCAGCCGAGCTGCGCGAGGCCATCGAGGCGCGCGAGACGATGGGCCAGATGGGCCGCGCGCCGAGCATGCGGCGCCTGGGCTTCAAGCAGCTGGCCGCGCAGCAGGTGCGGGGCCTCTCCGTGACGCCGCGCAAGGTGATCGGCGCGCAGCTCGAGAAGTGGCGCTCACCCGAGCCCCCGACGATCGGGGGCCTGCGGTGAAGATCGCCTTCGTCTCCCCCTACGACTGGCTCACGCCGGGCGGCGTGAACCGCCACATCCAGCAGCTCACCGAGCGCTTCGAGGCCAACGGCCACGACGTGCACATCCTCGCGCCCGCCACCGGCGAGCACGACAACGAGCGGCTGATCGCCATCGGCCGGCCGGTGCCCGTACCGGCGTCCGGGTCGACCGCGCGCATCGCGCTCAGTCCTCGGCTCGGTCGCCAGGTGCGGCGCGCCCTCAGCGATCACGAGTTCGACGTGGTGCACGTCCACGAGCCGCTGATGCCGACGCTGCCGATCCAGGTGCTGCGCGCCTCGCGGTCGGTGAACCCGAATGCGGTGAATGTCGGCACCTTCCACGCGACGAAGGACGGCGGCAACCGGCTCTACTCGTACGGCCGGCGGCTGCTCAAGCGCTGGTTCCGCGAGATCGACGGCAAGATCACGGTATCGCCGCCCGCGCAGCGCTACGTCAGCCGCTACTTCCCCGGCTATTACAACGTCATCCCCAACGGCATCGAGGTCCCGCGCTTCGCCGACCCGGCACTGGAGCCACTGCCGGAGTTCGAGGACGGCCTGCTCAACATCCTCTACGTCGGGCGCGCCGAGAAGCGGAAGGGCCTCGGGCTGCTCCTGCGCGCGTTCGGCATCGTCAACGCGCGCGACCCCAACACGCGGCTCATCGTCGTCGGCCCCGACTCGCGCATGAAGCGCCGCTACCGCACCTCGGTCGAGCGCGAGGGGCGGCGAGGCATCGTGTTCGTCGACGACGTCTCCGACGCCGACCTGCCGCGCTACTACCGCACGGCGGACATCTTCTGCTCGCCCGCCACGGGCCACGAGTCGCAGGGCTACGTGCTGCTCGAGGCACTCTCGGCCGGCACCCCCATCGTCGCGTCGAACATCGACGGCTACGCCTCCGTCATCACCGACGACGTCGATGGCCTGCTCGCGCGGCCGCGCGACCCGCTCGCGATCGCCGAGGCGCTGACCGCCCTGGTGCGCAGCCCGCAGCGGCGCGCGCGCCTGGCCGCCGCCGGACGGAAGCGCGCCGATGAGTACTCGTGGCCGCGCGTGACGAGCCGCGTGCTCTCCTACTACGAGCGGCTGCGCGACGACCGCGCGGCGCACCAGCGCACGCTGCGTGCCTCGGCGCGGCGGCGTGACTAGCGCCCGCGGGCGGGGGCGCCGCTGATGGCGCTGCCCTCCAGCCTGCTGCCGAACCGCGCGCCCACCGCGATCATCGGCCCGATCGTGCGAGGACTCGCGCGGATTGGCGTCACGCCCGACATGCTCTCGTTCGCGGCGCTCGCCGGGAACATCGGCGCGGCGGCGCTCATCGCCACGGGGTCGCTCGCCGTGGGCGGCATCGTCATGCTGGTCTTCAGCGCGCTCGACTTCCTGGACGGCGAGGTCGCGCGCACCACGGGGAAGGCGAGTAAGGCGGGCGCGATGCTCGACTCCGTCTTCGACCGCTTCTCGGAGGCGGTGGTGCTGTTCGGCCTCCTGCTGTACCAACTGGATGAGGGCCACCGCGAGGAGGCGGCGCTCGTCTTCGCCGTACTCGCCGGCTCGCTGCTCGTCTCGTACGTGCGGGCGCGGGCGGAGGGCCTGGGCGTAGCGCTCACCTCGGGCTGGCTGCGACGCGCCGAGCGCGTCGTGCTGCTGGGGGTGGCGCTCATCACGGGCGTGCTGCTACGGCCCGTGCTGTGGGCGCTCGCCGTCCTGACGGTGCTCACGGCTATCCAGCGGCTGTATATCGCGATGCGCATCCTGCGCGCCGAGGCGACGGAAGGCGATTGAGCATGGTTAGCGAGTCCCCGATCCCGCGAACCGAGCGCCCGGCGATCGCCGACTTCCTCGCGCAGCGTCTCGTGGGCCCCGTGGCCCTCGACGTGTGGACGCAGCAGGAGTCGGACCTCGTCCGTACGGACCGCGACCCGTGCACGTTCTGCGAGCAGGTGACGACGGCGGCCCGCCAGTTCGCGTCGCTGCACCCGGCGCTCTCCCTGACCCGCTACGACCTCGACCGCCACGCCGACCGCGCCCGCGAGGCGCGGATCGAGCGGGCGCCCGTGACGGTGATCCGCGGCCGCGGCCACGAGCTGCGCATCGTCGGGCTGTGGTCCGGTGTGCTGTTCCCGGCGTTCATGGAGGCCGTGGTCTACGCGAGCTCCGGCGCGCCGCCCCTCCAGGCCAGCACGATCGAGAAGCTTGCGCAGATCGACGAGTACCTCGACGAGGACCTCGAAGTCGAGCTGCTGATGGCCCCTTACGACCCGCAGTCAGCGACGACCCTGCGCCTGGCCGCGGCGTTCGCGATGGTGATGCGTCGTGTGCGCGTCGAGGCGATCGAGCTGTCCGAGTTCCCACTCCTGGCGGAGGCCCGCATGGTGGCGGAGTTGCCGGTGGTCACCATCGGCGGCGGCCGCCGCTTCACGGGAGGGTGGGCGGAGGAGGACTTCGCCGAGCAGCTGCGGCGCTCAGCGGCGGGTGAGACCGAGAGCGTGATTCGCGACCGCATCCTCACCTCGCCGTTCCTCACCATCGACCAGGCGCAGGCCATCGTCACGGGCGAGACCCCGCCGCCCGACCAGCAGCAGCCCCCGGTCTCACCGGGCGGGCTCGTGCTGCCCCGGTAGGCGGGCCGCTTCGAAGGCTCGTCGAGGCTGGCGCGAGGAGCGTCAGCCGCTGCGTGAGCTTCTCGCGACGAGGAGTGCGGCGACCCCGAGCACGCCGCCGAGGAGCAACGCGATCACGCCGACGAGGATCGCCGTGGTCGTGTTCGAGGCGCCGCCTGACTCCGTCACCGCGGGCTCAGAGGTGTCCTCGGGCGGCGCGGTCGCCGTCGCGGCGGGCGTCTCGGCGGTCTCGTCCTCGCCGTCGTCCGTCTCAGTGGCGTCGTCGCCGCCATCATCCGTGGCGCCAGTCCCAGAGCTACCCGACGTGCCGCCGGTGGGGAGCTGGAGCGGCGGGCGCGTCGCTTCCGCCACGGGCGGGGGTGTCGAGTCGACGCGCGGCCTGAAGTCGATGGGGTCGAGGCCGTTGTCCTCGCGCCACAGGTTGTAGAGCACGTCCTGGTCGAAGCCGTAGACGGCCTCGAGCGCCTTGTCCATGGTCGAGCCCTCGCGCACGTGCCGGTACAGCTCAGCGAAGGCCTGTTCGCCGTGGTTCTCGAGCAGGTAGGTCACCGTCGACCACGACTGTCCGTAGAACAGGTCGACCTGCGTCGGGTCGTTCGCCGGCGAGTCCATGTTGCGCAGCCGTAGCGTGCTGTCCGTCTGGATGCGGAACGCGATGGCCTGGCTGTACGGCCTCGGGCTGCGCTGCATGTAGACCGCTGTGCCCTCGTCGAGCCACGACGGGATGCGCGAGACCGGGCCGTCGCCGGCGACGGCCGTGACGATGTGCGCCATCTCGTGACGCACGACGTCCGAGGTCGCCGTGAACACGAACAGCAGGTCGGCGCCGGTGCGCTGCCCGCCGGTGCGTACGATCGCGTCGAACGCCCGGCTGCGCGGCCGCATGGCGAGCTCGCCGTCGCTCTCCGAGTTCCACACCAGGATGCGGATGGGGTACGGCACCTTGACCCGGAGCAGCGCCTCGGTCTCCTCCAACGCGGACTCGCCGGCGCGCAGCATGCGGTCCGCGAAGTCCTCGTTGCCGCCGTACCAGTAGACGGTGACCTGGCCGAGCTGCTTGTCACGCCAGCGGTAGCGGCCATCGAGGAAGAGGTATTCGTGCTCCTCGCTCTGGAACGTCTGGCCCTCGGTGTCCGTGAACTCCCAGTGGAAGCGGAAGATCGAGCCGACCGGGATGTAACGCTGCGCCGCGCGGGTCTCGAGGGTGAACTTCACGTCGTTCTCTGGCCCTGGGCCGAACGTCACGTTGCCACGCCCGCCGACATCCCCTTCCTTCGGGTTGAGGACGTGGTAGACAAGCTGCGCGCTCTCCAGCCCGGCCGGGGCGGTGACACGAGCAGTGAATTCGACCGAGGTCGGGTCGCGCGTCGTCGCCTGCACGTTGGTCACGCCGTTGTCGGCGGACACGCTCGATGGGCTCAGCGCGACGAGTGCGCCGAGGCCGACCGCCGCTATTGCGACGGCCGCGTAGATCCACCTCGCGGCGTTCAACTCGCTGCCTCCGCGGCGGCGACGCCCACCTGGCTGCGCAGCCAGGCGTACACGAAGTCGTCGAACTCACCGTCGAGGACCGCGCCGGTGTCGCTCGTCTCGTGGCCGGTGCGGAGGTCCTTGACCATGCGGTAGGGGTGCAGGACGTAGGAGCGGATCTGGTTGCCCCAGCCGGCCTGGACGTGCTCGCCCTTCAGTTCCGCCATCTCCGCCTCGCGCTTTTCGAGCTCAATCTCGAGCAGCCGTGACTTGAGCACCAGCATCGCGGACTCTCGATTACGGAGCTGGGAGCGCTCGTTCTGGCACGTCACCACGATACCAGTCGGGAGGTGCGTGAGCCGCACGGCGGTGTCGTTCTTCTGCACGTTCTGGCCACCGTGCCCACTCGCGCGGTACGTGTCGACGCGCAGGTCCTCGGGACGGACCTCGATCTCGATGTCCTCGTCCTGGATCTGCGGCATCACCTCCACGAGCGCGAAGCTCGTGTGCCGCGACCGTGAGGCGTCGAACGGCGAGATGCGCACGAGGCGATGCACGCCGCGCTCCGAGCGCAGCAGCCCGTAGGCGTCGTCCCCGTCGACGCGGATCGAGACGGACTTGATGCCCGCCTCCTCGCCCGAGGAGATCGAGACGACCTCCGGGTTGAAGCCGTGGCGCTCGGCCCAGCGCAGGTACATGCGCAGCAGGATCTCGGTCCAGTCCTGCGCGTCGGTGCCGCCTGCGCCCGCGTGGATCGCGATCACGGCGTCGTGGTCGTCATAGGGGCCGCCGAGCATGATGGCGACCTCGATCTCCCCGAACTGCGCCTCCAGCCCTGCGAGGTCGTGTCGAATGTCCGCGGCCAGCGCGTCGCGCTCCTCGCCCTCGGTCTCATCGGCCAGCTCGGCGAGGTCGGCGAGGTCGGCGGAGCGGCGTTCGAGGCTGCGCCACGACTCGACCTGCGCCTCCAGCCGCGCGACGCGGCGCATCAGCGCCTGCGCGCGTTCGGGGTCATCCCAGAGGTCGGGGGCGGCGGACTGTTCGCGAGCCTCGGTCAGCTCGCGCTCACGCGCGGGCAGGTCAAAGCCGCACCTGCACGTCGCGGACGCGTTCGAGCAGTACGGCGAGGCGCTGTCGCAGGTCGTCCATCGATCGATGTTCGCACGAGCGGGGTCAGAACGCGACGGGAGTACGCGCGCGATATCAAGATCCGGATATTGCGCCAGGCGCCGGAATCGTCCCTCGACGCGTATACACTGGATTCGCGCCCAGCGCGGGCGGCGGATGCGGGCGAGCGATGAAGAAGCGCCTGACGGTCAACGTAGACGCCGAGCTGATCGCCTCGGCGAAGCGCCACGCCCGCGACCACGGAGTCACCCTGTCCTCGCTCGTGGAGGAGTCGCTACGCGAGCTGGCGAGCACAGACAGCACGCTGGTTGATGGCGAGGTGTCGCGCAGGGAGCCTCCGCGCGGCTCGGCGCCGAGGCGGCCCGAGCGAGTGGGCGACACCGAGGATGACTCACGCGACGGGCACGAGATCCCCGACTTCAAGCTTCCCCCCGGCGACCCCCCGCGCGAGGGTGCCACCTCCTGGGTGGAGCGCTGGGCCGGCCTTCTTGAGGACAAGCCGGGGCCGCCTCCAGGCGAAGACGATCGGTACGACTACTTGATGAAAAAGTACGGCTTTGATTCTGATCGATAGCGATGTCCTGCTGGACGTCGCCCTCCGTCAAGAACCCTTTTTTCGTGAATCTGCCACCTTCCTACTCGAAGCCGAGCGCAGTCCCGAGCCAGCCTGTATCGCGTGGCACTCGGTCTCGAACGTCCACTACGTCGCTCGCCGCAGGGACCCTGATGCGGACGCCCGCGGGTTCATCCTGAGTCTGCTGGAGTGGGCAGCGATCTCGCCAACGAGCACCGAGTCGGTGCGCTACGCCGCCTCGTTGCCGATGGATGACTTCGAGGACGCACTGCAGGTCGCCGCGGCAGAGGCGTGCGGAGCACGACACATCGTGACGAGGAACCTGAGGGACTACGAACGCTCGCCGATCCAGGCCATCGGCCCGCAGGAAGCTCTCGGTGAGGCGCAATAGGGCTGGAC
Organism: Chloroflexota bacterium; assembly: GCA_009837285.1. GTDB lineage: Bacteria > Chloroflexota > Dehalococcoidia > UBA2979 > UBA2979 > VXMT01. The sequence continues at coordinate 12,669 of VXTU01000147.1, read as the reverse complement.
CCAGCCTCCTATTCGACCCCCGCCGCCCGCAACGTATTCACCAGCAGCATCGCGATCGTCATCGGCCCGACGCCGCCCGGGACCGGCGTGATCGCGCCCGCGACCTGCGAGACGCCCTCGAACTCCACGTCACCCGTCAGCCGCCACCCCCGCTTGCGACTCGCGTCGTCGTCGCGGTTGGTGCCTACGTCGACGACGACGGCGCCGGGGCGCACCATCTCCGCCGTCACGGTGTTGGGGCGGCCCGCGGCGACGACCAGCACGTCCGCCTCGCGGGCGACGGCGGCGAGGTCCGTGGTGCCGGTGTGGGCGAGGGTCACCGTCGCGTTCGCGCCCTCGGCCTTCTGCCCGAGCAGCAGCGCGAGCGGTTTGCCGACCAGCGTCGAGCGTCCGATGACCACGACGCGCTTGCCACCCGGGTCGTTGCCCGTGCGCAGCAGGATTTGCTGCACGCCTGCCGGGGTCGCAGGGACGAGGTGCGGCTGCCCCTGCACGAGCCGCCCGAGGTTCACGGGGTGCAGGCCGTCCACGTCCTTGTCGGGGTCGACCGCCTCGGTGATGGCGCGCTCGTCGATATGCGGCGGGAGCGGGAGCTGGACAAGGATGCCGGACACCGCAGGGTCGGCGTTCAGTCCTCGAACGATGTCGAGGAGTTCGTCCTGCGAGATGTCGGCCGGGGGGGTCAGGGTGCGCGCGTCGATACCCGCCTCGGCGCACGCGCGGGCCTTGTTGCGGACGTAGGTGGCCGACGCGGCGTCGTCCCCGACGAGCACCGCGGTGAGGTGCGGGACGGCGCCTCCGGCGTCGACGTGGGCACTCACGCGCTGCGCGACCTCGCCTCGGATCTCGGCCGCGATCGCGTTGCCGTCGATGATGGTGGCGGGCACGGGCGGAGTATAGCGGGGGTCGCGTGCTAGAATCGCGCGCCGTGAGCACGCATGCCGTCGGCGTTGACATGATCGAGATCCCTCGCGTCGCACGCGTGCTGGAGCGCCACCCCGAACGCTTCCTGCGCCGCGTGTTTACGCCGGAGGAGGTCGCGTTCTGTCGCGGGCGCGTGCGGGAGCTCGCAGCGCGCTTCGCGGCCAAGGAGGCCGTGATGAAGGCGCTCGGTACGGGCGCGCGCTCGGTCGCGTGGCGCGACATCGAGGTGCTGCCGGACCAGCGCGGCAAGCCGCTGGTGTACCTCACCGGCGGGGCCGCCCGCCGCGCCGAGGTGATCGGCCTCGACGCCATCGACATATCGCTGAGCCACCTCGACGAGTTCGCCATCGCCGTTGTGGTCTGCTCGCAGGAACGCCGCGAGCAGGAGCCGGAGGCCGCGCGCAGTCGCCTGGTCAACTTCCTGCGGCTGCGAGGACTCCTGGGATGAGGTCGCCATGAAACTCGTCACCGCCGAACAGATGCGAGCCATGGAGGCCGCCGCCGCCGCGCAGGGCATCCAGGAAGCGCAGTTGATGGAGAACGCCGGCGTCGCCGTGGCGCAGGAGACGTGGATCAACATGGGCGCCGCCGAGGAGCGGCTCGCCGTGGTCCTCGTCGGGCCCGGCAACAACGGCGGCGACGGGCTGGCCGCCGCCCGCAACCTCCGGGAGTGGGGCGCCGAGATCGCGGTCTTCCTGCTCACCCCGCGCCCCGACGACGACCCGCAGTGGCGGGCGCTGCAGGCCGCGGGCATCGAGGCATGGAGCGCCGAGGATGATCCCAACCTCGAACGCCTCGAGGAACGCCTCGCCGGGGCGCACGGCGTGGTCGACGCGCTCCTCGGCACCGGGCTGTCGCGGCCCATCGACGGGCTGCTCGAAGCCGTGCTCGACAAGCTCGCCGAGCGGCGCGCGCAGCGCATCTTCCGCCCGCACCTGCTGTCCATCGACGTGCCGACCGGTATCGACCCCGATACGGGGCGGGCCGACCGGGCGGTCGTGCGCGCCGACACCACGGTGGCGCTCGGCTTCGCCAAGGTCGGGCTGTTCGCCATGCCGGGCCGCGCAATCGCCGGTGACGTGGTGGAGACCGACATCGGCCTCCCGGAGGGCATCGGCGACGACCTGCCGTACGAGGACATTCGGCAGCGCGACCTGCAGGAGCGGATGCCGTTCCGCTCCGACGACGCCCACAAGGGCACCTTCGGGACCACGGTCGTCGCGGCCGGGTCGCGCCGCTACCCCGGCGCCGCCCGGCTGGCGTCCGAGGCCGCGCTGCGCGCGGGCGCGGGGCTCGTGGTGGTCGCCGCGCCGGAGTCGGCGCAGGCGCTCGTCGCCGCCGGCCCGCCTGAGGTCACGCACCATCCCCTCCCGGACGCCGAAGGCGCGGTCAGCGCCGACGCAGCCGGGGAGCTGCTGCGCGCCCTCGACGGCTGCGAATCCCTGCTGCTCGGCCCCGGCCTCTCGCACACGCCGGAGACCGCGGCGTTCGTCGCGAACGTCCTTGCCGGCCTCGACGGCGTCGAAGGCCTGCGCGCGGCGGTGCTCGACGCCGACGCGCTGAACGCGCTCGCCGAGCGCCCCGGCTGGCACGAGGGGCTCGAAATCGCGCGCGTGCTCACCCCCCACCCGGGGGAGATGGCCCGGCTGCTCGGCGTGTCAGTCGAGGACGTGCAGGACGACCGGCTTCGCCTCGCTGTCGACTACGCACAGCGCACCGACAGCATCGTGGTCCTGAAGGGCGCGAATACCGTGGTGGCGGCGCCAGACGGGCGCGCGCGGCTCTCCGAGTTCTCGAGCGCGGTACTGGCGACGGCAGGGACCGGCGACGTGCTGGCGGGGTTCATCGCCTCGCTGATCGGGCAAGGCATGGACCCGTTCGACGCGGCTGCGGCCGCGGTCTACCTGCACAGCGAGTGCGGCCGCTCGCTGGAGGGCGCGATGGGCTCCGCGACGGTGGTGGCGAGCGACTTGCTGCGCGTGCTACCCGACGTGCGCAAGGCCCTCGACGGCTAGCTGCGACGGTTATGTCGCTCACGGGTGGCGAAAAGGGGCCGTAGCATTGCAGGGCTTCCGTCCCGTACCATTGCTGGGCCGGCGCACGTGGATGCGCCGCCGCAGGGGAGGCCGCCGCGGGGGGGAGCGCGGACTTCCGTTGCACCCCACCACGACCCGCGAGCGAAGCATCACCTCCCTCGGAGAACCAACGCCGTGAGCGAAGGCACTCCCACTCCCGAGAGCGATCCGGTCGCCATCGTCTTCCCCGGCCAGGGCTCCCAGCAGCCCGGCATGGGCCGGCTCGTCTACGAGCACTCCGAGGCTGCCCGCCTCGTCTACGAGGAGGCGAGCGACCTCGCCGGCATGGACGTGGCACGCATCTCGATGGAGGAGGACGCCGAGGCGCTCTCCGAGACCACGCTCACCCAGCCGGCCGTGCTCACCACCTCGGTCGCGTTCCTCAGCGCGATGCACGAGAAGCTGACCGAGGTCGGCCGCTCGATCCGGCCGAGGCTCTTCGGTGGGCACTCGCTCGGGCTGTTCAGCGCGGCCGTCGCCGCCGAGGCGCTGACGTTCCGCGACTCGATGCTCGTGGTCCTCGAACGCTCGAGGCTGATGAGCCGCTTCAACGAGGGCCGCCCGGTGGGGATGGCCTCGATCATCGGGCTCAACGGCGAGCTCGTGCAGCAGATCTGCGAGGACGCGACCCTCTCGTCGGAGAGCCGCGTCGACATCGCCAACCTCAACCTCGACACGCAGACCGTGATCAGCGGTGACGTCGGCGCCCTCGAACGCGCCATGGACCGCGCGCGAGACCTGCAGGGTCGCGTCATCCGGCTCAAGGTGAAGGTGTCCAGCCACACGCCGCTGCACCACGACCAGGCCGAAGAGTTCGCGCAGATCATCCGCGAGATCCCGATGGCTGACCCCGTCCGGCCGATCGTCTCCAACCGCAACTCGAAGCTGCTGCACACTGCCGACGACCTGCGTGAGGAGTTCTCCGAGCAGCTCCGCGCTCCCGTGCTCTGGTCCGACAACGTGCGCGAAATGACCGGGCAGGGCGTACGAACCTTCATCGAGGCCGGACCCGGCCACGTCCTCGCTCGGCTGGTGCGCCGCACCGATCGCAGCGTGACCGCCGTCTCCCTCAACGACGCCGAGGTCGAACCGATCCCGATCTCGGTGCTCCCGCCGGAGTCCACGCAGGCAGCGCCCTCCTGATGAGCGAGGCTTCTGGGCGCCGAGTGGTGGTCACCGGGTTGGGGGCGCTCACTCCCCTCGGCCTCGACATGGAGTCGACGTGGGAGGGCCTCGTCGACGGCCGTTCCGGCATCGCTCCGATCACCTTCTTCGACGCCTCCGCGTTCCCCTGTCCCATCGCCGGCGAGCTGAAGGGCTTCGAGCCCACCAACTACGTCGACTCCAAGCTGCTGCGCCGCATCGACCGCTCGTCGGTGCTCGCGATGGCAGCCTCGCGCCAGGCCGTCGAGGACGCACAGCTCGACCTGGAGCGGCAGGCGCCGGGGAGCGTCGGGATCGTGCTCGGCACCGGCATCGGCGGGGCGTACATGCTGGTCGAGAACCACCAGGTGATGGAGGAGCGCGGCGCACGCCGCGTGAGCCCGTTCATGATCACCAACTCGTTGCCGGACACCGCGTCCGGCCTCGTGGCCATCGCGCTCGGCGCGCGCGGGCCGAACATGGCGGTGACCGCGGCCTGCGCCACCGGCGGCGCGGCCGTCGGCGAGGCCGCCGAGCTGATCCGCCGCGGCGAGGCCGAGGTGATCATCGCCGGCGGCTTCGAGGCGCCACTGCGCCCCCTCTACTACGCCGGCTTCGCCGCCATGCGCGCGCTTGCCGAGCACGACGACCCCAAGCTCGCCTCGCGCCCCTTCGACGCGGACCGCAACGGCTTCGTGATCTCGGAGGGCGCCACGGTGCTCATCCTCGAGGAGCTCGATCACGCGCTCGCGCGCGGCGCCCACATCTACGCCGAGTGGAAGGGCGCGGCGACCGCGAGCGACGCCCTGGACATGGTCGCCTCTGCCGACGACGGCCGAGGCGTCACGCACGCGATGCGGCAGGCGCTGGGCAGCGCAGGCGTCGACCTCGACACAGTCGACTACATCAACGCCCACGGCACGAGCACGCCGATGAACGACCGCGTGGAGACGCACGCGATCCGCGAGGTCTTCGGCGCTCACGCCGACCGACTCGCGGTCTCCTCGACCAAGTCGATGATCGGCCACATGATGGGCGCAGCCGGGGCCATCGAGGCGGCTGTGGCGGTGCTGACCTGCGACCGGCAGGTGGCGCCGCCGACGATCAACTACCGCACACCGGACCCCGACTGCGACCTCGACTACGTGCCGAACGAGGCGCGCCCGATGGAGGTACGCCACGCGATGAGCACATCGGTCGGGCTCGGCGGGCATAATTCAGCCCTGCTATTCGGACGCTGGGAGGACGGAGCATGAGCGAGGGCAGCACGCAACGACGCATCGTCGTGACCGGCGTCGGCATGATGACCGCACTCGGCGTCGGCCGGGAAGCATCCTGGGACGCGCTCCTCGCGGGCGAGAACGGCATCGACGCCGTCACGCTGTGTGAGACGTCCGACCTCGAAGCGCGCATCGCCGGTGAGGTCACCGGCTTCGACCCGCTCGACTTCATCGACCGCAAGGAAGCGCGGCGCATGGACCGCTTCGTGCAGCTCTCGATCGCCGCGACACGCGACGCGCTCGACCAGTCGAACCTCGACATCTCCTCGGCGGCCGACGAGATCGGCGCGATGATCGGCTCGGGCATGGGCGGGCTGACCTGGCTGGAGGACCAGTTCCAGGTGCTGTTCGAGAAGGGACCGGGGCGCATCTCGCCGTTCCTCGTGCCCGCGTTCATCCCCGACATGGCGGCCGGCCAGGTCTCCATCCAGTTCGGCGCTCGCGGCCCGAACTACAACACCGTCTCCGCCTGCGCCTCCGGCGCCGACGCCATCGGCACCGCGCTTGAGACGATCCGCCGCGGAGACGCCAAGGCGATGATCACCGGCGGCTCCGACGCCTGCGTGACCCGGATGGGCCTCGCCGCGTTCCACGCCTCGCGCGCCCTCTCCACCAAGCGTAACGACGACCCCGAGCACGCCTCGCGCCCATTCGACCTCGACCGCGACGGCTTCGTGCTCGCTGAGGGCGCGGCCACGCTCATCCTCGAAGACCTCGACTTCGCGCTGGCGCGCGGCGCAGACATCATCTGCGAAGCCGTCTCGTACGGCGCATCGGCGGACGCGTTCCACGTCACCCAGCCGTCCGAGAACGGCGAGGGCGCAGCACGCGCGATGAACATCGCGCTCCGCAAGGGCGGCGTCGACGCCGCCGAGGTGGGCTACATCAACGCCCACGGCACCAGCACGCCGCTTAATGACAAGTTCGAGACGATGTCGATCAAGAGCGTGTTCGGCGAGAACGCGCTCACCATCCCGATCAGCTCGAGCAAGTCGATGCTCGGTCACACCCTCGGCGCGGCGGGCGCGATCGAGTCGGCGGCGACCATCATGTCGCTGCGCGACCAGCGCATCCACATGACCCGCAACATCGAGATCCCCGACCCCGACTGCGACCTCGACTACACGCCCGAGGGCGCCCGCGACGTCGACATCGAGTACGCGATGTCGAACTCGCTCGGCTTCGGCGGCCACAACTCCTGCCTGGTCTTCCGGAGGTACCACGAGTAGCGCAAAGCCCATCCAGAGCGGGCCAGACCCGCAGGACGCCGGCGCTGCTCCCCCCGTCAGCGGATCCACCACTGCCCTAGCCGACCGCGGCGCGGGCGCGGCAGGTCGCGTCCTCAACGGCTCCGGCGGCCGCCGCTGGCGTCTCGCCGCCACACCGGACCTCGAGGCCTTCACGGGCGCGGACTGGCCGCCGCTGATCTCGCTGCTGCTCGCGCGCCGGGGCGTGACGAACATCGCCGAGGCGTCACATCACCTCGGCGAACCCGGTGAACTCACCGACCCGGCGCTCATGCCCAACCTCGACGTCGCCGTCGAGCGGCTGGAGCGCGCCTGCATCGAGGGGGAGACGGTCGCCGTCTTCGGCGACTTCGACGTCGACGGGATCACCGCGACGACCATCCTCACCGAGGCGCTGAACGACCTCGGCGCACGCGCGCTCCCGTACATCCCCGACCGCTTCTCCGAGGGCTACGGCCCCAACCCCGGCGCGGTGCGATGGCTGCACGCGCAGGGCGCGGGCGTGCTCGTGACCGCCGACTGCGGGACCTCGGCCGTTGCCGAGGTGGAGCTGGCCAACGAGATCGGCATGGACGTGATCATCATCGACCACCACACCGTGCCCGACGCGCTCCCCGACGCGCTCGCGCTGGTCAACCCCAAGGTCACCGACTCGCAGTACGGCTCCGAGCCTGCCGCCTGCGGCGTCGCGCACAAGGTCGCCCACGACCTCTACAAGCGCCGCGGGCGCACGTACGACCCCGCCGAACACCGCGCGCTCGTCGCGCTCGGCACCGTCTGCGACCTCGCGCCGCTGGTCGGGGAGAACCGCGACCTCGTGCGCATCGGCCTCGACGCGCTCGCGCGATCGCAGCGGCCGGGGCTGCGAGCCCTCGCGGCCGCGGCGAAGGTTGAGCTCGCGGATGCCGACCCCGACCTGTGCGGATGGCAGCTTGGCCCGCGCATCAACGCGGCGGGCCGCATGGACCACGCCCGCACCGCCCTCGACCTGCTGCTGACGGACTCCGAGGCCGAAGCCGCCTCCCTCGCGGGACGGCTCGACGCGCTCAACCGCCAGCGCCGCCAGGACACCCTCGACGCGCTCGAACTCGCCGACGAGCTGCTGACGCCCGAGCAGCGCGAGGCCCCACTGGTCATGCTCGCCAGCGAATCGATCTCGCGGGGCATCGTCGGGCTCGTCGCCGCGCGGCTCGTCGAGCGCTTTCACCGCCCGGCGATCGCGATGCAGCTCCACGAGCAGCCCGACGCTGCCGGGGGCTCGACACTGGTCGCGCACGGCTCGTGCCGGTCGATCCCGGCGTTCGACATCACTGCGTTGCTGCGCCGCAATGGCGACTTGTTCGAGCGCTTCGGCGGGCACCGCGCCGCCGCCGGGTTCAGCCTCGACGCCGCCCGCCTCCCCGAGGCGCGCGAGCGCCTCGTCGCCGACGCCGGCGAGCACCTCACCCCCGACGACCTCACCCCGACCGTGGACATCGAGGCGGAGCTGCCGCTGCACGAGGTCAACAGCGAGCTGCTGCGCTGGCTGCATCGCCTCGGCCCGCACGGTCAGGGCAACCGCGTCCCGACCTTCCTCGCCCGCGGCGTGCGCATCGAGGCCCCACGCGCCGTCGGCGCGGACGCCTCGCACCTCCAGTTCACGCTGCGCGCCGGACGCGTGACGTGGCGCGCCATCGCCTTCGGGAACGCAGAGCACGCCGTGCCGGACGGCGACCTGGCGGACATCGTGTACCGGTTCCGGCGGGACGGGATGCGCGGGACGCTCCAGCTTGAGGTGCTAGATTTGCGCGCTACTGAGTAGATTTGCGCGCTCGAGGCCAGCTTTGCGACCTGTGGGGTGAGCGGGCTCCTCGCTACTCTCTTCCCTCGAACGCAACCCTGAAGCCCGCGGGCGGGCCTGCAACAGCGTGCGTCCGCGACCTGTGAATGAAGAGTGCCATGACCCGACTCATCGTCGCGGCCGCAGTCCTTGCGGCGTTCCTCGCCATCCACTCGGCCGCTACCCCGACCGTATCGGCGCAGGGACCGAGCATCTGCCTCAACCTAGAGCCCGGCGAGCACCGGCTCGAGACGGAGTCGCAGGAGCGCGCGGGCACCATCGTCTTCCGCGTCGAGATCGGCGAGGGCGGCCAGATCGCCGAGTTCTACGAGCCCGGCGGCCAGCCCATCGGGGCAGGCGCGTTCCTCGGCATCTTCACGGGCCCGACCGCGTACGAGCTGCCCGAGGGCGTCTCGATCGTCGACTGCCCGTGGAGCCCGGACGGGGCGATGGCCGATGACGATGACGGCGCGATGGAGGACACCGCGCCCGTCGAGTTCTGCACGGCGCTGGAGCCGGGCAGCTACACCGAGACCATCAGCGCCGGCGGCCGCAGCTACGAGGCCACCATCAACATCGGCGAGGGCGGACGCCTGATCGACGTGGAAGTCCTCGGGCAGACCTACGGCGCGCAAGCGGCTATCGAGTTGCTCCAGGGGTTCGGCGTTACGTTGCCCGACCACCTCGGAGTCGCGCCGTGTGCCGCGGCGCCGGACAAGAAGGCGGACACGGGTAACGCTGGGCTCGTCGACAGCAGCGGCGGCTCGACGTTCGGGTACGTCGCGGTGGCGATTGCCGCGCTGGCTATTGGCGGCCTCTCCGTGGTCGTCCGCCGGAGGATTCGCGTCCGCGCGTAGCCGGCCCACGTTACCGAGGGGCGCGCCTAGTCCGGCGCGCCCCTCGCGCGGTACCATCCCCTGACCACGCGATCACGGGGGTGCTTGCAACGATGAACGCCTACACGTCTGACCAGCTCCGCAACGTCGTGCTCATGGGACACAGCGGGTCGGGCAAGACGCTCCTCGGCGAGGCCATGCTCCTCGCCTCCGGCGCCATCAACCGCCTCGGCCGCGTCGAGGACGGCAACACCGTCGCCGACTTCGACGAGGAGGAGCGCCGCCGCACCTACTCCATCTCCATGTCCATGCTCCCCGTCGAGTGGAACGGCCACCGCATCAACGCCATCGACACCCCCGGCTACGTCGACTTCGTCGGCGAGGTGGTCAGCGGCGCGGCCGCGGCCGACGCCGCCGTCGTCACCGTCGACGCAGCAGCGGGCATCGAGGGCGGCACCGAGGTCGCCTGGGAGATGGCCGACGCTAACTCGATCCCCCGCTTCGTCGCCATCACCCGCATGGACCGCGAGTTCGCCGACTTCGACCGCGTGCTCGGCGCGCTGCGCGACCGCTTCGGCATGGGCGTCGTCCCCCTCACCATCCCGGTCGGCTCCGGCGAGTCCTTCGAGGGCGTCGTGGACCTCGTGAGCGGGCAAGCTCGCATGGGCGCCGACGGCGCCCCGGGGGACGCCCCCGATGACCTCGCCGACGCCATCGAGGCCGCGCGCGAGCAGCTCATCGAGTCGATCGCCGAGACAGACGACGAGCTGCTCGAGCTCTACCTCGAGGGCGAGGAGCTGCCCGGCGATCGGGTCGCCGAGGCACTCGCGGCGGCCGTGGCGGCGGGCGACGTCGTGCCGGTGCTGGCCGTGTGCAGCGCGACAGGCGCGGGGCTGCGACCGCTGATGAACGAGATCACGCGGCTGCTGCCCTCGCCGCTCGGCCGCGAGCACGAGCTCTCCGAGGGCTCCGTCGTCACGGGCGACGGCGACGTCGTGGCGCACGTCTTCAAGACCACCGCCGACCCGTTCGTCGGGCGGCTGACGTTCATGAAGGTGCTGCGCGGCACCCTCACGCCCACCTCGAACCCCTACAACGTCCAGCGCCGAAGCACCGAGCGCCTGGGCCACCTCTACCTGCAGCGCGGCAAGGACCAGATCGAGGTGCCGGAGCTCGTCGCCGGCGACATCGGCGTTGCCGCCAAGCTCGCCGAGACGATGACCGGCGACACCTTCGTCGCCTCGGCGGATTCGACCGTAGAGGTGACCCAGTTGCCGTTCCCGGAGGCGACGTTCCGCTCCGCCCTGCACCCGCGCACGAAGGCGGACGTGGACAAGCTTTCCTCGGCGCTCCAGCGCCTGGTCGAGCAGGACCCGACGATCCAGGTGGTGCGCACGCCGGACACGGGCGAGACGATCATGTCCACGATCGGCGACGCGCAGGCGAACATCGCCGCCTCCCGCCTCAACGACAATTACGGCGTCGAGGTCGATGTGACGATCCCCCTCGTGCCCTACCGCGAGACGGTCACGACGAAGGCGAACGCCGAGTACCGCCACCGCAAGCAGACCGGCGGCCACGGCCAGTACGGCCACGTCGTCATCGAAATCGAGCCGATGGAGCGCGGGGCGGGGTTCAGCTTCGAGCAGAAGGTCGTGGGCGGAAACGTCCCGAAGCAGTTCATCCCGGCCGTCGAGAAGGGGCTGGTCGAGCAGCTGCCGGACGGCCCGCTCGCGCACTCACCGATCGTCGATATGCGCGTGACGCTGCTCGACGGGTCGTCACACTCGGTCGACTCCTCGGAGATGGCGTTCAAGCTGGCGGCGTCGCAGGCGCTGAAGCAGGGCTTCCTCGACGCGCGCCCGATCCTGCTCGAGCCGATCGTGAAGCTCACGATCCGTGTACCCGGGGACCGCGTGGGCGACGTGATGGGGGACCTCAACAGCCGTCGCGGTCAGGTCCACGGGGTCGAGCCCACGGGGGATGTCAGCATCGTCCAGGCCGAGGCACCGCTCGCCGAGATCCAGCGCTACGGCCCGGACCTGCGCGCCATGACCAACGGCCGGGGCACGTACACCGTGGAGGTGGACCGCTACGCCGAGGTGCCCGCGCACGTGCAGGATCAGGTGCTGAAGGAGCTCGAGGAGCTGGCTGCGGCCGAGGCGTAGCACCACGCTCGGACGACCGGCGCACACAGAGGAGCCCTCGCGATTGCGAGGGCTCCTGGTTGTTCCGACTCAGCGCGCCGACGGGAGACCCGCCGGCGGCTCGTTCGGTGTGCGTGAGGCTTAGCGGCCCTGCCAGTTCGGGGCGCGCTTCTCGGCGAAGGCCTTCGGGCCCTCCATCCGGTCCTCGCTGTTGGCGACCTTCTCCTGCAGCGGGGCGTTCAGGCTCCGCAGGTGGTCGAGGTACGAGATGCCTTCGGGCTGTGGCGCCGGCGGGTTCATGTTGAGGTGGACGCCGTTCTTCAGCGCCTGCACCGCCAGCGGCGCGCAGAGCTTCAGCGTCTCGGCCCGCTCTTCCGCCTCGGCCATCATGGCGTCGCGGTCCGGGGCCAGCCACTGCACGAAGCCGATCTCGTGGGCGCGCTGCGCGGTGATGTGGGCACCCGAGAGGATGATCCACAGCGCCTCGCCGAGGGGCACGAACCCCATCTCCAGCGTGTCCATCGTGTTGATCGGCGTCAGGCTGCGAAGCGGCTCTGGCATGCCGAAGCGCGACTTCTCGGTCGCGATGCGGAAGTCGCAGCGCGCCGAGAGCTGCATGCCGCCGGCCAGCGCGAAGCCGTCGATCGCCGCGATGATCGGCTTCTTGCACTCGGTGGCGTGGCTGAGGCCGCTCTTCGCGTCCTGCGCCGCGCCCTGGCCGATGGTCTGGTCGCGCTCGGTCATCTCCTTGAGGTCCGCGCCGGCGCAGAACGCGCGGCCACCGGCCCCGGTGAGAATCGCCACGAGCACGTCATCGTCGTTGATGACCTCGTCGAACGAGTCGTACAGACCGTTCTGCACACCCGTGCTGAGGGCGTTCATCCGCTCCTCGTTGTTGATGGTGATCCACGCGATGCGGTTGTTCTTCTCGTAGCTCACCAGCTCAAACGTCTTTGAGACCATGCTGTTCCTCTCAGCGTCCTCGCGGGCGACCCCCGCCCGGCATTGGCGGCCCGCCCCGTTGTGTAGAGCAGGCGAGGCGAGACTACGTGGTAGACCGCCGCCGGGTCAAAGGATCGAGCAACGAGGGGCTGGGCCGGGCGGCGGGGGGAGCGCTGAGGCGGACTGCGAAGTGCGACGAGCCCGCCCGGATCCCCCTCACCCCAGCCCTCTCCCTCGAGGGAGAGGGGGCCAGATC
>VXTU01000016.1 GCA_009837285.1 Chloroflexota bacterium | reverse complement strand
CAGCGAGGGGACCACGTCGGGCTCCTCGCGGACCAGCTCGGGCGGGTTGAGCCAGTGCCGCCGCGCCTCGTCCAGCGCCCGCGCCGCCTCGCCGATGGCGTCGCGGTGCGCGCGCTGCTCGGCGGTCAGCGCCTCCTCGGGGGTGTCGAGGGGCCACGGGAACGGGAACGTCTCGAAGGTGGAGGTGGGCGTGTAGCGCGGGCGGTCCTCGAGGCTCGTCCCCATGCGCAGCGACCACAGCTCGTGCGCCCGCGAGTGCAGCACCCCGAACGCGTAGTCGTCCTCCCGCGCGATCGCGACGACTTGGCTGTCGGGGAGAGTCGGCGATTGCAGCCACGCGAAGAGTCGGTGCTTCGCGAGCCTGGGAGTGGCCACAAAGCGTCCCAGGGGTTCCAACGACTCCCTCATCCCGGGACGCGTCTCACCATGCAGCCACCAGCGTTCCCGGTAGTGCTTGCGACGGGCGGTCTCACGAGTCGGCTTGACGTGTTCTTCGATGTAGCTGAACGGCCCTTCGTAGCTGGCGGCCCGGGCCTCCGAGAGATCAGTCCCAAAGTCGATGATGAACATGTCCCTGTGCCGCCGCGTCAGATCTAGGCCATTCACCCAAGGAACCACGACATCCCGATTGGGCCGGCCATTGACGTTTGTGGGCTGCCGGAGCATCACGCGCGCCAAGTTGCCATCAATGTCGAACGCTCCACTCTTCTGGTCTCCGATGAAGGACAGGCTGCGGTTCTCAGGCAGCCGTGCCGCGATAGTGAGATCGACACCGGTTGTGAGGTCAGCATTGATGGCTCGGACAGAAGCACCGTCTAGAGAGCGCTGAGTCTCCGAGCCGTCGTCCTGGGCCACAATCGAAACTCGCACTGCGGCTCCGTCGACGATCCACGGCTCGTCGGACCACGCCGAGAAGATGTCGCCACTCTCCTTGATGCGGCCGAGCGTGGCACGATTCGCGCCGCCACGAACGGAGTTCGTCGCAAGCAAGCCAGCGCGTTTGGTCGCCCGATTGACGATCCGCACTCTCGCCAGCTCGTGCCAATAGCACACCAAGTCCGCGCCTCCCCGAACGGCACCCTGCCAAGCCTCACGTAGAGCATCGAGATACTCACCTCCCAGCGCAGGCCGCTGAACCTTGTCGCCGAGGAACGGCGGATTCCCGACGACGAACTCAGCCTCCGGCCACGTGGCCGGGACCGGGCAGCCCTCGTCGTCGTAGGCGAGGATCGCGTCGCGCAGCTCGATGTTGTCGAGGGGCTCCAGCACCGGGTCGCGCGGGTAGCCGTAGCCGTGGTCCAGCATCCACTGGATGTGCCCGATCCAGATCGAGACGCCCGCCAGCTCCTTCGCGTACGGATTGATCTCGATCCCCAGCACGTTGTGCGGGTCCACGCGCGGGAACTCGCCGGGGATGCGCAGCCGCTCGGCCCCCCACCGGATCGCCTCGTGCTCCAGGTCCTTGAGCAGCCGCAGCGTCACGTACAGGAAGTTGCCCGACCCGCACGCCGGGTCCAGCACCCGCACCGCCCGCAGTCGCTCGAGTAATGCACGCCACTCCGCCTCGGCGTCCCGCTCCCACGCCGGCAGCCGCTCGCGGCGGCGGCCGTCCAGCGTGAGCGGGGTCGGCTCCTGCCCGCCCGCCAGCTCCTCGACGCGCGCCTGCATCGCCGCGAACTCGCGGCGCAGCGGCTCCATCACCACCGGCTCGACGACCATCAGGATCTTCTCGTGGTCCGTGTAGTGCGCGCCCAGCTGGCCGCGCTTGTCGGGATCCAGCCCGCGCTCGAACAGCGTGCCGAGGATCGCCGGCTCCACCCGCGACCAGTCGAGCAGCGCCGCGTCGTGCATCGCGCGCAGCTCCTCGGCGGTACACGGGATCACCTCGGCGTCGTCGAAGAGCCCGCCGTTGAACCACTCGACGCGCACGTTGCCGTAGAAGCGGTCGGCGTCGCGGTCCGACATGCGCAGGAACAGCTCGCGCAGGCCGCGGTCGAAGGCCTCGGGGTCGCCCCTGCGCGACTCGATCATCTCGGTCAGCACGCGCTCCGGCAGCAGCCGGGCGTCCTCGGCGAAGAGGCAGAAGACGACGCGGTTGAGGTGGTGCGCGACGGCCTCCGGCTCGTGCCCGCGCTCATGCATCGACTGCGCGATCTCGGCGAAGCGCGCCGCTGCCAGCTGCGTGATCTCGTCGGGCGACTGCTCGGGCCGCAGCGCCTCCGGCTCGGCCATGACCGCGCGGAGCACCCGGAGCGCCTCGGCGGTCTCGTCGCCGCCGGCCCCGAGCTGGTCGAGCGTGACCGTGAGCACGGCGGGGCGGGTGCCGGTGAAGTTGGTATGGACCTCGATGCGGTCCATGTCGCTGACGACCAGTGCGGGTGGGTTCTCGAGGTCCTCGCGATAGTCGAGAAGCTGCTTGTAC
Organism: Chloroflexota bacterium; assembly: GCA_009837285.1. GTDB lineage: Bacteria > Chloroflexota > Dehalococcoidia > UBA2979 > UBA2979 > VXMT01. Next base: position 5,678 of record VXTU01000016.1, on the reverse strand, counting down.
GCGGCGGCGAGGTCGGCGTGGGCGCCCTTGTACTCCCAGCCGAAGTGCCCGCGCTTCCAGACATCGGCCCAGCCCTGCCGACCCGTGCTGAGCCGCTCCGCGCCCGCCTCGAAAGCGTACGACTCGCCCGTGGGGTCGGCCTCATTGGGCGTGGGCACGCCCAGCAGGCGGCAGAGGTCGATGAAGTGCTCCTGCGAGGAGGCGCGCTCGCGGCGCGCGTTCTCACGCCACTTGGCGGCGAATGCGGCCGCCGAGGTGTCGGACGTCGAGCTCACGGGCCCTCCTCGCAACGCGATCGTAATAGACGTGCGCGGTTGGTACAGCCGGGCTACTGGCAGAAGCTCTCAGTTGGGCTATATTCCACCTGTCGTTGGACAAGTCGCGCCGCGCGCGCGAAGCTTGCACGGGGACAACGTCGATGACGAACCGTACTTCCGGCGACCCCTGGCTCGACGCGGTAGCGACGCCGATCCGCGGCGCGGTGACGCGCGTCGCGGGCGTGGTCCGCGAGGCCGACGAGCGCGTGTCGCACGTCGTCGACCGCCCGCGCCGTGCCGCCCTCGGGCTGTACGAGGAGCACGCCCACCGCATCCCGACCCCGGCCGTGCGCGCCGTGCAGCTCGTGCTGCCGCCCCGGCTCACGCACCGCGGTTGGACGCCCCGGCGCGACGAGCTGCTGATGGACACCATCACCGAGCCGATCCTCGGCGCCGTCTCGCAGGTGCGCGACGTGGCGCGTGAGGCCGATGAGCGCGTGTCCGAGGTCGTCGTCCGCACGCGCCAGGAGGCTGCCGAGCGCTACGGAAACCATGTTGACCGCATCCCGCCGCCGGCGATGCGCGTCGTGCAGCTCGTGCTGCCGCCGCGTCTCACGCACCGCGGCTGGACGCCCGACACGGGCGACAACCTGCTCATGGACCTGCTGACCGAGCCGATCATGGGCGCCGTCTCACAGGTGCGCGAGGTGGCCCGCGAGGCCGACGAGCGCGTCTGGGAGGTGGTCGGCCGCAAGCGCCGCGAGGCCGCCGACCTGTACGGCAGCCACGCACACCGCATCCCGCCCGCCGCGCTGCGCATGGTGAGCCTCATGCTCCCGCCGCGCGTCGCCGACTCCGTGCTCCTCGGCGGCGCCGAGACGCGTGACCGCGCCGCCTGGGCGGCCACGGCCCTCCGAGGCCGGCCGCGTGGCCGCGGCGTCACCGTGCGGCGAGGCGACCGCGTGGCCCCGCCGCCGCTCCGACACCACGCCACGACATCGCACGCGCCTCGGCGCTCCGACCCCGCGCACCGCGCGGCTGCCGCGCCGCACACGCTGCTGATCGCAGCGCCGCGCGGCTTCTGCGCGGGAGTCGTCCGCGCCGTCGAGGCGCTCGAGATGGTCGTCGAGCGCGAGCCCGCGCCGATCTACGCGTTCCACGAGATCGTGCACAACCGCCACATCGTCGAGAGCTTCGAGGCGCGCGGCGTCGTCTTCATCGACGACCTCGCGGAGGTGCCGGAGGGCTCGCCCGTCGTCTTCAGCGCGCACGGCGTCTCGCCCGCTGTCGTCGAGGAGGCGGAGCGGCGACAGCTGCGGGTGATCGACTCGACCTGCCCGCTGGTGACGAAGGTCCACCTGGAGACGAAGCAGGCCGCGACGCGCGGCTACGACGTGCTGCTCGTCGGCCACCGCGGCCACGACGAGACCGTCGGCACGCTCGGCGAAGCGCCGGACCAGACGCGCGTGGTCGAGGACGCCGGGGAGGTCGCCGCGCTCGGCGAGATCGAGCGGCCGGTGTTCGTCGTGACGCAGACCACGCTCTCGATGGACGACACGGCCGGGGTGATCGACGAGATCCGCGATCGCTACCCCGCCGCCGAGATCCGCAACGACATCTGCTACGCCACCACCAACCGCCAGCACGCCGCCCGCAGCATCGCGGCGCGCGCGGACCTCGTGCTCGTCGTCGGGTCGCGCAACTCCAGCAACTCGGTGCGCCTGCGCGAGGTCGCCGAGGACTCGGGCGCGACCGCGTACCTCGTCGACGGCATCGAGGACATCGACCCGGCCTGGTACGAGGGCGTGGAGGTCGTCGGCCTGACGTCCGGCGCGTCCGTCCCCGACGAGCTCCTCGACCCGATCATCGAGGACCTGCGGGACCGCGGTGTGACGAAGGTGGAGCCGGTGGTGCTGACGGAGGAGGACGTCGAGTTCCGCCTCCCGGACGGCCTCGCGACGTAGCCCTACCCAAACAGGTCGGCAACCACGTCGTCGCGATGTACGCCGCGGGAGCTCGCTACTTCCCACAGGATGGCGTTCAAGGTTCCGATGCGGAGTTCCCGATGCCGCGGGACGGTTACACGGTGCTCGCCACCGTCCGTCTGTGCCACGAGCCGCATGTGGCTACCGCGTTGGCGGACGACTTCGTAGCCGTAGCGCCGCCGGAGCAGCGATGCCAGGCGTTCACCGGAGACGGTGCGCGGCAGGCTCACGCAGTGATGAGCTCGTCACGCACCAGGTGAAGGCGAATCGCCAAGGGCCGTTCCGGGTCATCGTCGTCAAAGTGTGTGCGCACGGCGTCGCGAGCCATCTCGCGGAGATCTTCGTACGTATCGGCCTCCGTGAAGATAGCGTGCCCGAGTGCGCGCGCGGTGTACCCGCCCTCGGGCGCTTCCTGAACCTCAAAGATGATCTCGCTCACGTCCGCCTCCAGCCACGAGTATAGGTCCACCGCACGCCGGCGCGGCGCCTACTCCGCCGCAGCCCCCGGCGGCTCCACCACCCGCACCGACGCCCGGCTCACCTCGATCCCCCCGATCACGAGGTGGAACGAGTGGTCGCCGTAGTCCGGGAAGTTCACGCCGACGAGGTTCACGAGCACGCGCGCCGTGCCGGTCGTGCCGCCCGTGAGCGGCGGGAACGGGAGCTCGCCTTCGACACGGTCGACGATGTCCTGGCCATCGGCGTCGAAGCCTCGCACCTCCAGCTGGTGGCTGCCGGACTCCGCGGCCGAGTAGCGGATCTGCGCCACCATCGTCAGCTGCGGGTGCCGCGTCGGCACCGAGTGCGCCTGGATGGTGTCGATGCCCACGCCGAGCGCGTGCAGCTTGCCGCCGGACTCCTCCGCGAAGTCGCTGAGGAACGCGAAGTCCACTTCCATGCTGACCAGGGCCTTTCCAGTGCTCCGGGGCTACCGCCTGCGCCGCCCGATGTAGTCTGGGCTGCGCCCGTAGAACGCCGCCGCGGCGTGCATCAGCGTCTCCGACAGTGTCGGGTGCGGGTGGATGGTGAGCTCGAGGTCCTGCGCGACCGCGCCCATCTCGATAGCCAGCACGGCTTCGCTGATCAGCTCGCCGGCGCCCGCGCCGACGATGCCGACGCCGAGCACGCGGTGCGTGTGCGGCTCCAGCACGAGCTTCGTCGCGCCGTCGTTGCGACCGAGGGTCGTGGCGCGGCCCGAGGCCGCCCACGGCATCGTCGACACTTCGACCTGGACCCGCTGGTCGGTCGCCTCGGTCTCGGTGAGGCCGGCCCACGCGATCTCGGGGTCGGTGTAGATCACCGCCGGCACGGTCCGTTCACCCCACGTGGCGGGCTTCCCGGCGATGGCCTCGACGGCCACGGTCGCCTCGTGCGAGGCCTTGTGGGCGAGCATCGGCTCCCCGGCCACGTCGCCCACGGCGAAGATGTGCGGCTCGGCCGTGCGGCGCTGCGCGTCCGCCTCGATGAACCCGCGCGCGTCGACCTGCACATCGGTGCGTTCGAGGCCGAGCGCCGCGCTGTTCGGACGCCGACCCACGGCGACGAGCACCTGGTCGAAGACGTGCTCCTCCGGCTCCCCCTCGGTGCCCGCGATGCGCGCGCGGACCCCGTCGTCGGTCTCCTCCATGCCGAGCACGGTGGTCTCGAGGCGGATCGCCTCGAAGTTGCTCCGCAGCTTGCGCTGGAGCTGCCGTACGAGGTCGCGGTCGACGCCGGGGAGCAGCCCCGCAGTCATCTCGACGACGGTCACACGCGAGCCGAGCGCGGCGTAGACGCTCCCCAGCTCCAGCCCGATGTACCCGCCGCCCACGACGAGCAGCGTCTCGGGCACGCGCTCCAGCTCGAGCGCGGAGGTCGAATCGAGCACCCTCGGGCTCCCGATGTCGAGGGCCGGGATGCGTGTGGGCGAGGAGCCCGTGGCGATGATGGCGTAGTCGAACTCGACGGTCGGCGGGGCGTCGCTGCCTTCTGCGGGCGCGATGCTGAGCGTGTGCGCGTCGAGGAACGTCGCGCGGCCCTGCACGTAGTTGACCTTGTGCTGGCCGGAGAGCTGACCGAGCCCGCCGGTGAGGCGGTCCACGACGCCCTGCTTGAAGCCGCGCAGGCGATCGAGGTCGACCGTCGGCTCGCCGAAGGCGACACCCCAGTCCTTCGCCAGCTCCGCCTCCTCGATGAGCGCGGCGACGTGCAGCAGCGCCTTCGAGGGGATGCAGCCGCGGTAGAGGCAGACGCCGCCGGGGTTCGGCTCCTCGTCGATGAGCGTGACCTGCATGCCCATGTCGGCGGCGAGGAACGCCGCCGGGTAGCCGCCGGGGCCGCCACCGATCACCGCGAGCCGCGCGCCAGCAGGCTGAGTCGTCATGGGGGTCTCTCCCACTCCTGATCCAGCATCGGACTTGTGGGGCTGCCGCGCTAGACGACCAGTTCCGGCGGCTCCTCGAGAGCGGCGACGATGAAGCTGAGTGCGCGCGCGGCGTCGGCGCCGTCAATGAGCCGATGGTCGACGGTCAGCCCGAGGGGCATGCGTAGCCGTGGCTGGAACCCGTCATCCACCCAGGTCGGCTCGCGCTCGGCGCGCCCGACGGCGAGGATGCCGACCTGCGGCGGGTGCAGGATGGCGGTGAAGAACCCCGTCCCCATGCCGCCGAGGTTGCTGATCGTGAACGTCCCGCCGCGCATGTCGTCGATGCCGAGCTTGCGGTCGCGTGCGCGCTCGGCCAGCTCGCGGATCTCGACGGCCAGCTCGGTCAGCGACTTCTGGTCGGCGTCGCGCACGACGGGGACCACGAGGCCGCGCTCGGTGTCGGTCGCCACGCCGACGTGGATGTAGCGACGGTGGACAATCTCCTGCGTCGCCATGTCGATCGAGGCGTTGAGGCGCGGAAACTCGGCGAGCGCACGCGTCACCACCTGCATCAGGATCGGCATCATCGTCAGCGACCCGCCCGACTCCGCGACACGATCGCGCAGCTCGCGACGGCGCGCGTCGAGCTCGGTCACGTCGGCCTTCTGCTGCAGCGTGATGTGCGGGCTCTGCGCCCACGACTGCGCGAGGTTGCGCGCGGTCGCGCGTCGCGTCGGCGACATCCGCTCGCGCTCGATCTCCCCGAACGCCGCAAGGTCAGGCAGCGCGGCCGGTGGCGGCACCCCTGCGTCGGACGCCGGTGCAGGCGTCGGGGCCGCCGGGGCGGGCGCCGCAGCGGCAGGGGGCGAGGTATAGAGCTGCGTCAGCAGCGCGCGCGCGTGCGCCTTCACGTCGTCCAGCGAGATGCGACCGCCGGGGCCGCTGCCGGCTACGTCGCCGATTCGCACCCCGATCTCGCGCGCGAATAGCCGCACCGCGGGCGACGCAGCAACTGAGCGGCCCTCGGGTTCGAGGACCGTCGGGGCGACAGGCGCCGGGACAGGCGCGGGGGCTAGTGGGGGTGGCTGCGAC
>VXTU01000044.1 GCA_009837285.1 Chloroflexota bacterium | reverse complement strand
AGATCTCGAGGGAGCAGTTCGCCGAGCTTCTGACACCGCGAGCCCTGGTCGAGCACCTAGACGGCCTGGCCGCCTAAGCGCTCCATCGTTCTCCGACCGATTGGTCACGAAGTCCAGTCACGAACGTGTCGCCCGGTGTCCCCGCCCCGTGGTGGGAGACGCTGAAGACATCGGGTAGCGTCACCGTATTCCACGTCGACCTCGCCGAGGATTCGACGCGTGAGTCGGCCGCGCTTGCGTTGCTGGACGAGACCGAGCATCGCCGCCGGCGCGGGTTTGCCTTCGCGGGCCCGCGCCGGCAGTTCACGCTGTGCCGCGCAGCACTGCGCACCCTGCTCACCAGCCACCTCGGCTGCTGCAACGACCAGCTATCGTTCGGAACCACGACACACGGCAAGCCGTTCGCCCGGGTGGAGGACGAGCCTGCGCCGGTCAGCTTCAACGTCAGCCACGGCGGCCGGCATGGCCTGATCGCGCTTGCGGCGCGCGGCCGCGTGGGCGTGGACGTCGAGGAGCGCACCGAGCACCGCAGCTTCGACCTGCTTGTCGACGCCACATTCGGAGCGGAGGAGCGCGCGGAACTCGCGGCGCGCGAGGGTTCGCAACAACTCCACCTGTTCTTCAGGCTCTGGACCATGAAGGAGGCGCTGCTCAAGGCGCACGGCGCCGGCCTGATCCTCGATCCGACGGCCTTCGAGATCCCGCCGGCGCTGCGCAAGGGGCGCGCCGGCGGCGCCGTTGAATTGCCCGAGTTGCCAGGGGTGACCTGGCGGGTGGAAGATCTCGGCAATGACAAGTACGCCGCGGCGGTCGCCTACGAATTGAGCCCGTAGGTGACGGCGGCGCGGAGCTGCTTGATGGACCCCGCTGAGACTGTGTGGCGGGTGCCAGAGCCCGGCTCCTCATTCGACCTCCGGGTTGACGAGGAAACTGACATCCGGGTACGGCGACACGGCAATCCGAACGGCCCGCGGCTGGTGCTGTGCCACGGCAACGGCCTGGCGATTGACCTCTACTACCCGTTCTGGTCGCTGCTGACGGATGAGTTCGACGTCGTCGTCCATGACCTGCGAAATCACGGGCAGAACGCCCTCGGGCCGCTGGTGAACCACACCCTCCCCACCCTCGCAGCCGATCACGATCTCGTGATCGAAGCGATCGGGGCTGAATGGGGCCCGAAACCAACAGTCGGTGTCTATCACTCCGTCTCATCACTGGCCGCATTGCTGGCGCCGAGCAGCGGGAGCAATCTCGATGCGCTCGTGCTCTTCGATCCCCCCTTGCGCAGACCCGGCGTGCTGCACGAGGAGTTCGACGACGCGGCCATCGATCAGGCGCGACGGGCGCGGGGCCGGTCAAACCGCTTCCGGAGCAAGGAGAACTTCGCCGACCTGATGGGCTTTTCGCCGACCTTTCATGACGTAGTGGACGGCGTGGCCCACCTCGCTGCGGAGACAACGCTCCGCGACGCTCCAGACGGTCGGGGGTACGAACTCAGATGTCCGCCCGAGTACGAAGGCCAGATCATCGAGTACGCGCGGATGTTCGCCGTCCTGGTAGACCTGCCGTCCGTCCAATGCCCGGTCAAGGTCATCGGTGCCGACCCGACGCTCCCATACTCGTACCTGCCGACCTTCGATCTCGGCGACATGGTCGGCGTCGACTATGACTTCCTCCCCGACGCCACTCATATGCTCCAATTGCAGCAGCCCTCGGAGTGCGCGAACGTCATGCGCGACTTCCTGGACTCGCTGGCGTTGCTCCGGAGCTGACGGAAGGCGAAACGGCATGACAGCTCAGGCCGTGCGCTACACACCAGATGAGGCCTGTTCGCCTCTCCTCGCGGCTGCAGTGGGGCTCCAGGGCGTCGCGCTCGTCCTGGCGCCGACCATTTTGATTGTGGCCATCTCCGTGCGGGCGGCGGATCAGGGTGACGAATACCTGAATTGGGCTGTCCTCTGTGCACTGCTCATCAACGCCGTGATCACGGCGCTGCACGCCACCCGTGCGCCGCGGCTCGGGTCCGGGCATATCGTGATCACCGGTCCCACCGTCCAGTTCGTCGCGATCACGATCGTGGCCCTCTCCGAGGGAGGTCCCGCCACGCTGGCGAGCCTCCTGGTGGTCTGTGCCTTCGTGCAGTTCGCCGTCGCGCAGTGGCTCCCCGTGCTGCGTCGCATCATCACGCCGGTAGTGTCAGGCACCGTCCTGATGCTCGTCGCCGTGACACTCGTGCGATTTGGAACCGATCGCCTCACGGAGCTGCCCGACGGCGCCCCCGCCGTCGCCGGTCCGGCCGTAGGCGCCCTCACCCTCGTGGTCGCGGTGGCGTTCGTGCTTCGAGGCTCGGGCCCGTGGCGCCAGTGGTCCACGATGATCAGCATCGCCGCCGGGTGCGCCCTGACGGCGGCGCTCGGTCAGTACGAGATCCAGCGCGTGCTCGACGCCCCCTGGCTCGGCTTTCCGGAAGCGCAGTTCCCGGGTCTCGATCTCACCCCGGGGCCCGAGTTCTGGGCACTGCTTCCAACCTTCGTCGTGCTGACACTGGTCCTCTGCACGAAGGCCATCAGCGACAGCATGATCATTCAGCGAGCGTCCCAACGCGAGCCTCGGGCGGTCGACTTCCGGTATGTACAGGGCACCGTGAGCACCAACGGGTTGGGGATGCTCCTCGCGGGGGTCACCGGGACGCCGCCGGTGCAGCCGTACGCCTCGTTCAGCACCTCGCTCATCAGCTTCACGGGAGTCGCTTCCCGACGCGTCGGCTACGCCATCGCCCTGATATTCATAGTCGCGGCCATCTTTCCGAAGGTGGGCGCTCTCCTGCTCACGATCCCCAGTCCCGTCATGGGCGCTTACCTGATCCTAGCGCTCGGCATCATCTTCGTGGGCGGCGCTCAGACCGCCTTCCAGGGCGGGCTCGACCAGCAAAAGACGCTGACTATCGGACTCTCGCTCGCGCTCGGCCTTGGACTCGACAATCACGACGTCATCCCGCATGTGCTCGGGGACGAGCTGGGGGCAGTCTTCGGTAGCGGCGTGCTGTATGGCGCGCTCTCCGCCATTTTGCTGAGCCTTATCCTCGAGTACACCGGGGGCCGCCCCCGACGCCTGGACGCCACGATGGATGTGGCGGCTCTTGCGGCCATCGACGAATTCATGCGTGATCTCGCGTCCGGTCTCGGGTGGAACGAACCATCGACTGAGCGCCTGCGCTCAGTCGGCGAGGAGACCGTGTCCAGCCTCGCGGGCTGGAATGACGACAGCGCGGACGGCGCCGGAAGGCTGACCATCATCGCGCGCCCCCAGGTCGGAATGGTGGAGTTGGAGTTCGTTGCTTCCTCGGAGCAAGAGAACCTGGAGGATCAACTGGCGTACCTCAGTGAAGATGCCGAGCTGCCGGATATCGACGAGATGTCGCTGCGATTGCTCCGGTCCCGTGCATCCTCGGTCCGTCACCAGCAGTACTACGGAATCGATATCGTTACAGTACTCGTCGAGGGATCGTCGTAGGGCAGTTCGAAAAAGGGGCGGCATAGTGTTGGAACCTGTCGGCGCCGCAAACGAGCCCGCCGAGCCGATCGCCATCATCGGCATGGCCTGCCGTTTCCCCGGCGCACCCGACCTCGACGCGTTCTGGCGCCTGCTGGACGCCGGCGAGAACGCGATCACCGAGGGCGACCCGGGGTCCGGGACCGGGCGCTTCGGCCAGATCTTCCCCTACGCCGACGTTGCCGGGGATGCCTCGCGCTTCGCCGGGCTGCTGGACGACATCGACCTCTTCGATCCAGCGTTCTTCCGCATCTCCCCGATCGAGGCGGAGACGCTGGACCCGCAACATCGACTGATGCTGGAGACGAGCTGGCGTGCGCTCGAGGATGCGGGGCTCGACCCCGACGGCCTCAAGGGCAGCCGCACCGGCGTCTTCACCGGCATCAGCAACATGGACTACCGCCACCTCGTGCTCGAGTGGCTCGACGAAGCCACCGAGCAGCCCGACCCGGCAGTGGGGCTCTATGCCGGGATCGGCACGAACCTGAACGGTGTCAGTGGCCGCGTGGCGTTCGTGCTCGGCCTCGAGGGCCACACGACGGTGACCGACGCCGCCTGCGCGTCCTCGCTGGTCGCGGTGCACCAGGGCGTCACGGCTCTGCATCAACGCGAGCTGGACCTGGCGATTGCCGGCGGCGTGAACGTGATCCTCGACCCGCGCCTCTTCGAGGCGCGGACGATCGCCGGCATCCTCTCGCCGGACGGCCAGTGCAAAGCCTTCGACGCGTCCGCCAACGGGTTCGTGCGCGCGGAGGGCTGCGGGGTGGTCGTGCTCAAGCGGCTGGACGAGGCGCTCGCCGACGGCGACCGCATCTGGGGCGTGCTCCGCGGCACAGCCGTAAACCACGGCGGCGCGAGCAGCGGCTACACGGTGCCGAACGAGCCCGCACAGATCACGGTCCTGCGGGACGCCCTGGCGCGCGCGGACCTGGCTCCCGCCGATGTCGAGTACCTGGAGGCGCACGGGACCGGGACCGCGGTGGGCGACCCCATTGAGGTGGCCGCGCTCGCCGAGGTGTACGCGAAGGGCCGCGACCCGGGGAACCCGCTGCTGCTCGGCTCAGTGAAGACCAATGTCGGCCACATGGAGTCGGCGGCCGGGATGGCCGGCCTGATCAAGACCGTGCTCGCGATGCGCCGAGGGGTCATCCCGAAGCATCTGCACTTCGCAAACCCGAGCCCTGACATCGAGTGGGACCAGCTGCCCGTGCGCGTGACCGCCGAATCCACACCGTGGCCTGCGACGCCCGGACGACCCCCTCGCGGCGCCATCAGCTCCTACGGCATGTCCGGAACCAACGCCCACATCGTGGTCGAAGGCGTCGAACGGACCGATGTCGTCGGCAGTCCGACCGAGGGTTGGATCGCCGGCCCCTCCCAGACCGTCACCGCGCCCCTGGAGGCGCCGTTCGCCGACCTCGTCCTCCCCGACGCGAACTTTGAGCCACGACCGACGCGCGTCCTGCCCCTGTCGGCGAAGAACGACCCGGCGCTCCGCGAACTGGCGCAACGCTACCTCGACCGGCTGGGCGACGGCGCCTGGACGCAGGACGCCCTCGCCGACCTCGCTTGGACGACCAGCGTCGGCCGGAGCCGGTTCAACCACCGGGCGGGGCTGGTGTTCGGCGACGAGCAGTCGCTCCGCGAACGCCTGGCCGACCTCGCGGCGGCCGAGGCCGGCCCGCCGCCCGGGTCATCGCGCAAGGTGGCCTTCGCCTACTCCGGGCAGGGCGGCCAGTGGGTCGGCATGGGCCGGGAGCTCTACGAGACCGAGCCCGTCGCGCGCGCTGTCCTCGACCGCTGCGAGGCGGTTCATGTGGAGGAGACCGGCGACTCCATCCTCGATGTGATGTTCGGCCGAAACGACGCAGACCTCGACTTGAGTGAGTGGACACAGCCCGCCCTCTACGCGCTCGACTGCGCACTGAACGCACTCTGGGCCAGCGTCGGCGTCCACCCGAACGTCGTCATCGGTCACAGCTTCGGGGAGCTCCCCGCGGCCCAGGCCGCCGGGGTATTCAGCATCGAGGACGGAATGCACATCGCGATTGCCCGTGGCCGCCTCGTCGCCGACACGGAGGAAGGCGCGATGGCCGCCGTCTTCGCGCCACGCGACCGCGTCGAATCGATGATCGACGAGGTCAACGCAACCTCCGAACGCAAGGCACTCGGCATCGCGGTGGACAACGGCGTCAACCAGGTCGTGACCGGCCTCGTGGACGAAGTCGACGCGATCACAGAGCGCTTCGAGACCGAGGAAGTCCGGGTGCGGCGCCTGACCATGAGCCGCGTGTACCACAGCGCACTGCTCGAGCCGGTGCTGCCCGCCCTCGAAGCCCGCGCAAACGAGGTCGCCGTCGAGCCGCCGCAGGTCGACTTCATCAGCAACGTCAGCGGGCGGCTGCTGGAGCCCGGGCAAGCGCTCGACGGCGCCTACTGGAGCCACCACGCGCGCCAGCCGGTCGCGTTCGCCGACGGCGTCCAGACGGCGGCCGAGATGGGCGTCGACACTGTCATCGAGATCGGCCCACACGCGGTGCTCGGACCCATGGTGAGCATGATCTGGCCGAGTCCGCCCGGCACGCCCGGTGCGGCGGTCGTCATTCCCAGCATGTTGCGGCCCGCCGAACGCGGAGGAACCGAGGCGGAGACGAGCTTCCCGGAGGCCGTGGCCCAGGCGTTCGAGGCGGGCCTCGACGTTGCCTTCGAGGGCCTCTACCAGGGGGAGCAGCGCAGCCGTGTGGGCGTGCCCGGGTACCCGTTCCAGCTGAGCAGGTACTGGATCGAGGGCCACAAGCGCCGCCGGTCCGACGTCGGCCACCCGCTGCTCGGGACGCAGCACGAATCGCCGGGCGGCGAGGTCTCGTTCGAGACCGAGCTGGACCCGTCGGAGCCTGCCTGGCTCTCGGACCACCGCGTCTTCGGACGGGTGGTCGCGCCGGGAGCGCTCTACGGCGCGATGGCCGCCTCAGCCGCGCTGACCGAGGGGTCGAACGCGGTCGTCATCGAGGACATACAGCTGCACAGCCCGCTCATGTTTCCGGAGGAGACTGACGATGGCGAGCTCGGCCGGCGGCTGCAGCTCGTCATCGCGCCGCCGGACGGCAGCGGCGCCCGGCGCGTCGAGGCGTTCAGCAGGAGTGCGGACCCGGACTGGATCCTGCATGTCGACGGCCGGCTCTCGGCGGGCTCCTCGGTGGCCGGAGCGGACGAGCCACTCGATGTGGCGAGCATCAAGGCGCGCATGACGCGCGGCGACGCGCCGGCGCTCTACCGCGCCCGAAGCAACACTGGCGTCGCGCTCGGCCCGGCGTTCCGCGGGCTGACGCACGTGTGGCAGGCGCCGGGTGAGGCACTCGGCGAGATCTCGCTGCCGGCCCAGGTTGAACGCACCGGCATCGACGTCCACCCGCTTCTCCTCGACGCCTGTTTCCAGGTAGTCGCGGGCGCCCGCGGCGCGAGCGAGGACGACACGGCGGCGTACATGCCGTTCGGGTGGGAGCGGCTGTGGCTGACCGGCCCGCTCCCCGAGCGGCTGGTGTGCCGCGCGCTGATGCGCGAGGGAAGCGCGACCGCCAGCGGCTCGGACGCCGCCGAGGTGCTCAAGGCCGACCTCTGGATCTACGACACCGACGGCGCCCCGGTCGGCGGGGTGAGCGGGTATACGGCGAAGCGGGCAACGCGCGCCGCGCTCCTCTCGTCCGTCGACGCCCTCGACGACCTTATGTACGAGGTGGTCTGGCGGGACCGCCCGTATCCGGCGGACCGGGACGGGCCGGACACGGGTGATCAAGACATCGCCGATCGACCCGGCATCTGGATCCTCTCGCCGGACCGCGGCGGCGTCGCGGACCACATCGCCGCCGACCTCGCGGCTCGGGACCAGACGGTCATCGTCGCGAGCCCGACGCCCACCGACGGGCCCGGACGGACCGAGGCCCTCGTCGACCCGTATCAGCGCGAATCATGGCGGTCGGTGGTGGAGGCGCTCCCCGCCGACACTCCGCTGCGAGGCGTGGTGCATCTGGCCGCCCTCGACGGCCACGGCGCGGGCGCCACGACCGACGAGATGAGACAGGACGTCACGCACGCTTCGGGCAGCGCGCTTGCGCTGGTGCAGGGGTTGCTCGACGCCGACGCGGAGCCCGAGCACGGCGTCTGGCTCGTGACCCGGGGCGGACAGGTACTGGATCACGAGCGGACCGGTGCGCTCGCCGGCGCGATGCTCTGGGGCTTCGGGAAGGTCGTAACCCGCGAGCTGTCCCAGCTGCCCGCGAGGGTGATCGACCTCGACCCCGACACGGACACCCTCCCGGACGGCTTCATCGATGAACTGCTCGCCCCTGACGGCGAGACGCTGGTCGCGTACCGGGACGGCGCGCGGCGCGCGGCGCGGCTGGTGCGAGGCGCGAACGGCACGCCGCAGTTGTCGCTGCCGGAGGACGCGGACTGGCACATCACCCGCGACCCAGACGGTGACCTCCATGTGGAGCCCGTCGATCAGGGCCCCCTCGGCGCTCGCGAGGTTCGCGTGGCGGTCGAAGCGACGAGCTTTGACGATGGCGTCCGCATGGTGAGCGGTCGCGTGATAGAGGCGGCACCCGACGTGTCGGATCTCGAGACGGGCGACCGGGTCGTTGGGCTCTCTCCCGACGCGGTCGGGCCGACGGTCGTGATCCGCGCGGAACTGGCCGTGCCCGCGCCCAACAGCATGCGGGCACCTGACCTCGTGGCCATCCCCGTCGCGTTCGTCGCGGCTGCGCTCGAAGCCGAGGGGAGTCCGTCGACCCTCGCCGACCACATCGCGAACGACCCCGGGCGTGTGGGCTCCGCGCTCGCCAGCGTCATTGGGCGTGCCGGCGCGGGCGAGTTGACGCCGCCGCGCGCCCTCCCCTGGCCGATGGCCCAGGCGGCGGCTGCAGCGGAATTCACGCGCTCCGACCCCAACGGCGATGTTGCCGTCCTGATGCCTTCGCCTGTCGCGACCGGACGGCTGCGCAAGGACCGCACATACCTCGTGACCGGCGGGCTGGGCGGGATCGGCGGCGCCGTCGCCGGATGGCTGGCCGACCGCGGAGCCGGGACGATCGTGCTGAACGGACGTCGTCCGCCCGATGAAGCAGCCGAGGGAGTGATCCGGTCGCTGCGCGACCGCGGCGCGACGGTACAGGTGGAGATCGCCGACGTCGCCGACGCCCGGGCGCTGCGGGAGATGCTCGCACGAATCGATGAGCAACTCCCGCCCCTCGGAGGCGTGATCCACAGCGTCGGAGCGCTCTCGGACGCCGCGCTCATCAACCAGAGCTGGGACCGCTTCGAGGAGATCGTGTGGCCGAAGGTGCTGGGCGCCTGGGAGCTGCACCGGGCAACCGAAGACCTGGACCTCGACCTCTTCATCCTCTTCTCGAGCATGTCGGGCGTGCGCGGGAACCCCGGCCAGGCCAACTACTCGTCGGCAAACGCGTTCCTGGACCAACTCGCCCGTCACCGGCGCGCGCTCGGCCTGCCCGGCCAGGCCGTCCAGTGGGGCGCGTGGCTGGGCGTGGGCGAGGCCGAACAACACCGCGAACGGATCGAGTCGACGCTGGCGGCGTCCGGCGCAGAGTGGATGACGCCGCAGCAGGGGGTGCGCGCCCTCGACCACCTCGTGCGCCAAGATCTGGCGGTAGGCGCCGTCACGTCGATGGACTGGTCGACGTTCGCCGCCGGTCTCCGCAGCGTTCCCCCGCTGATCGAGGAGCTGCTGACGGCCGCCTCGGACGACTTCGGGGAGGCAGACGAGCTGGGCGACGACCTGGTGGGGCGTGTGCGCGAAGCCCCGGCAGGCGAGCGCCACGGCATTCTGGTGACGTTCGTCCAGGACCTCCTGCAGACGCTACTGCGGCTGCCATCGAGGCCCGCGGCCAACGTCGCCTTCTTCGAGCTGGGCATCGACTCCCTGATGGCGCTGGAGCTGCGCGCACGGCTCAACGACGCACTTGGCGGGGCGTACACCGCCTCGAACACGATCGCCTTCGACTACCCGAACGCGGAGGACCTCGGCACCCACCTCGTGGAGGCTCTGCGGGCCGCGGATGACGAGACGTCGGCGCAGCCCGTTGTCGCACCCGAGCCGCTCGCGCCACCTCGGACCGCTGTCGCGGAGGACGCGGTCGCCATTGTCGGAATGGCCTGCCGCTTCCCCGGCGCGGACGACGTCGCGGCCTTCTGGCGCCTGCTGGACGCGGCCGCCAGCGGCGTCAGCGAGCAACGCAACGGCTCCGGCTCGTGGACGGGCCTCCAGGGCGACGCCGCAGCCGGCGAAGCCCTCTACCGTCAGGGGGCGTTCGTCGACGGGCTCGATCAGTTCGATGCGTCGTTCTTCCGCGTCTCGCCCATCGAGGCTCGCAACATGGACCCGCAGCTCCGGCTGCTCCTGGAGACGAGCTGGCACGCGCTGGAGGACGCCGGCGTGGACCCGGGCCGGCTGCGCGGCAGTCGCGCCGGACTGTACGCCGGCATCGGCCTCAGCGAGTACCAGGACATGATGGGCGCCCAGGGCGCCCCCATCACCTACCCGGGAGTCAACGGCGGTCTGGGCATCGGGCGCGTGGCATTCGCGCTCGGCATCGAGGGCCCGGCGCTACCGTTCGAGGTGGCGTGTGCATCATCGCTGGTGGCGCTTCACCACGCCGCGGGCGCGCTGCGCCAGGGCGAGGTGGACCTCGCACTGGCGGGCGGGGTGAACGCCGCGCTCTCGCCGAGCGCGACCCGGAGCATGGCCGAGTTCGGCATGCTGTCCTCCGACGGGCAGTGCCGGACGTTCGACGCCGCCGCGGACGGACACGTACGTGGCGAAGGCTGCGGCATGGTCATCCTCAAGCGCCTGGACGATGCGCTCGCGGACGGCGACCGCGTCTGGGCCGTGATTCGCGGTTCGGCGGTCAACCAGAACAGTGCGGGCGCCTCGCCGACCGCGCCCAACGGGCTGGCGCAGCGCCGCGTCATCGAGGATGCCCTGGCCGCGGCGCGGATCGCCCCAGCAGACGTCGACTACCTGGAGGCCCACGGCGTGGCATCCGGGCTCGGTGATGCCATCGAGCTTGAGGCGGCTGCTGCCGTCTACGGACAGGGTCGTGAACCTGAGCGACCGCTCCTGGTCGGCTCAGTCAAGACCAACATCGGCCACCTCGAGTCCGCCTCGGGGGTTGCGAGCCTGATCAAGGTGGTGCTGTCGATGCAGCGCGGCGTGATCCCGGCGCAGCTCCACTTCCAGAACCCGTCGACGCACCTGGACTGGGACAGCCTGCCGCTGCACGTCACGTCGGCGCCAACGGCCTGGCCCATTCAGCCGGACCGGGCGCCGATCGCGGCGGTCAGCGCGTTCGGCCTGTTCGGGTCCAACGCGCACGTAGTGGTCGAGGGAGCCGCGCCGCCCGCTACCGACGCGTCAGACAATGGCTCATGGGCAACCGGCGCTCCGCAGCTCATTGGGGCGTCGATCGACGGATCATCCGGCTCCCTGAAACCACCGCTGACTCGCCTGCTCCCGCTGTCCGGGAGGACGGACGCGGCCCTGCGCGACCTCGCACGCTCGTACCTGTCGTGGGTCGACCGCTACGCCGCGGACGAAGCGGCAAGCGAACCAATCGACGCCGCGCTGGCGGACGTCGCGTGGACGGCCGGCGCTGGGCGGAGCCACTTCGCGCACCGCGCCGGCGTGGTCTTCCACGATTCAGAGTCCCTGATCGAGGGCCTCCGAGCGGTTGCGGATGCGGACGACGCGTCCCAACCGTCACCCGCCGGTCGAGTGGCCTTCGCCTACGGCAGCGATGCGGGGCGATGGCCGGACTCGATGCGATCCCTCTACGAGACCGAGCCGGTCGTGCGGGCCGTCCTCGACCGCTGCGACCAGGCGTTCGAGGAGGAGACCGGGCAATCGCTGCTTGCCGTGGTCTTCGCTGACGATGGGGCACACGCAGACACGGAGGGCGCGGACTGGAGCGTGGCCGCCGAGTACGCCATGCAGTCTGCGCTGACCGCGCTCTGGCAAAGCGTCGGCGTCGAGCCCGCCGTGGTGGCCGGCGGAGGCGGCGCCGGTGAGTTGGCCGCAGCCCACGCAGCCGGAGTCGTCGGCCTCGAGACGGGCATGCGTCTCGCCATCGCCCTGGCGCGCGTGCCAGCGGGCGAAGGCGCAACTGAAGCGCCGGAAGCCGCATTAGTCGAGATCGAGGCAGCACTGGGCGCCGACACGGCATCCCGACCGTCCGTCACGCTGCTGAGCAGTGCCGACGGACGCGCGGTGGAAGCAGACGAGACGCTCGACGCGGCCTACTGGCTGCGCCACGCGCGGCCCGCCGCCCTCGGCGTGGACGCACTCGCGGGGGCGGACGTGGGCGTTGTCGTGGAGATCGGCGGTGCGGAGGTCCACCCGGACAGCACAGCGCCGGTGGTTCCCGGGGTGCTACGGGTAAACGTGACGGACCTGTGCGAGGAGTTCGTGCGCTCGGTTGCTCGCGTGTACGAGCTGGGTATCGACATCGCCTTCGAGGGCCTGTTCGCGGGCGAGTCACGGCGCCGCGTTGCGCTGCCGAGCTATCCGTTCCAGCGCCGCCGGTTCTGGATGGAGCCGCGGAGTACCTCTGACATAGGTGGCGCGTAGGGCCCCACCGGCGCTGGTCCGGCCGAAGTGGTGCGCACACTCCCGGGCGTACACGGCAGGCTGAACCACGCGGCGCGTGAAGAGGCCCGCACTCGAACACATCCGGATCTGCGATCTGTGGGACGGCTATGGGGGGCTGGCGCCACGCGCTACATCGCGGCAGTTGGAGTCGAGGTCATCCGAATCGAGGGAATTCATGGCCATCGCCGTCCTTGCGTCGCTCGTGCATCGCAACCGCAGCGGTGAGGGCCAGTGGATCGACATAGCCTGTACCCGAGCCAGGCGCCGGTGGTAGCCGAGCGGCGACGGGCAAGGTACGACGTTGAAGGCGTCCGGTCCCCACCTTCGTCCAGAGGCTCGGGCCTCCCCATCCGGTAGCCGACACGGGCCTCCGTGAAGATGTACGTGGGATTCGCGGCGTCGTCGCTGAGTTTTCGTCGGATACTGTTGATTGCCGTGCGCATGGGCCGGACGTCGTCGCCCGCCTGCAGGCCCCGCCAGCACGACCGGGGCCACGGTGATTGCCAGCAGACCCAGCCTTAGCGTGACGGCTCCCAAGCGCGTTTCCGCCTCCGGTCCCACGTCGTTCCGGCAGCCGATGGGGTGCTCTACCCCTATCGACCCCCGCAGGAAGGGAACACCCCGTAACGTCTCGGCCCGTCGTGTAGACGGGCGTCTGCAACCGGATGCTGCCGCACAACAGAGCCCTAAAGTGTATTACGTGCGTACCAATGACGTATCAATCGCATATGTATATGTACGCGCAGTCGCGTGCGACGCGAAGTCACCCTCTTCCACAGCGCGTCGTCAACGTTGAACTGTGTCCTCGAGTCGGCGAGTAGCGCGCGGCTCGGAAGGAGTCGCCCGGCGAGTGAGTCCGGGTGAGCAGCCGCCCAAACGATCGTCTCCTAGCAAAGCCCCGTTACCCGGCCCCGCGCTACTCACCCACGACCGTGAAGTGTCCGCTGTCGCTGCGGCCGAAGACCTCGGGGAAGTATGTCTCTTCGGCCCGCGCAGGCGGGACGATGAACGTTCCGGGCGTCGTCGCGCGAGCGTAGTAGACGTACTCGTGGACGCCTCGCGGCAACCGGCTCGCCTCGAGCGTCAGGCGGTCGTCGCGGATGTCGACGTGCTGCCACGGGCTGTAGTACCAGCGGTACCAAGGGGCGTAGTGCCCGGAAGCGGATCCGAAGGTCGCCGCTACGCGGTCTTCCTCGAGCTGCTGGACGAGTTCGGGTGCGATGCCCCGCAGCCGCGGGTTGATCGGTTCGAGACCTGCGGGCAGGAAGTCCTCGACCAGCACGAAGAGGCGGGCGTGTGGCGCCACCACGGTGACTTCCACCCGCACCACGTCGCCGAGTTTGGCGCTGGTGACGACCGTGTCCGGATCGTCCAGCAGCGTGTAGCGGTGCGAGACGGCGAAGCCGCGGTTGAGTGCCTCGATGCCCAGCGCGGGGGTCACGTAGCGGAGGTTGAGGCCGTAGTACATGCGGCCAGGGCCGCTGTCGTCGCGCTCGAAGCTGACACGGCTGACCTCGCCCAGCGGGAGGTCGGTGAGCGGGATCTCGGTCGCGTCGAAGTAGTCTCCGTCGCGCACGGTGAAGTGGCCGTCCAGCACCTCGGTCGTGTTGAGCCAGACCGCGTAGTCGTAGTCGCCCAGGCGCTCCTGGGTCAGTTCCGCGTAGGCGCCGAGCGACGCCATCGCCTGCGCCTGGTCCACGGTCGTGCTCCACCAGCCGAGCGAGCGCGCGAGCACCAGCCAGCGCACGGTCTCCTCGATCAGCGGATGCCCCGGGTCCACCTCGGCGAGGGCGCGCAGCACCAGCGCGGTGGTGCCGACGCTGCCGTTGTGCATGGAGCCAGGGCGCCGCTCGTCCTCCCAGTGGTTACCGTTCGCGCTGGCGATGATGTTGGCGGTGAGGTCGTTGAGGAGAATCCGCACGGACTCGCGCTGGGGGGTATACCCGGCCGAGAGCAGACCGAGCAGCAGATAGGCGCGGCCCCAGTTCGTGAGCTCCGTGCGATGTTGGTCGAGGATCGCTCCCATGGTCGTCGCGTGCTGCCGCGCCACGGATGTGCCGGGGCCCGCTGCGCCCGTCAGCGCGTACAGCAGGTACGCGCTCTCGCTGGCGCTGGGTGGACTGATCACATCGGTGCGGCGGTGGATGCGATCCGAGATGAGACCCGAGGCGTCCCTCGCCACGCCCGGCGGGACGTGGATGCCGGCCGCTCGCGCCTCGGTGAGCGCGATGAGCGCCTTGGCTGTGATCCAGAGGTTGGTGCCGCAGTTGTGCTCGCACCACGCCCATCCGCCGTCGAACCTCTGCATGCTGATGAGCTTCGTGACGTCGGCCTGCAGCTGGCTCCGCAAGCCCGGCCGGGCATCGGGGTCTGCGCGATAGACGGCGGCGGTCGCGACCACCCGGCTCGCAACGCGCACGGTCCACTCGCGGCGCTTCGGCGCGAAGTGACGCAGCTCGTCCTCTAGCGCGCCCACGAGCGCTCCCTGCACGGAGATCTGGAGCTCGCCGAGCTCCGTGATCGCGTAGTCCGGCACGTACACTGCCTCGACGGCCAGTGCGCCGTCGATGGCGCCGCCAGTGGCGGTCGTCTCAGCGGTGGCGTTGAGGTGGACCGGTAGCTTGAGCTCCACGCCGTCGCTCAGGCCGGCGCCGTCACCGGCGCGGAAGCGCACGATCGCAGTTCCGTGCTTGACCACCCGGGCCGGCCATTCGAAGACCTCCGACTGATCGGGGCGGATCCACACCGTCTGCGCTCCTGAGCCTTTCAACACCACCCCCTCGGTCTCGACGGTGACGGTCACGTTGCGCGCGGTGGT
Source organism: Chloroflexota bacterium (assembly GCA_009837285.1). GTDB lineage: Bacteria > Chloroflexota > Dehalococcoidia > UBA2979 > UBA2979 > VXMT01. The sequence goes on along the minus strand of VXTU01000044.1, from coordinate 26,212 downwards.
AGTGCCGTTGCGCACCAGCGTCCGCAGCGTCACCTCGTCACCGACGCGGAGGAAGCGAGGTAGCGCGGGCCGCACGAGTAGCGGCTGAGTGACCAGCAGCTCGCTCGTCGCCTCGCCCACCTGCGTCGTGCCGCTGACGGCTCGCGCCTGGGCGCGCCACGTCGTCGCGTTGTCGGGCAGCTTGAGCTCGAAGCTCGCCTTGCCGTCCTCGTCGGTCTTGAGTTGGCCGATCCACAGCGCGGTGTTGCGGAAGTCCGAGCGCAGGCGCGAGGTGTCGCCGCCGCCTCCCTTCCCACTCGCGTTCTCCGGGACAGCGATGAGGTCGTTGTAGCGGTCTATCGAGGTAGCGAGCGACGAGGCAGTCGCAACGCTGAGCGCGCGCTGGAACCAGAAGGCGCGCATCCCGTCCGGTCCCACCTCGTCGGCCAGCGACAGCACCGCCTGGTCGGCGATCGCGACCGACACCTCGCTAGCCACCCCGCGGCCCCGCCAGTCCTTGACTGTGACCTCGTATCGCACCGTCTCGCCGGGCGCCGCGCGTTCGCGGTCGGGCTCGATGGTCACGTCGAGGCGCCGAGGCGCTGTTGAGACCGGCAGCTCCACGTAACCAACGTGGTAGCGCGGCACCGGGTCGTCGTCCGTCGGGGCGCGGTAGAGCACGACGCTCACGTAAATGTTCGGCAGGTGTCGATCCTCGATCGGGATCCGCAGCACCTCACTGTTGGTATCGAAGTTGCGGACCTCCCTGCTGAGGACGCCGCCGCGTTCGATGGTGACGAGGCCGACCGCGCCCGCGAAGGGCGCGGGCACCAGCACCTCGGCGACGTCGCCCACCTCGTATCCATCGCGGTCGGGGATGAGGTCGATGAGGTCGTCGTTGCCGATGCGCCAGGGTGCGTAGCGGTGGCCACTAACCCAGAGATAGATGGACGAGAGCGCAACACGCCCCTCGCGGTCGACGGACTCGGCGACCAGGCGATACGAGCCGGATGCCGGCGGGGTGAACCGGATCGACGCCTCACCGTCGGCGCCCGTCGTTACGTCCCGCACCTCGATCTCGGTCTCGACCAGCTCGCTCGTGTAGTAGCGCCCGCCACCGGCGGCGCGAACCTTCGTCGTCACCCACTCGCGCTCGTACACGCGGACGGTGACGGGCCGCCACGGTGCGATCTCGCTCTCGATGTCGACCGTGACGAGACGCACCGTCTCAGGCTCCCCGGCCGTGGCGATGTAGGAGTCGGTGTCGATCCCCGCGTACCACGCGGCCGGGTGTACGGTGACGTTCGTGCTGCTGGCCACCGCCTGCCCGCTGTCATCCTGGACCGTGGCGCTGATCGTGAAGACATGGGTGCCCTCGCCGGACTGAAGCGCGGCGGGAACCTCGAACGGCGCCATGCCGGCGGCGCCGGCCTCGGCCTGGCCTTGCGCGCGCAGCGGCTGAGCCGGCGGCGCCCAGTAGTACCAGTGCCACGGCGAGTCGGAGAAGGTGTACTGCTCGTACCCCTCAACGCGGATCGAGGTGGGATGGGACAGCACAGCCCAGTTGACGGTCGCGCCCTCCACGGGCCCGCCGAAGTAGAACTCGGCCGTGGTCTCGACCGGAATCTGCTCCCCGGCAACGTAGTGCTCCCCGGGCGTCTCGACGACGACGCGGAACTCGGGGACGCGGAACTCCTCGACAAGGAAGGTGGTAGCCGTTATGTGGCCCGCAGCTGGGCCCAGGAATTGCCTCCCCTCGCTGCCGGACAGCGAGATGTGGTACGTGCCGGTGGCTCCGCCGTCGGGGATTTCGAACTCACCCTCGAGAGCGCCGAAATCGTTGAGTTTCACCTCTGTGCGCGACAGCTCCTTGTACTTCGAGTCCGTGACCACGACGGTGACCGTCTCGTCGGGGCGGGGGAGCGCGTACGTTGCGTCGTCGTCGCGGCGCACCACGGCCTTGTAGGAGACCGTCTCGCCGGTGCGGTAGATGGGCCGCTCGGTGTAGATGTGGGCCAGCAGGTCGAACGTGGAGTTCGTGAAGGGCACGCTGAGCTGCCAGGGCGCCGTGCCCTGCTGCCACCCCGTCAAGGAGACCCCGAAGCGCCCCTGGTCGTTCAGCCGCAGGATGTAGCTGCCCCAGCGCGCGTTCGGGGATGAGACATCGGCAAGCCCGTCGGCATCCGTCGTCTCGCTCCCGGAGTTGTAGGTGAGCAGTGCGCCATCGAGCGGCTCGCCCGTGGCGTAGTCGATGACCCAGGCGGTGAGGTGGTTGTGCGACTGCTTCGTGATGATCGCCGTGTCCACGACACTGAACATGAGCGCCTGGCGACCTGAGCCGCGGTCGGAGTCCGCGAAGAGCACGTAGTCGCCCGTCGGCAGCGGCGTGCCGCCGCCGAGCGTCGTCGAGTAGCGTCTCCATGCGGTGCGGTCCTCCTCGCTCGTCTCGGCTGTCCACTCGCGCAGGTGCGAGAGCGAGGGCCGGAACGGCCGCCAGACTCGCTTGTCATCCACCCACACCCATCTGTCTATGTAGCCGCGCCGCAGCAACGTGAGGGCTTCGTAGTCAGTGATGGGGTGCAGCGTGAACTGGACTGTCGGGGCGACGATGGCTTCGAAGAACAGCTCCTGTTCCGTGCTCGCCGAGTACGTCGCGAACCAGCTCGGGAGAGACAGGCGCATCGAGCGCGAGGGGCGAGGCGGGGGGTCCGGGTCACGCGTCGCGAATGAGAACTCGTATGCCGGTAGCTCGGCCCCACCGCGGTCGCGGACGCCCTCGGCGATCGTCACCGTGTACTCGCTGGAGTACGCGATGGGCGCGTTGATAGTCGCCCGGTCGTAGTACGCCCAGACATCGATATCCTCGGCTGCGATGCCGCTGATCGAGATGCGGTCGTCGAACGATTCCTCGGCCATCGGGTTGTTGTAGTTGAGCCGGATCCCCCACGGGCGCGCGTGACGGGCTCCGTCACGCGGATCGGTGCTGAGCAGCCGCGGCCAGGGAAGCGTGCTGAACGTAGTGGCGCGCTCGTTCGCCATGGCGCCGCCGCCCGCGCCGAGCATGCCCGCTCGCGCGATCACGCTGAACGACGAGCCCCGCCGGAGTGGCCGCAACGGCTCGAGTGTGACGGAGGCGCTGTCCTCGCTCCATGCGAACGAGACCGGCACGTTCAGATTCTCACCGTCCACGCGGAAGTCAATGCGCTCTTCGACGGAGGCATGGTCCATCGGCTGGTTGAATTGGATGACGACCTTGCGGTCAGGCTCGACGAAGTTCGAGTTGTCATGCGGCGTGATCCTGCTCACGCGCGGCAGGATGCTCGTGAAGCTCCACTCGACGTCCTCCTCGAGCACCCCGTCGACGGCGGAGGTGAGGCCGGCCGCGATGCGCACCCGGTACTCCGTGGACGGCCGCAGGTCGCCGGGGATGAATCGATAGAGCGAGGTGTTCAGCCACTCGCCGTGTCCGTCGAGCGGCGGGTCGAACTCCAGCACGGGCGGGCCCGGACCCTCTTGCAGCACCGTCAGCGCCGCCACCCCGCGGTTGAACTGCACCAGGATCTGCGCGTTCGACGGCACCTCGCGGTCTCCGTCGCCGGGGATGACGTACACGACTTCGAGCGCGCCCTCGACGGTGAAGGCATGCTCGTGGTCCTCGTCGAGCCCCGAGGCAGCGCCATCGACGCGCACCTGGTAGCGCTCGCCTCGTGCCCAGCCGGGGAAGACCGGCTGGAACAGCAGCGTCCGGTCGTCCACCCACACGAACGAGCCCTCGACGGCCGGCTCGATGGAGACGAGTTGGGCGGGCTCACTCTCGGGAGGAGGATCGAGGAAGGCGATGCGCATGAACGAGAGCCGGGGCGCCTCCTCGCTGTCCGGCGTCACCACGACCGGCGGCGGGGGCGGAGGCGGCGTGGGGACCGGCGTGGGTGTGGTGGGTGTCGGCCTGGCGGCTACGGGAGTCGCCGTCGGCGACGCCACCACGGTGGCCACCGGTGTAGCGTCGGCAACCGGCGTTGCGATGACCGTTGGTGGCTGCTCGTCGCGTTCGGGCACATCGCTGAGCACGATTGCGAGCGCAGCCAGGCTGGCCAGGCCCGCGATGTCCAGCGGCCACCACCGCCGGGCCAGCCACCGCAGGACAGCGCGCGTCACGGGTCGCGCACCTCGTAATGCGAGGAAGTGGCAGCAGTGGCGCCGTCGGCGAACGTCGCGATCACCTCAAGCGTGTGCTCGCCGCGGGTCATCGGCCACACCACGAACGCATCGGGCCCCGTCGCCCGTCCGACGGTGGCGCCGTCCACTCGAAACTCGACGTGTTGGACGCCCGCGGGCACGGTGGCGCGCAGCACAGTCTCCTGGCGTTGCAGCTCCGGTGCAAAATAGAGCACAGCCCCTTCCACCGGTTGTACGATCGCCACACCCACAACGGATTCCTGATCGTAAGTGTCGGCCAGTCTAATGCCAGTCCGCTCCGCCCACGTCCGGGCCTCCAGCGGCGGGTCGATCGCGAGCGCGCCATCGGCGTCGAGGACGTAGTACGCCTCGATCTCCTCGGGCTCCGTGCCGTCCACGAACCACTCGGTCACTGGTGAGGGGCAGTGCGGACCCGGGCGCAGGCCGGTTGGCGCGCAGATGATGCCGGCCACGACCGAAGGCGGCGGCTCGAAGGCGCGCAGCGGGCGGCCGGCCGTTGCCGCCTCGATCACGTCGCGCCATACCGGGCCTGCGCCGTCGACGCCGGAGAGCCCCAACATCGGGCCCCCCTCGGTGTTCCCGACCCACACACCCACGACGCGATCGGGGGTGAAACCGACCGTCCAGTTGTCCCGGAACTCGAACGTGGTGCCGGTCTTCACCGCGGCCGGGAACGGCGTTTCGAGCACCGAGCCCGCCCCGAATCCCGGCTCGCGAGCAATCGGGTCGCTCAGGATGTCAGCAAGGAGGAACGCGTGCCCCGGCGACATCACCGGGCGCGGTGGAGGCTGTGCACGCTCGTACAGAACGTCGTCGGTCCTGGCGTCACGCACGCGCTCGATCGTGTAGGACTCGGCCAGCTCGCCGCCGTTCGCGATCGCGCCGAACGCGGTTGCCAGCCGGAGCAACGGTACCTCGGCCGATCCCAGGGCGAGCGAGAGCCCGTACGGCTCGGGCGCGGCGATCTCGCTGAGCCCAGCGCGGTTCGCCATGCGGACCAGCGCTCCCGCGCCGATGTGTTCCAGGGTGCGCACCGCGGGCACATTCAGCGACGAGGCGAGGGCAGTGCGCAGCGCCACCGGGCCCCGGTAGCGATGGTCGGCGTTCACCGGCGTGTAGACGCCGATCGGTGTGGGGAAGCTCGAGCGCACATCCAGGAGCATCGACCCCGCCGTGTAGCCGTGCTCGAAGGCGGCGGCGTACAGGAGCGGCTTCAGCGCCGAGCCGGTCTGCCGGGGCGCGAGCGCCATATTGACCTGCCCGGTCTCCGTCTCCTCGAAGTCCACGCTGCCGACGAGCACAAGCAGCGCTCCGGTCGCCGGCTCGATCACGACTACCGCCCCGTTGCCCGCTCCCCATGCGGCGATGCGTTCGAGTCGCACTCGCAGCGATCGCGTAGCCGCGTGCTGGAGAGTCGCGTCGAGCGTCGTTTCGACGATGAGGCCTTCCTGCACCGCGAGGTCCGGGCGCACCGATGCCAGCTCGTCCAGGACCATCGCCGTGAAGTGCGGCGCGAGGGGCTCGTCACCCTCGCCGGCGAAGACGAGAGGCGTGGCGAGCGCGTCAGCTGCTCGCTCCTCGCTGATCGCGCCAGTCGTGACGAGGCGATCCAGCACGTAGCGTTGTCGCGCAAGCGCGCCCGCGGGCGCGTCCTCGTCGCCGTATACGGCCGGCAGCTGCGGCAGGCCGGCAAGGTAGCTGGCCTGCGCAACGCCGAGGTGTTGCGCGCTCACCCCGAAGTAGCGCCGCGAAGCCGCCTCGATACCGTATGCGCCTCGACCGTAGTAGACGTGGTTGAGGTACGCCTCCAGCAGCTCCCGCTTCGAGTGGCGCGCCTCGAGCTGTAGCGAGATGAGCGCCTCGCGCGCCTTGCGCAGCAGCGCGGGCGCGTCTTCGTCGGCCAGGTACAGCCGGCGCGCGAGCTGCTGCGTGAGCGTCGAGGCTCCACGCGGCTGTGCCCCCGCCGTCGCGGCTTCGCCGAGCGCTCGCGCGACCGCGAGCGGGTCCACTCCCGGGTGACGCCAGAACCGCCGGTCCTCGGCGGCGACGGTGGCCGCCAGGGCGATCGGTGCGATGTCGTCGAGCGCGACGAGGATGCGCGTCCCCGCGGACGCGTCACGAAGCAGCGGCGTCCCGTGCCGGTCGAGGATGAGGGTGCCCGCGGGCGGCGCCTGCTCGTCGAGCGGCGTGAGCGGCGCCAGATGAGCGTATACCAGCAGTGCTGCGGTGACGCCTGCCGCGCCTGCCACAACGAGCAGCGCCGCCCGCGTCACCGCCCCCCAACGGCTGCGATGTAGCGCCAATGTCCATGCGTCGTGAGCAAGAGCGAGCACCTACCCAGTCTAGGCGCACAGGGAAGAAGTGATTGATCGAGGCCCCGGTATCACCTCCGTTCTAAGAGAGAGCGCGGAAGCGCTCGGACCTCCAAGTCCGGACCTTACGCCCCTCCCGGTTGACGCCGGAGCCGTGAGAGAGGGACCGTCACAACTAGTGGAACGCGCTCGATCTTGTCGGTTCTGAACGCCAAACCCGACGTTCGTTCAGTGGTAACAAGATCTGCGCCCTCGACCGCCTCGATCATCGGCACCTCGACGCGCATATCGGCCTCCTCGGGAGACACGTCCACGCGCACCTGGGGGCCTGAAGCACCAGCGTCAGTTCGTCCCCGTCAGCCTCCGTGACCCACTCGCGGATGAACCGGAGCACGTCCGGCATCCGCTCCCGCAGCAACTCCGGATCGGGCCCGGGCTCGGCATCCGCACGCAGTTTCGCGCGCCCTCGCTCCAGCGCCCCCCTGCGCCGCATCAGCTCGTCCTGTTGCGGTCGAGCGCGGCTCTTCACCGACCCCGAGCCCGGCCTGATGATCTGCCTGCCAATCGGGACCGGCATGGGTTGATCCTCGACCGGGTGCATTGAAGATTGTGAGAGGTGGGTTCCTGGATGTCCGAGCCGGAACGCGCCGCGAGGCCGGGAGCGGCACGGGCCATGACAGGTCAGGTCAACCAGTGACGACCACAGCAGCCCCGTCCAGGGATCTCACTGCTCGCAGGGCGGGCGTGCTGCTGCTACTCACGGCGGCTGCCTCTGTCGTGATGGTGTTCGCGCGCGTGGCAGCAGATGCCGACGAACCCGACCTGGTGGAGACCCTCCGCGCGATCGCAGCGAACAAGGCCATGTACAGCGTGAGCGGAGCCGCGCGTCTCATCTCCGGGCTCACGCTGATTGCCGGGGCATGGTTCCTGTGGCGAACGTGGGTCGTCCGGGAACGTTTCGGCACGCCTGCGGTCCCCGTCTTGTTCGCGGTCTCGGGCGCCTGCACCGCGGTATCCGGCCTGTGCGCGATCGCGCTGGCCGCAGCTGCGCCGGCCGCATCGGAGAGCGCCGCCGTCAGTGTCGTGGATGCCTCGACGGAGGCGGTCGCGAGCGTGCGCTGGGTCGCCGGCAAGGCGGGGTTCGCGGTCGCGGGTCTCGCGCTGCTGGCAGCGGCGCAACGACAGTGGAAGGCGGGCGGGGCGATACGCCGCATCGCCCCGGGTTCGGTGGCGCTCGGTATCACGATGCAGTTCATTTGGCTGGACGCCGCGACGATCGTGCACCGGATCAGCGGCGTGGGTTTCGTGCTATGGCTGTTCGCCATTGCGTTGATGCTGCTGACGGGCCGGGTAGAGCGGCACTTCACCGCAGGAAGGGACTCGTCCTCAGCCGGCGAGGCCTAGCGAGGCCCGGGCGCGGCGCCTGTCGGCGCCGGTACCCGCTGCCAGGCTCTGCGGCGCCGCCCAGCGCGGCGCCGACGCGCACGCATGGCGGCTCGGCCGCGGCGGGGTATCGTGGGCGGCCACGGCGGCTGCGGAGCCGCCGGGTGCGTGAGTGGAGATGCCCTCGTGGCGACCATCGTGATGGTAGGCATTGGACCGGGTGACCCGGAGCTCCTCACGCTGAAGGGGCGCACCGCCATCGAGGACGCCGACTACGTCGCGGCATTCGGAACGGTGCTCGAGCCGGTGAGCCGGTGGATCCGCGGCGCCGCCATGCCGATGACCTACGCCGACCAGGACCAGGTCCTCGACCAGCTCGCCGCGCACGCCCGGAGCGGCAAGCAATGCGTGGTGTGCGCATGGGGCGATCTCAACTTCTCCGCCGGGGAGCTCGTCGCACGCGTCCGCCAGCGGGCGGAAGTGGAGCTGATCCCCGGCGTCAGCTCCGTGCAGGTGGCGTGCGCTCGCCTGGGGCTCGCGATGGAGCGCTCACTGTTCATCACACTGCACGTCCGCGACGGACACGAGGCAGGCTTGAACGACCTGATCGAGTCGCTGCGTAGCGGCGAACGGCACCTCATCGTGCTGCCGCGTCCGTACGACCTCATGCCGCGCAGGATCGCCGAGGTACTGCTCGATGCGGGCGTCTCCCCGGACACCTCGGTGCATGTGCTGGAGCGGCTCTCGTTGCCCGGCGAACGCATCGCCGAGCGGAGCCTTGCGTCGCTCGCCTCGGACGCCACCGAGTGGAGCGACCTGACGATCCTCGTCTTCCCGGTCGGCCCGTAGGCCGGCCGGGCGCGAGGATCGTTCGAGCGCCGACCACGCCCGACGGCACGCTCCGCAGGCCCCGCGAACATTGCCACCGCGGCTACAGCGGTAGTACGCTCCCAATCGCTGCGAAGTAGCGAAGCCGGTGCGAATCCGGCGCTGTCCCGCAACTGTGATCCGCCCTCGCGGGCGGTCAGCCAGGTCGCCGAAACGCAGCGAGACGTCCAGCCCGCGCGGTACGGGTGAGGGCGAGTCGGCCGGAATCGAGCCCACTCCCTTCCACCCCCCGCGAGGGGGGTTTCTTGTGGCTTCCGCTCCAAGAGCGGCAACGAAACGGGCACGCGAATGGTCACCGGGTTGATGGAGGGCGTGCTCCGCTCCCCGACCACGGCGGAGCCTTCGCGCTCCCGGAGATGGGCGGGCCGCACGCCCCGGCCACAACCGCGGACGGAGTGGCGGCGCGGTGACTAACCTCGAGTGGGTCGGAGGGCCGAGACCCGCGCGCAGGGCGCGCAACATCGTCACGCGCGCCGACGGCAAGATGGTCAACGTCAACCGGCAGATGGGGCAGCTCTTCGTCTGCCGGTTCGGCTGCTGCTGCGGACGTGAGGAGGACGGCAAGCCCGAGGGGCACTTCGACCTCTATCACGAGGAGTGGGAACGCCGCCGCATCCGCAACCAGGTGCACCTCAACATGGCGGGGTGCCTCGGGCCCTGCCCGCTCGCGAACGTCTGCATGCTGCTGTTCGAGGGAACGACGACGTTCTTCCACTCGATGAATACGGAGCAGCGGATCGTCGAGCTCTACGACTACATCGAAACGCTGGTCGCGGAGGAGCGCTGGCTCCCGCCTCCCGCCGCGCTGCGCGACCTCGCCTTCTCGGCCGTCCGCACGGACGGCAAGTCGGCCGACCCGACCTCGCCTCCGGAAGAGCATGACGAGGCCGTGACACGTCGCGAGGGCATCCTGGTGCTGACACACGCCGATACCGACGTGGTCATGGCGTCCGCTGTCTCCGGGGACCTCGACGAGCAGCTCCCGCCGCTACAGGTGGTCAACGTCGCGCACCTGCAGGACGAGGCGGAGGCGGTCGCGTTCTTCGAGTCCGTGGTGCCCTCCGCGGAGATCGTGCTGGTGAAGGTCTACGGTGGCGCCGCGGGCCTACCCGGATTCCAGCGCCTGGCCGCAATGATCGACCGCAACACGCAGTGGTTCGTCGCGATGCCTGCCACCGACGATCTCGACCCGGAGCTGACCGCCTACTCGAACACCGGCGTGGCGATCGCGCACGAGGCGAAGGCGTACCTCCAGCTCGGCGGGGTCGAGAACTTCCGCCAGTGCCTCTACTTCCTGAGCGACCACCTGCTCGCTACCGGGATCGGCTACGACCCGCCGGCGGAACAGCCGCGCACCGGCGTCTACCATCCGCGCGTGTCGAGTGGCGACCTCGACGACTGGTTGGCCATCGCTGACCCGTCGAGGCCCACGGTGGGTCTCACCTTCTACCGCTCGTACTGGCTCGCGGGCGACACCGACTTCGTCGACGTGCTCGTCGAGGCGGGCGAGGCGGCGGGCCTCAACGTGCTGCCGGTCTATGCCTACTCCCTGAAGGACGACGCAGCGGAGACCGGCGACGGCGGCATACCCGCCGCCTGCTCGTACTTCCTCGACAGCACGGGGCGGCCCCTCGTGGATGCGGTGGTCCACACGATGTCGTTCGCGATGGGCGCCTCGTCGCCGGAAGACCGAGCCGAGGATGAGTGGGCCACCGAGGTCCTGCGGCGTATGGACGTGCCGCAGCTACAGGCCATCAACGCCGGCATCACCGCCGAGCGATGGCAAGAATCCGAGAACGGCCTTCCCCCGCTGGACGTGGCGATGAATGTCGCGATCCCGGAACTCGACGGCCGCATCATCGGCGTTCCCGTCGCGTTCAAGGAGGAGACCACCGGGCCGCACGGGGAGAGCGTCACGCGCCGCGGCGCCGTCGCCGACCGGGCGGACCGGGTGATGGGTATGGCCTCGCGGCTTGCATCGCTGCGCCACATCCCCCCCTCCGAGAAGCGGGTCGTGGTGGTCCTGACGAACCACAACGCCAAGGCTGCCCGGATCGCGAATGCGGTCGGCCTCGACTCGCCCGCGTCGCTGCTCGAGCTGCTGGGGCGGCTGCGTGACTCCGGCTACACGGTTGGGGAGTTGCCGCCCGACTCCGACGCGATGATGGCGCTGCTCGTGGAACGCGGGCATTACGACCGTGACCTGTTGACGGAGGAGCAGCTGCGTTCTGCCTTGGCCCGTGTGCCGCCGGACCGCCACGCCGCGTGGTTCGACGAGCTCCCTGCCCGGCGCGCCTCGGAGATGCAGGACCAGTGGGGCGCGCCTCCGGGTGGCCACTACATCGATGACTCCGGAACGGTGGCGCTCGCCGGGCTGCGATTCGGCAACGTCTTCGTCGCGGTCCAGCCACCGCGCGGGTACGGCATGGACAAGACGGCGATCATGCACAAGCCGGACCTCGCACCGCCGTACCCGTACCACGCGATGTACCGCTGGCTGGCCGAGCCCGAGTCCGCCGGAGGATTCGGCGCCGACGCGATCGTCCACATGGGCAAGCACGGCTCGCTGGAGTGGCTACCCGGCAAGGGCGTCGGACTGTCCGAGGAGTGCTACCCGGACCTGTTCCTCGGCGACCTGCCGCTGATCTACCCGTTCATCGTCGACGATCCTGGCGAGGGCGCCGCTGCGAAGCGGCGGGCCCACGCCACCATCGTGGACCACCTGCCGCCGCCCATGACCACCGCCGATACATACGGCGAGCTGGACCAGCTCGGGCGGCTGGTCGACGAGTACTACCTCCTGGAGCGCACCGACCCGGACAAGCTGCCGTTGCTGCAGCAGCAGATCTGGGCGCTGCTCCGCGAAGCTGACCTCGACAAGGACCTCGGCACGCTGCTGAATGCCGACAACGCCGAGGACCACACCCACGAGTGGGATCCGACGACGCACGAGGACGGCGTGCCGTACTCGATCTCGGACCTGTCGGGTAACCAGTTCGCACACCTCGTGGAGGCGATCCATGCCTACCTGCACGAGCTGGGGACCGCGCCGATCCGCGACGGTCTGCACGTGCTGGGCCGGCCCCCGGACGGCGAGCGCCTGATAGATACGCTCCTCATGCTGGTGCGCCTGGCGAACGGCACCGTCCCGAGCCTGCGCACGGGCATCGGGGCCGCATACGGCCTCGATGTACCGGAGGCGCTGCGTGCGCCCGGGCAACGTCCCGGCGTCCCGCTCGACGCGCTCGCCGCGGCTTCCGGCATCCCCATCGAGTCGAACGCGTCCGCTCTGGACGCCGTGCAGGAACTCACGAGGAGGGTGCTGCGCGAACTCGACCGCGTCAGCTTCGACGCGGCGCATGCCGAACGCACCGTCGCCGGGCTGCTGGCGGGTGCGACGGACACCGACGGCCAGGCGAGTGTCCGCGAGACGCTGGCGTTCGTCTGTGAGCGGCTGGTCCCCGCGCTGCGCCGGACCGACGAGGAGATGCTGCACATCCTCTCCGCGCTCGAGGGGCGCTACGTCCCGTCCGGGCCGAGCGGCGCGCCTACCCGTGGGATGGCGCACGTGCTGCCCACCGGGCGCAACTTCTACGCCGTCGACCCGCGCTCGATCCCGAGCTCAACGGCCTGGCAGGTGGGGCAGGACCTGGCGCAGGGGGTGGTCGAGCGCTATGTCCGCGAACAGGGACAGCCGCCACGCTCCGTGGGCATCTCGATCTGGGGTACATCAGCGATGCGCACCTCGGGCGACGACATCGCGCAGGTGCTCGCGTTGCTCGGCGTACGTCCCGTCTGGCAGCCCGAGAGCCGCCGCGTTACGGGCGTCGAGGTGATCCCGCTCGCCGAACTCGGCCGGCCGCGCATCGACGTGGTGTGCCGCATTTCGGGGTTCTTCCGCGACGCGTTCCCGCATGCCATCGCGCTGATCGACGACGCGGTCGAGCGTGTCTCCAGCCTGGACGAATCGCCGCACGACAACTTCGTGCGGGCGAACCGGCTGGCCCACGCGGAACGGCTGCGCCTGCAAGGGGCGACCGAAGCGGAGGCATGGCGTGACGCCGGGTACCGCATCTTCGGCAGCCCACCCGGCACCTACGGGGCCGGCATCCTGCAGCTCATCGACGAGCGCAACTGGCGCGACGACGCCGACCTGGCCGAGACGTATGTGAACTGGGGCGGATACGCCTACACCCGAGCCGAGTTCGGCGCGGACGCGCGGACGGCGTTCCGCGACGCACTCTCGACGGTCGCGATCGCGGTCAAGAACCAGGACAACCGCGAACACGACATCTTCGACTCCGACGACTACATGCAGTTCCACGGCGGGATGATCGCCACGATCCGTGCCCTGACGGGGCGCAATCCGCAGCGCTACTTCGGCGACACCCAGGATCCGGACCAGCCGCGCGTGCGCTCGCTCCAGGAGGAGGCGAACCGCGTGTTTCGGTCGCGCGTCGTCAATCCCAAGTGGATCGAGGCGATGAAGCGCCACGGCTACAAAGGCGCCCTCGAGGTGGCGGCCACGGTCGACTACCTGTTCGGCTACGACGCGACCGCGCAGGTGGTGCACGACTGGCAGTACGAGCAGGTCACGCAGCAGTACCTTCTGGACGAATCGATGGCCGAGTTCTTCGCGGCGAGCAACCCGTGGGCCCGGCGCGACATCGCCGAGCGTCTGCTGGAGGCGATCCAGCGCGGCCTGTGGGCCTCCCCCGAAGCGGAGACGCGCGCCGCCATCGAGTCCGCCTTGCTGGCGGCCGAGGGCGACATCGAGGGCCTGGGCGAGCGCCCCGCGGAGATGGGGCGGGTCTCGGGATGACACCCACGGACGAGGGCGGGGTCAGCGAGGCCGAGGCCTACCGGCGCGACGTACGGAAGGCGAAGCGGCGCAAGGGGCTCGTGATCGTCAACACGGGCGAAGGCAAGGGCAAGACGACCGCCGCGTTCGGGATGGCGTTCCGGGCGCGCGGCCGCAAGATGCGGGTGGGTGTGCTGCAGTTCATCAAGCCCGACACCGCCAACTTCGGTGAGATCCGCGCCGCGCGCGACGCCGGCATCCACGTGGAGGGATCCGGCGACGGATGGACATGGAAGAGCAAGGACCTCGATGAGTCCGCGGCGCTCGCCGTGGCGGGCTGGGAGCGGGCCCGGGAGTACATCGAGGCGCACCGCTTCGACCTGCTGGTGCTCGACGAGTTCACGTACCCGCTGCACTACGGCTGGCTCGACGTGGACGAGGCGGTCGCATGGCTGCGGGAGCACAAGCCGGAGCTGATGCACCTCGTCATCACCGGGCGCTACGCGCCCGCGCAGCTGGTCGAGTACGCCGACCTTGTGACCGAGATGTCGCTGGTCAAGCACCCCTTCCGGGAACAGGGTATCCGCGCACAACCCGGGATCGAGTTCTGAATGATGCAGGGAATGGACCCGTTCACCACCGAGCCGCGGTTCCCGTTCAGCGCGATCGTCGCGCAGGAGCCGATGAAGCGCGCGCTGCTGCTGAACGCGGTCAACCCGCGCATCGGCGGGGTGCTCGTCCGGGGCAACAAGGGGACAGCGAAGTCCACGGCGGTGCGAGCGCTGGCCGGCGTGCTTCCCTCGCTGGTCGTCGTCCGCGGCTGCCCGTTCTCGTGCAGTCCGGGGGAAGAGCTCGGGACATGCATCGGCTGCTCCGGGCGGGACGAGCCCATCGAGACAGTCGAGCGCATGGTCCGCATCACCGAACTCCCCGTCGGCGCGTCCGAGGAGCGCGTGGTGGGCTCGCTCGACATCGAGCGGGCGCTCTCGACCGGCGAGCAGGCCTTCGAGCCGGGGATACTGGCAGCGGCGCATCGCGGCATCCTCTACGTGGACGAGGTGAACCTGCTGAGCGACCACCTGGTCGACGTGCTGCTGGACGCGGCGGCGATGGGCCGCAACTACGTCGAACGCGACGGCCTCTCGGTGAGCCACCCCGCCAGCTTCATCCTCCTCGGGACGATGAACCCGGAGGAGGGCGAGTTACGCCCACAGCTGCTCGACCGCTTCGGGCTGATGGTCGAGGCAGAGTCCGAGTTCAGCACGGAAGACCGCATCGAGGTGGTGAAGCGCCGGATCGCATTCGAGTCCGATCCCGCCGCCTTCATCGACGCGTGGCGTGTTCAGGACGAACGGCTCCGCGCACGCATCCGAGCGGCGCAGGAGGCGCTACCGCGCGTCATGGTCCCGGACGAGATGCACCAGGCGACCGCGCACATCTGCCGCGAACACGGCGTCGACGGGCTCCGCGCGGACATCGTGATCCATCGCGCGGCCAGCACCATCGCGGCGTGGTCCGAACGCGACGAGGTCACGATCGACGATGTCGCCGAAGCCTCCCGGCTGGCCCTCGCGCACCGACTGCGGCGGATGCCGTTCGACGAACCGCGGCTCGACACGCAGCGCCTCGACGAGGTGCTCGACGACTTCGAGCGCACCCGGAGTAACCGTGGCGAGCGCTCGTCCAGCCCGCCCGGGACAGAGCGCGAAGTCGACACGGAGGACGAGCAACCCTCGGGCCAGGAGACGGACGGCGCGGCGGCGGACCGACCTGACGGGGGCCAGGATGCGCCGCGACCGGACGAGCAGGCGGCGATCGGAGCCCCTGTCCCGGTCGAACCCCCTCAGTCTCCCCGGCTCGACGATCGGCCTCGCAACGGGGCGGGCCGCCGGGCCCGGGCCCTGATTGCGACCTCCGCCGGCCGGCACGTCGGAGCGCGGCTGCCCGACGGCGAGATGAGCGACCTCGACGTCACGGCCACGGTGGTTGCCGCGGCGCCCCACCAGCGTCACCGCGGCGGGAGCACCCTCGAGATCCGCGCCTCGGACGTGCGGGTCAAGCAACGCGAGGCGAACGCTTCGGCGCTGGTCGTGTTCGTGCTCGATGCGAGCGGGTCGATGGGGGCGCGGCGCCGGATGGAGGCGACCAAGGGCGCGGTCTTCTCGCTCCTCATGAACGCATATCAGAGCCGGGACCGTGTCGCGCTCATCAGCGTGCGCGGAACGGACGCGACCGTGACGCTGCCGCCGACCCGGAGCGTTGAGCTGGCCCACCGGAGACTCGCCGAGTTACCCACCGGCGGCCGGACGCCGTTGTGGGCCGGACTCGACCGGGCGGCCGAGCTGGTGGCCGCCGCGAGGCAACGCAAGGCGAACGTGATCACGCTACTCGTCGCGGTCACGGATGGGCGCGCGAACGCGCCTCGCGGCCCGCTCGGGCCCGCCGAGGCGACCATCGAGTCGGCCCGCGCGTTCCGGTCGCTCGGCGTGCGCGCCCTGGTGATCGATACCGAAGAGGGTTACGTCAAGCTCGGGCTCGCTCACCGCCTCGCCTCGGAACTCGACGCCGACTACGTGACGCTCGACCACCCCGACGAGGCGACCCTCACGGACTCGGTGCGGCGCGCGACGCGCGCGCTGCGCGGCGAGTAGCGGCAAGGGGTGTCTTGAGAGTGGCAGCCGTACCGGGATTGCGTGGTTATCGCCACATGGGTGTGGTGGCCCGGCTCGCGATCGGCGCGTCGATCCTGGCCGTGCTCGTGCTTGGGGTCGGCCTCGTCTCGCTCAGCATGGGGCCGGTCAACATCCCCACCAGCCACGTCGCGTGGATCGTCGTCTCGTCGCTCGGCGTGGACACGCCCGACTTCGGGCGGACCGAGCAGCTCGTGATCGAGCAGATTCGGCTGCCGCGCATCATTGTCGGAGCGTCCGTCGGCATGGCGCTCGGCGTCGCCGGCGCGACGATGCAGGGCCTGTTCCGCAACCCCATGGCGGATCCGGGCATCATCGGTGTCTCCGCGGGCGGGGCGCTCGGTGCGGTCATCGCGATCGCCACGGGCATGGCCGGAGCGTTTCTGCTGGCGCTCCCGCTCTTCGCGTTCGTCGGAGCTACCGCTGCCGCGTTCCTGGTCTACGGGATCGCCGCCGTCGGCGGGCACTTCTCCATGGCCACGCTGCTGCTTGCGGGGGTCGCGGTGAACGCCTTCCTCGGGGCCGTGGTCTCCGCGATCGTCCTGTTCCTGCCAGACAACGAGGCGCTGCGCGAGATCCTGTTCTGGCTTGCCGGCGGGCTCGACGCGCGCTCGTGGGAGCACGTCCGCATCGCGACGCCGCTGATCGTCGCCGGCACCGCCGTGCTGCTGCTCATGGCCCGGGACCTGAACCTGCTGATGCTGGGTGACGATGAGGCTCGCTCGATGGGCGTGCGCGTCGGGGTCACCCGTGCCGTACTGCTTTCGGCTGCGTGCCTGGGCACCGGGGCGGCCGTCGCGGTGAGCGGGACGATCGCATTCGTCGGACTCGTCACGCCGCACGTCCTGCGCCTGATCATGGGTCCCGACAACCGCGTGCTGATCCCGCTCAGCGCCCTGGGCGGAGCGGCCTTCGTGATCCTGGCCGACACGGTGGCGCGCACCATCATCCAGCCGGCCGAGTTCCGGGTCGGCGTGCTGACCGCCTTCGTGGGCGCACCGTTCTTCATCCTCCTGCTCATCAGGAACAAGCGACAGGTCTACTCGCTGTGACGCAGCGAGGCATCGATGGGAGCCCGCTGGTGATGCGTTCGGTTGGAGTCCTGCTCCTCGCCACCCTGGTACTGGCCGCGTTGGTGACCGCGTGCCAGTCAGACGAGCCCGAGCCCGCCCCTCCGGCGGCACCGACGGCCCAGGCCGGGAGCGCGACGCAAGAGGCGACGGCCGAGGCTGAGCCGGACGCCACTCCCGTCACCCCAACGGCCACGGAGGACGACGCCTCGGACGACGCAGCCGCCGCCCAGTCGGAGGACGACGAGGACGGCGCGGCGGCAGAGCAGACCGCCGAGCCCGCCCCAGCCGCACGGTCGCTGGAGGGGGTCCGCGGCATCGTCGATCCCACGAACACGGGCTGGCCACGCGAGGTGGAGGGGCTGAACGGGATCGTGACCATCGCGGCGAAGCCGGCGCGCATCATCACGGCGTCCGTCGGTCACGACGAGATGGTGTTGGCCCTGGTGCCGAATGAGCGGCTCGTGGCCGTGGGCAGCTCGACGAAGAACCCGACCTACTCGAACGTGGCTCACCTGGTAGAGGACAAGGCTGAAATCTCGCGCGACCCTGAAGTCATCCTCGCCGAGACGCCGGACATCGTCGCCACGAGCCCGTACTTCCCCGCGGAAGCGGTCGACGCGCTGCAACGCGCGGGCATCACGGTGATCCAGACGGAGTTGCGGAACACGCCCGAGGATCGCATCAACAACATCGTGCTGCTCGGCTACATCCTCGGCGAGGAAGAGCGCGCCTTCGAGTTTGCGCACGAGGTCAGGTCGCGGTTCGAGGCACTTACCGCCGTGACCAGCACCAAGCAGTCGCGGCCGTCCGTGCTGGCGCTCACGAGGTACTCGGACTCACTCTGGGTCGCGGGCGCCAACTCGACGGAGAGCGGCGTCATCCTCGCAGCCGGCGGGACCGACGCCGCAGGGGCAGCCGGCCTCGAAGGACACCAGACGACCAGCCTGGAAGGCGTGATCGCGATCGCCCCGGAGGTCATCATCATCGCCCAGCCCCTGGAGTTCGGCGCAGAGGAGCTCCGCCAGAGCCTGCTCGAAACCGAGGCGCTGGCCGAGGTGCCGGCGATCAAGAACGGCGCTGTGCACGTGGTCAACAGCCGGCACTTCACCACGCTCTCGTTCTGGAACGTCCGCGGCGCCGAGGACCTCGCGCGCATACTGTGGCCGGACGACTTCCCGGAGCCGGCCGCGGAATCGTTCAGCCTGGCGGAGTGACCGGGTATGACCGAGCCATCCAACCCGGCTGTCGACGCGCACGACGTCTCCTACGCCGTTGACGCCGCGCAGTTGCTCGATCGCATCGACCTGCGCGCCGAGCGCGGGCAGTTCGTCGGGCTGATAGGTCCGAACGGCGCGGGCAAGAGCACGCTGCTCAAGGCGATCTCGCGGATTTTGCGCTACCAGGCCGGGGCGGTGTGGCTGGAAGGCGCCGACCTGGCGTCGCTGTCGGCGAAGGAGGTCGCCACCACGCTCGCCCTCGTCCCGCAGATCGCGCCCTACACCCAGGGGTTCACTGCATTCGAACTCGTGGTGATGGGCCGCTACCCGCACCTCGGGCGCTTCCAGGTCGAGGGGACGGCGGACAGCCGCATCGCGCGCGAGGCGATGGAGCTCACCGAGACGGATGAGTTCTCAACCCGAACGCTCGAAACGCTGTCGGGTGGCGAGCGCCAACGGGTCTTCCTCGCCCGCGCGGTCGCCCAACAGCCTCGCATCCTGCTCCTGGACGAGCCGACCTCGAACCTCGACATCCTGCACCAACTCAAGATCCTGACGTTGGTGAAGGAGCTGGTCGACGAACACCTGACGGCGGTCGCGGCCATCCACGACCTGAACCTGGCCGCGCGCTTCTGCGACCGGCTGGTGCTCCTGAACCGTGGGCGCGTCGTCACGGAAGGCGCCCCCGCCGAGGTGCTCACGCCGGCAACGATCGAGTCGACATTCGGCGTCACGGCCGCGGTCCATCCTGACCCGGCCACCGGGACGCTGATGATCAGCCTGATCGCCCCCGCAGACGAGGCGCGGCGCGCTCCGCGGGCGGTCGGCCGGACTGCCGACAGTCCGGCCACCGCGCGAGTCGGCGGAGAACGCGATGAGCCGGCCGGGGCGGTCGGCTGAGGTCCGGTCGCGCCGAGGGAGAGCCGTACCTACTCCCTGCCTCGCGGGACCCAGCGAGAGCTGGAGGCCGCCGCGAGCCACCCCACGCGACATCACGTGAGCGACGCTATCCACGCGGAGTCGCCGACTCCAACTACCCGAATCGGTTGTCGAGGTGAGCGAGTGGAGGTCTTCGCTGTCAGCATTCGTCACCCACTGTCGTGGGTCCAAGGGCACACCCGAGTTGAACCCTCGCTTCCCCGTGAGGTAGTCCGGCGACCGGCCGCACCCCCGCGACCTACTCAAGCGCGCCGGACAGCAAGAGCTCCTCGATGTGTGGCTCCGGGTACTGGAGGATCTCGCGCAGCACGAGCTCCTGGTCGCGACCGAGGGTCGGCGCCACGCGCTCGACCTGGGCGGGCGTGCGCGACAGCGTGAAGCGCGAGTTCTCCACGTGCGTCGTGCCGTGGAGCGGGTGCTCGAGCTCGATGAAGTGGCCTCGGTGGGCGAGCTGTGGGTCCGCGGCGAGGTCCGAGGCGTTCGATGCGCGATGTACCGGGATGCCGGCGTCCTGCAGCGTGGTCTCGATGGCCTCGGCCGTGCGTGCCTGCGTCCATTCCGCGACGATCTCATCGAGTTCGGCCGCCAGTTCCAGGCGTTGCGACGCCTCGGCGTATCGAGGCTCGCCTGCGAGCTCGGCGCCCCCGATGAGCCTCGCGAAGCGAGTCCACTCGTCGTCGTTGCGGATGGCGATGGCGACCCAGGCGGCCGAGGCTCCGTCGTCGGAGCGGCACGGGTACGCGCCGTGCGGCGCCATCTCGCTGTCACGGTTGCCGCTGTATTCGAGTGATCGCCCCGTCGCGAAGTAGTCCGCGAACTCGGGGGCGAGGAAGAACTGGCCGGACTCCGACTGCGAGTGGTCGATGTAGCAGCCCTCGCCCGTCCTGCGCCGGTGGTCGAGCGCGGCGAGCAGCAGCGGCAGGGCGAAGCGCGGACCCACGTAGTCGGTGTACGGCCCGAACGGGCCGATCGGCGGACGGCCGGGCCAGCCCGCGAGGTTCTGGAAGCCCGACATGCCCGCCCCGGCGGTCCCGTACCCGGCGTACGACGCGAACGGGCCGTACTGGCCCATCAGGCAGGTGCTCACCATGATGATCGCCGGATTGAGCGCCGAGACGTCCTCGTAGGACAGCCCCCACCGCCCCACGACCCCGGGGGTGAACGACTCGATGAAGACGTCGCCCCAGCGGAGGAGGTCGCGCATGACTCCCCGCGCCTCCTCTCGAGCCAGGTCGAGCGTGACGCCCAGCTTCCCGGCGTTGCCGTTCCCGTACATCAGCGAGTGCTCGGGGCCGAACACCCCGTCCTGGAACGGGCCTGCCACGCGCGCCGTCTCGATGCGTCGCGATGACTCGACGTGCATGACCACCGCCCCGTAGTCGGCCAGCGCCCGACTCACGCGAGGCCCGGCGACGACCCACGTGAGGTCGACGACCTTCAGGTCCTCGAGGATGCGCGCGCTCACCGGACCACCCCGTCGCGCAGGAGGCGCTCGTACTCCCGAGCGTCGACTCCGAGCTCGTCGACGAGGACTTCGCGTGTGTGCTGCCCGAGCCGGGGAGCGGGCCGGCCGACCGGCAGCGTGGCGCCGTCGACCTTCGCCGGGAACGAGGGAAGGCGCGTGCCGGGCAGCGGTGAGTCAGGCGGCGCCTGCCAGAAGTCCCGCGCCTGCAGGTGCTTGCTCGCCGCGATCTCCTCGATGGTGAAGACCGGCGTGACCATGAGCTTGCGCTGGACGGCAGCGTCCATCAGCTCCGACTTGGTCTTGTCGGCGAGGAATGCCCGGATCACCCCTTCGACCTCCGCGAGGAGCTCCGGGGCGACCTCGCCATCGCCCGTCGGGCGCTGCATCCCGCGCCAGTCGATCGCTGCAATCTCATCGGAGCAGTGGCCCTCTTCGTGGATCCACTGCATGAGGTTGTTCGAGAAGTGCCCGGTCGTCGTGCCCATCGCCACGGTGAGCGAGACGTAGCCGTCGCTCACCTCCCATTTGGTCGGGAGCGGCAGAGCCACACCACCCGCCGCGAGGGTGTCCACATCGCCGATCAGCGACGAGAGCACGCGCGAGAGCGTGGCCTCCATCACCGACTGCTGCACGGAGATGTCGACGTGCTGGCCCTTCCCGTCGCGTACCCGCGCGAAGTGCGCGATCAGCGCACCTCCCGCGGCGTCGGCTGCGGCGTGGCGGTAGGCCTGCGGCGCGGCGATCCGTACGGGTGGGCGGCCCTCGTCGCGCTGCGGCAACAGCGGGCCACCCGAGCCCCAGAGCGTGATGTCCGTCGAGGCCCAGTGCGCCTTCGGGCCGGTCGAGCCGAACGGCGTCACCGACACGTGGACCAGCGCCGGGTTCGCGCCGGCAAGCGCCTCGTATCCGAGGCCGAGGCGCGCCATCTCGCCCGGAGGGGCCGACTCGATGAGGAAGTCCGCCGTGGCGACCAGACGCAGCAGCAGGTCCCGGCCGGCAGGATGCGTGATGTCGATAGCGGCGCCGCGCTTGTTTGCGGCGTATGAGCTCCAGTAGAGGGAGCGGTCCGGCTCAGGGACGTCGTCGGCGGCGAGCGGCGGCACCCGCCTCGCGCTGCTGCCGGCTGTCGGCTCGATCTGGACCACGTCCGCGCCGAGGTCGGCGAGGATGCGCCCTGCCAGCAGCGCGGTCTCGTCGGTCAGGTCCAGCACCCGGTACGGGGACAGCAGCCGAGAAGGTGCGAAGTCGAGCGTCATGCCGTGCTCCGGCGGGTCCCAGGACGCGGCCAGCATAGGTACACGTACGGCTACGCGCCGCACTCGACTACGCCGTGCAGAGCGGTGATGCCGACGGCGACGGCATTGCCATCAGTGACCGCCATGTTCGTGCAGGGGTAGCCAGGGCGACAGGCAAGCTACGGTGTCGAAGGCGTCCTCTCCTCACTCCCGCCGCGAGGCTCGGGTCTCCCCATCCGGTAGCCGACACGGGCCTCCGTGAAGATGTACGTGGGATTCGCGGCGTCGTCACCGAGTTTTCGTCGGATGCTGTTGATTGCCGTGCGCATGGGCCGGACGTCGTCGCCGGCCTGCAGGCCCCACACCCGCCGTAGTAGCTGTTCATGGCTTACCACGCGGCCCGCGTTCGCCGAGAGCTCGACGAGCGTCCGGTACTCGATGGGGGTCAACGGGACCAGCTCACCGGCAAGGACCACCCGCCGTTCGTTGAAATCGATGACGAGGTCGCCCATCACGTACGGCTCCGCGGGCTCGGACACCGCCCGCCTCCGCAGCGCCGCCTTGATCCTCGCGCCTAGCTCCGTGGCTGAGAAGGGTTTCACCACGTAGTCTTCGGCGCCCTCTTCGAAGGCCCGGGCGATGAGCTCGTCCTGTCCGTATGCCGAGATGAAGATGACGGGCACGTCCACCATCGCGGTGATTTCCGCCATCAGCTCGATGCCGTCGGTCCCGGGGAGGCGCAGGTCGAGCAACGCCAGGTGCGGCCGTTCGTCCTGCACGAGCGCGAGTACGTCCTGGGGTTCGGTCGTCACGATCGGCTCGTAGCCGGACTGGGTGAGCGCGGCTCGGATATAGCGGAGCGCCTCGGGGTCGTCGTCCACGGCGAGCACGCGCACCCGCTCCTGCTCCTGCGCTCGAGCGGAGTGGGTGGCTGGCTGGGCGACCTGGGCCGGCGAGGAGGCCTCGACCGTTCCCACCGTCGGGATGGTGAAGGAGAAGCGGGCGCCGGTCCCCGGACCGTCGCTCTCCGCCCAGATGCGGCCGCCGTGGGCCTCGACGATCCCCTTGCAGATAGCCAGGCCGAGGCCCGTCCGCGCAAAGTCGCGGTCCCGGTCCTCGGCAGTGATGCCCGAGAACTTCCGGAACAGGCTCGACATCCGGTCGGCGGGCACGCCGCTCCCCTCGTCGGCGACCGTGACCGTGACCTGGATCTCTCCGCGCTCGACGAACACCCGGATGGGAGACGTCTCCTGCGAGTGCCTCGCCGCGTTGAACAGCAGGTTGTTCAGCACCTGGACCATGCGCAGCCTGTCGGCCATGACCAGGGGCAACTCAGGATCGAGGTCAACGAGCAGCGTGTGCTGACCGCCGCCGCTCTGGAAGGCCTCCCTGGCCTCGCCGACCAGCGTCGCGAGGTCCGTGGGTTCCGGAGCGACGCTGAGCGTGCCGGTGTCGATACGCGCGACATCCAGCAGGTCTGCTATCAGCTCTCGCATCTGGTCGGTCTGTGAGTCGATGATCCGGTGGAACTGGACGATCTCGCCCGGGTTGAGGGGGCTCGAGGGGTTCAACAGGGTGGCGATCGAGCCCTTGACGGAGGTCAGGGGAGCGCGCAGTTCGTGGCTCACCATGGCGAGGAACTCGGCCCGGAGCCGCTCGAGTTCCTTCAGTGGCGTCATGTCCTGCACGGTGGCGACGTACCGCTCCAATTCTCCGTTCTCCGCACGGATGGGAGTGGCGTTGAGCAGGGCCGTCAGCGAGCGCTCCTCGCCCATCGTGAGGGTGACTTCCTCGCCTCGTACCGTCTCGCCGCGCCAGAGCGCCTCCTCCAGCGGGAAGTCGCGCAGAGACACCTCGCGCCCATCCGCCCGTCGCACGGTCAACGCCGTGAGGAGTTCCGCGGGCGGCTGACCCGGAGTGAGGATCTCGACGAGCCGTTTCGCCTCCTGGTTGACCGACACCAACGCTCCCGTCGTTGCGTCGACGACGACGACGGCTACCGGGGCGGTATTGACCAGGGTCTCGAGGTCCCCTCGGGCCCGCTGTACATCGCGGTGCTGCCGGGCGTTGGCGATGACCAGCGCCGCCTGCGAGGCGAACATGACCAGCGTCTCGGCATCCTCGTCGCTGAACCGCTGGTCCGACTGGTCATGGCCCAGCCAGATAATCCCCACCAGTTCGTCCCGATGTCTCATCGGCGCGGCCATGCCCGAGAACACGGTCATCGGCAGTTCGCCGTCCAGTCCGACCGACTCCGCGTATTCGCGGTAGTCCTCCACCCGGAGAGGCCCCGCGAGCGTGCTGAAGTGATCGAAGATCGCCATCCCGCCCGGCAGTGTGATTAGCGTGTCGTGCTGCTCGTCTGTGGTGCCGGAGGTGAGGAGCGCATCCAGGCCGCCGGCTTCATCCGTCGTCGCGATCACGCCGTAACGGGCATTGGTCAGGCGCCGCGCGTTGTCGATGGTCTCCTGGAGCACGACGTTGAAGTCGAGGCTCTCGTTGATGCGCACGCTGGCCTCGCTCAGCCTGGAGAGGCGTTCGCGCAGGGTCTGGGTTTCGAGCCCTTCCGGCGTGTCTTCCTGAACCATGACTACCCCTGACGATCGGCCGTTGGTGAGCGCCGTCACAAAACACTAACAGATATCTCACGTATCTGGCGCGCTATTTCATATCTCTCTCACATCTCTACGTGTGTGGTCGGCTATCGTTTCGCATCGAAACGACCGCCGCGGACGAAAGTTACCTTCGCCGGAGCGTCCCCTCAGCGTGGCCCTCCGTGCGCCCCCGGATGAAGCACCGTGCGGCCTGGACACATCTCCCGTCCCTCGCGCGCGGGTTCGCCGCGCGGCTCGCCCCGTCGCGCGTGCGCGCCCCGTGGGCGCTTGCGCGCGGCTTCCGCGGCGGCGGGAGCGCGTTCCGCCTGCTCACCCCGGTCTCGGCCCTGCTCGTGTTGCTGGCGGTGCTGCTCGTGCGCACGCAGGGCGTCAGCGCGGACGCCGCGTGCGAGGTGCCGCCCACGAACCTGACGAGTGAGCTGAGCGACGACGGCTCGGCCGTCGTGCTGACCTGGGAGGCCTCGCCCGACTGCACGCCCGACGAGTACGCCGTCTACCGCCGCGACATGGACGTCCAGGGCGCGCGCATGACCCACATCGCCACCGTCGACGGCTTGACGCTGACCTACACCGACGACGACGTGAACGCCGGCGAGCACTACCGCTACCGGATCCGCTCGAACGACCAGGGGGCGAGGTCGGGCCGGACGGACATCACGCTGCCCGAGGCCACCACCCCCGAGCCCACGCCCGAGCTGACTCCGCAGCAACCCGAGGCGACCTCCACCGAGCAGGCGCCGCAGCAAGGTGAGCGGTCCGTCCGGCAGAACTTCGATGTCACCCCCCCGTCACTGCAGGTGGCGAACGTGGACGGAACGTCCCTGGTGATCATCTACGACGAGCTCCTGGACGAGAGCTCCACCCCCGCAGCGAGCGACTACACGGTGGACATCGGTGGCACGGACTACACCCCGTCGAGCGTCGTCGTGCGCGGCGCGGAGGTGGCGCTCACGCTCTCGACCGGCGCCGCAAGCGGCGACACGGTGGCGTTGGACTACACAAAGGGAACAAACCCGGTGAAGGACCTGGCGGGCAACGATGCGGTGGCCGAGACGAACAGGCCGGTCACCAACCACACCGGCGCGACCAACGACCGGCCGGAGTTCTCGAGCGAAACGATCACAATCTCCGTTGACGAGAACACGCCGATTATGACCGCCTTCGGGGACCCGGTCGCCGCCGCAGACGATGACACCAGCGACACGCTGACCTACTCGCTGCCCTCGAATGTCCTGTTACTGTTCAGCGTCGGCACGAACACCGGTCAGTTCTCAACATTCGCGCCCCTGGACTTCGAGGCGACATCCTCCTACGTCGTGCCGCTCTACGTTCGCGACAGCAAGGACCCCGCCGGAGGCGCCGACAGCATATTTGACGACAGCATCAAGGTGACCATCAACGTCAACGACGTCAATGAA
>VXTU01000121.1 GCA_009837285.1 Chloroflexota bacterium | reverse complement strand
CCCGACCCCCACGCCGCCGCCGGCTACCGCTACGCCGATCCCAACGCCCACACCACCAACCCCGACACCCACGCCCGAACCGCCACGCGTGCGGCCGGAGATCGAGGTCACGGGGCTGGGCCGCTGGTTCAATTCGGAGCCGTTCACCATCGGCGAGCAGGTCTCGCGCGGGAACGTGGTGCTGATCGACTTCTGGACGTATAGCTGCATCAACTGCGTGCGCACCCTGCCGTACCTGCGCGACTGGCACGACAAGTACGCCGAGCACGGCCTCGTGATCCTCGGCGTGCACCGCCCCGAGTTCGAGTTCGAGCACAGCGCCACGAACGTTGCGGCCGCGATCGAGCGGCTCGAGGTGACGTGGCCGGTCGCGCAGGACAACGACTCGCGCACGTGGCGCGCGTTCAACAACCGCTACTGGCCGGCCAAGTACCTCTTCGACACCACCGGCAAGATCGTCCATACCCGCTTCGGCGAGGGCGCCTACCTGAAGTTCGAGGAGGAGATCCGCGCCGCGCTGACGCGCGCCGGCAGTGACGTGAGCGACATCCCGCTCGGCCAGGGCGACCAGGCCCGCGACCCAGAGGACCGCCGTCGGCAGACGCGCGAGCTGTACGGCGGCTACTGGCGCATCCGCGGGAGCTACGCGGCGCAGGACGAGTACTACCTCGGCACCGACCGCGAGGTGGAGTACGTAGACATCGGGGACCCGTCCGAGCGCGTGCACGACAAGTGGTACGTGCACGGGCTGTGGCGCAACGAGCGCGAGGCGATCGTCCACGCGCGCGAGACCACGAACCTGGAGGACTACTTTGCGTTGCTGTTCCGTGCCCGCAGCGTGAACGTGGTGCTCGACCCACCCCCGGGACAGTCGTACGAGGTGTACATCACGATCGACGGCAGGCCGCTGAGCGCCGACGAGGCCGGCTCCGACGTGGTGTTCGACGCCGACGGCAACAGCCTGATCCGCGTCACCGAGCCACGCCACTACGCCATCGTCGAGCTCCCCGAGTTCGGCGAGCACGACCTGCGACTCGCGTCGAACTCCGACCACTTCGGCGTCTTCGCTCTCACCTTCGGCAGCTACCTGGAGGGGCCATGATCCAGCTATTCCGAAGCCGCAACGGCGCGAGCCGCGCCGCGCTCGGCTCGCTCCTCGCCGGGGCCCTTGCGCTCGCCTTCGCGTGCGGCGGGGGTGACGACGCGACAGAGCCCGACGCGCCTGCGGCCGCCACCACGGCACCCGCGACCACGCAGGCCGCGGCGCCCGCCACGGCAACGGCCGAGGCCACCGGGGACACCTCGACCGGGACCACCGGCGGGCTCCAGCCTCGGGCGATGGCCGCGGGTGACGCGGGCTTCGACAGCGGATACCCGCGCTACGTGGACGAGGAGGCCGGCCTCACGGTCGTCGTCGGCACGCCCGACCTCGGCGTCGGCTCCCAGCGCGTCGCGTTCGTGATGAGCGACGACCTCGGGCTCATCAAACTCCCTATCGTGAGCGTGACGGCGCAGTTCCACGACGACGCCGAGCCCGGCGACCCGGCAATCGCGAGGTACTACGACTTCCCCGAGGGCATCCGCGGCCTCCACGTCACGCAGCTCGAGTTTGACCGCGCGGGTCAGTGGCTCCTCGATGTGTCCTACCCCCTCCCCGACGGCTCCACGGGCGGGACGAGCTTCCCGGTCCAGGTGGCCGAGAAGACGCACGCCCCGGACGTCGGCGATGCGGTGCCGGCAAGCGCCAACCGCACGCTCGCCGACGTCGCGACGGTCTACGAGCTTTCGACCGGCGCGGAGCCTGACCCGGAGCTCTACCAGCAGACCATCGCCGAGGCGCTCGCGGAGGGCCGCCCGCTCGTGGTCGTCTTCGCAAGCCCGGGCTTCTGCACGAACGCGCTGTGCGGGCCGCAGGCCGAGGTGCTCAGCATCCTGCGCGAGCGCTACGCCGACGACGCCAACTTCATCCACGTCGACCTCTACGAGAACCCCGAGGAGATCCGCACGCAGGGCCTCGACATCGCCATCGAGACGCCACTGCTGATGGAGTGGGGCCTCGAGACGGCCGAGTGGACGTTCATCATCGACGCCGACGGCATCGTCACCCACCGCTTCGAGGCGTTCGTCGCGGAGTCCGAGCTGGAGCCCGCGCTGCTCGAGGTCATCGAGAGCTCCTGAGCAAGATTCCGGTCCCCTCGAGCCGGATGCTGGGGGGACGATGAGGGGGTCGGTCCCGCTGTAGCCTTCGCTTCGCACGCAGCAACCAGGGCGTGGCGCGGGCGAACGCGAGGGCTCCATGACCACCACGCGCGAGAACGCGGCACGCGATGCGGGCGGCATGTTCGCCTCGTTCCGCGCGCCCGGGTTCCTGCGCGTCTGGTTCGGGGCGGTGCTCTTCGCGCTCGGCATCTGGATGGAGCGGCTCGCGGTCGGGTGGTTCGTGCTCGACGTGACCGGCTCGGTGTTCCTCGCTGCACTCTCGCTCGGCATCCGCTCGATTCCGAACCTGCTCCTCGGCCCCGTAGGTGGCGCGGTCTCGGACCGCCTGCCCCGAGGACGCGTGCTGGCCGTGACGGCGCTCGTGCGGGCCGTGGCAGCCGCGCTGATGGCGCTCGTCGTCGTGGTCGACGTGGCGACGGTGCCGCTGCTGCTCGCGCTCGTGTTCGTGACGGCCGCAACGCTGGCGTTCCACAACACCTCGCTCCAGCCGCTGCAGGCCGAGCTGGCGGGTCCGGAGCGCCTCGGCACAGCGATCAGCCTGACGTCGCTCGGTCAGCGCTCCGTTGGCGCCGCGGGGGCGCTCGGCGGCGGCGTCCTCATTGGCTCGCTCGGACCCGCGCCGACGTTCCTCGTCGCGGCGCTGCCGCTGGTCTGCTCCGCGCTCGTCTTCGCCCGCGTGCCGTCGCCTCCGAGGTCGAACGAGACGCGCCCGCACCTCGCGCGCGACGTACTGGACGGTCTGCGCCTGCTGGCGGGGACGCCCACCATCCGGCTGCTGCTCGGGATGATGATCGTCATCGAGATCCTCGGCTTCTCGTTCGCGAGCCTGCTGCCCGCCGTCGCGGAACGGGTGCTCGACGTGGGGCCGGAGCGCCTCGGCGTGCTGACGGCGGCAGTGTCGGTGGGGGCGATGTTCGGGACGGCGCTGCTGGTGGTGACGGCGGACCGGCTGCCGCGCGGGCTGATGCTGGTGGCGGTGTTCGCGACCTTCGGCGTGCTGGTGGTCGTGCTCGGCAACTCGGAGCTGTTCTGGATCTCCGTCGCCGCCACCGCCGGCATTGGCGCCTCGGCCGCGATGGTCGACGCGCTCGAGTGGATCATGCTGCAGGCGAGCGTGCACAACGAGGTGCGGGGCCGCGCCCTGGGTGGCTGGAACTTCGCGATCGGGTGGGGCTGGCTCGGACCGCTCGGCTTCGGCGCGCTCGCCGACGCGACCAGCGTCCCGTCGGCGCTGACGCTGAGCGGGACACTGCTCGTGCTCTTCGCGTTCGCCGCCCTTGCCGCGTCCCGGACGCTGCGGGAGCGGTGAGTTACTCGCCAGGTCATCGCGCTCCGCCGCCGTCATCCAACTTCTCGGCCCGTGAAGCCTCGTTCTTGAGGCCGCGATATGACACGATCAGGGAGCACACACGGATGTCGCTGCGGAGCACCGCGAGTGGTGTTGTCGAGCGGGACACACAGAGCTCGCGGGTCGGGACGCGGGAGTCCGCGGTTGATGCGTTGAAAATGTGCGGCTGAGCGCGATAAGCCACGGTTCGTTTGACGTCTCGACAACAGCTGGCGACGGAACGAGGAGCGCCGATGCGCGATCGGCCGCGGATACAAGTGAGCATCAGATGCGTCGGTGCTGCGCTGGTGGTGCTGGCCGGCGCGCTGCTCGCGTCGTGCGAGGACGATGCCGCCGTTGCACCGACCGCCACGCCCGCGCCTACAGCCACCACCTCGGTGCAGCCGACCGCCACGCCCACGCCGACACCCACCGTTCAACCGACCCCCACCCCGACGCCGACCGCGACGCCCTCGGCGCGACCAACCGCCACTCCCACGGCGACGCCCGTGGGACCTCCCGGCCCCTCGGTACGATTGACCATGCGGCTGAGCGGCGGCCAGTCCGCCACCAGCGCCGCATCCGCTGCATGGGAGGTGGAGGAGGGCGACGAAGTCGCGCGCTACGAGGTGGCCGTCGGCTCCACGATGGGCGGGAGCGACGTCGTGGACTGGCACGACGTCGGGCTGAGCACCGCATACCACGCCCGGGACGGAGAGGACGGCGTACGTCTGGCCCTCGATCCCAACCGCGACTACTACCTCGCGGTGCGGGCGCTGGGCGAGGACGGAACGGCGCTGGGCGCGGCGCAGAGTCCGGCCTGGTACGTCTACGAACCCTACCGCTTCGACCTCGCCAGCTACCCCTCCATCGTGCTGGATGCGCCCAACAGTTTCTGGAACTACAAGAAGCCCGACTCGTATGACTGGATTACCCGCCATAGGACCAATTGGGATGCGTCGTTCGAGGCATATGTGGTCGGGTCGGCGGCAATCGACCTCTATCACGACCTGGGAGAACGAATCCTCATCGGCTCACCGGAGGTGACGATCCTCCAGACGGAGAACGGCTTTCCCACCCGGAGCGAGATTGTCCGAATCGGCGCTCCTCACATAGATGCCGAGCTGTATGAGCAGCATGCCAATGAGATAGCCAGCATGCTCTACGACTGCGACGAGCTACGGGACCTCCCCTTCACGTCGAGGGGTTACCACTACTACGGAGGCTGCCAGACGAACCCCCGCAAGTACGCGATGAGCTCCAGCGACTTGAGGCGCAGGCTGCAGGACTTTGGCCTCGTCGAGGACAACGTCGACTCATTCGAGCACGCGATCTTCGGCGAGATGGGCGCGCCGCAGGTCTGGTCGGCGGCCCACAGCCAGCCGACGGACGTGGACTCCGGCGCCTCCCCGCGTGGCCTGCGGCTGGGGGACTGGATGTTCGCGCGCTACAACATCCTCGCCGTGACGCCCCAGCCAGGTACCTGGGCTGGTCGCCAGAACCCCAGCCTGGCCGGGAACTACTACAACTCGCTGGTCGTGGGCTCGAGGAGCCTCCTCTACAACTACGCGGCTCAGTCGTCCATAGACAACATGGGCGGCAAACGCCACAAGCCGGACATCGTCGTGTCGCCCAGCAACTTGTCTCCAGCGAGCAGCTGGTCGGTGGCCACCATGGCGGCGGCGGCGTCCGCGATGCTGGGGCTGTCCTACGAGGAGCCGCTGCTCGCAGGCAGCGCCCACGTGGAGGCGATGAGGGCCATCATCCTCGCGGGTGCGGGCAAGGACCACCTCTGCCCGGAGTCCATCGTGGAGTCGGAGGGCTGGTGCAACGCGCTGCCCTCGGCCTCGGAGCAGTGGCAGTGGAGCAACACGGAGACGGCTCCGCTTGACCCCGTCTACGGGGCGGGCTTCTTCAACTACCGCAACAGCTTCGACATCCTGACGGCCGGCCGTTCCGTGGGCGGGGCCGACTCCGCCGAGGTGGGCTGGGACACGCGCTTCCTCGCCGAGGGCCAGAGCGCCGGGTATACCTTCACCGTCGAAGACCAGCACGACTCGTTCTCGCTGGCCCTCACGTGGCACCGCAACATCACCCTCGACGGGAGGGACTACAACGCGGACCTGCCCGACTTCCAGGTCGAGCTGCTGGATCGCGCCGGCACGACGCTGGCTCGCAGCGACGACCCGCACAACAACATCGAGCATATCTACCTGCCCGAGGGACTGCAGGTCGGCCGGCAATACACGATCCAGGTGACGATGCAGTCGGCCGAGAACCCGACCCGCTACGGCCTTGCCTGGCAGACCCGGGTGGACGGCACCCGGCACAGCCCGTGGCGGTGACGGCGCCGCTCAAGTCCGTCCCCTGCAACGCATGATGACGTCGAGCGCTCCCGAGCCGTCACGCCTCGATCCGCGACGGCCACCAGTTCCAGCGGCCGAACATCGCCACCAGGGAGGGCACGATCAGCGTGCGCGTGATGAACGTGTCCATCAGCACGCCGACCGCGACCGCGAAGCCCAGCTGGAGGAGGTCCTGCAGCGGCAACGTCATCAGCGCCGAGAACGTGCCGGCGAGAATCAGCCCCGCCGAGGTGATCACGGGGCCGGTGCGCGCGAGCGCGTGCCGGGTGGCCTCGATGAGCGGGGCGGTGCGGGCCTCCTCGCGGATCCGGGACATCAGGTAGATGTTGTAGTCGACGCTGAGGGCGTTGAGGAACACGAACAGGAAGAACGGTACGCCCTGCCCCACGCCCGACTGGCCGAGCACGACGACGAACACGACCACGGCGAGGCCGAGCGTTGCGAAGTAGGTGAACGCGATGGTCGCCATCAGGTAGAGCGGCGCGACGAGCGAGCGCAGCAGCAGCGCCAGCACCACCCCGATCGCGAGCAGGATCAGCGGTAGCACGACGCGCGAGTCGCGGTTACCGGCCACGCGCGTGTCGTACGCCTCGGCGGTCTCACCGCCGATGAGCACGCTGTCGGCCCCGAGGCCGACGTCCGCCGCGGTCTCCCGGGCGAGCTCCCGCAGCTCGGGGATGGCCTCGAGGGCCTCCTCGGCGTACGGGTTCGTGCCAAGCACGACGTCGATGCGCGCCTCGTCGCCGTCGGCAGAGACGAAGCTCGCGCGCGCCGCCTCGGCAGCGGGCCCGCCGGCGTACCCGGCCTCGATGCCGAACGGGCGGCTCGGGCCGGCCGCGCCCGCCACCAGCGGGTGCCCGGGCAGCGCGGTCGTCACCGCGTCGAGCTTGCCGAGCGCGCCCTCGTCGAGCGCCTGCTCGCCGGGGGCGAGCGAGACGAAGACGCGGGTGCGGGCCAGCTCGCCGCCGGGGAAGCCCGTGCGCAGCAGCTCGAAGCTGCGGACGGACTCGGTGTTGTCGGGGAGGCTCTCCAGGCGGTCGTAGGTGGGCTCGTACGCGAACAGGCCCGCAACGAGCAGCGCGAGCGCCCCGCACGTCACGGCGAGGGTGGCGCGGGGGCGGCGCAGCACCACGCCGCCGATGCGCCCGTAGATGCTCTCGCGCCAGTCCGCGGGCGCCTCCGGGCCCTCGGCGAGACGGGGCTGCAAGGGCCAGAAGGCGCGCCGGCCGAGGATGGTCAGGATGGCGGGGATGAGCGTGAGCGCGGCGAGCATCATCAGCGCCACGGCCAGCGCGATGACCGGGCCCAGGCTCTGATAGGAGCGCAGGATCGCGAACAGCAGCGCCGCCGAGGCCACGAGGATCGTCGCGCCGGCCGAGGCGACCGCGCCGCCGACGCCACGCATCGTGCGCCGCATCGCCTCGTGGCGGTCGGCGTGGCGCGTGAGCTCCTCGCGGAAGCGGGCGGAGACGAAGAGCACGTAGTCCGTGCCGGTGCCGAACAGCACGACGGTCATGATGCCCGTGGCCTGCCCGGAGACCGGCAGCTCGAACTGCTGCGCGACGAACGCGGCGATGCCCCCGGCGAGCTGGAAGACGAGCCCGACCCCGAGCAGCGGGATCGAGGCCATGACCGGTGAGCGGTAGATCGCGATCAGCAGCGCGAGCACCAGCGCCACGGTGACCAACAGCAGGAACGTATCGATCTGGCGGAACACCCCGACGATGTCGACCACGAGCCCACCCGGCCCGCCGACGGCAATCTCGACGCCCGGCAGGTCGAGGGCGGCGGTGCGGTCGCGGATCGCGTTGACCGTGTCCGCGAACGGGTCCTCGGCGGGTTCGCCGGAGAGCTCCGCGAAGATGTAGAGCGTCGTGTCGTCGGGCGAGACGAGCCCGGGCACGGCACCCGGTGCGCGCACCTCGCCGACGTTGTCGGGCGCGTCGGGCCCCGTCAGCCACCCGACGAGGTCGTCGACCGCGTCGAGCGTGGGTTGGGAGAGCCCGGCGGGTTCGCGGAACACGATCAGCGTGGGCGTGCCGCGCGAGGGGAACTCGTCGCGCGCGAGCTCGTAGGCGAGGGTCGACTCGGCGTCGCCGGGGAGGAACAACGCCTCCTCGTTCTCGCGCACCTCATCGAGGCGGGGGAGCTGTGAGAGCAGGACGCCCGCGGCCAGCACCCAGACGGCCAGCGTCACCCACTTGCCGCGAGGGCTGCTGACGAAGTCGGTGACGGCGCCTAGCACGGTGCGCGCACCCGCCGCGACTCGTGCGAGGGTGTCGCCTGGGCCGGTATCACCGTCACACGCACTGTGGTGCTCCTCGCGGGTCGGGGTGCCTCATCGAGGCTACA
This sequence comes from Chloroflexota bacterium, assembly GCA_009837285.1. Taxonomy (GTDB): domain Bacteria; phylum Chloroflexota; class Dehalococcoidia; order UBA2979; family UBA2979; genus VXMT01. The sequence continues at coordinate 236 of VXTU01000121.1, read as the reverse complement.
TGTCCGGAGAATGTGGGGGAACGGCGGCGACCGGGGCCGAGTCCGGCCCGCAGTGGGTCGAGATCGCTCTACACTCGATGGACCGCGCTCCGCTCATCCAGGGGGACGCGGTGCAGCCTGATGGAGGGCACGATGGAGTACGGCGGCTCGGCCGCGACCCCCTTCGTGGGTCGCATGATTGGGTGATTGTGCACTTGACACAGGGTAGACTCCTCGCTACGATGGCTTAGCTGGGA
>VXTU01000018.1 GCA_009837285.1 Chloroflexota bacterium | reverse complement strand
CCCCCCCCCCCCCGCGCCCGAGCCCGCCGCACCCCCCCCACGAGCGCGGCACCCAGCCCCCGCCTTCCAACCACCCCCCGCGCCTCCGGGCGGCGGCGACCGCGACGCCGTCGCGGTAGTCGAGCGAGGTGCAGACGACGCCGGGCAGCGCGAGCTCGGCGTCCGCGCCGGGGAGGACGTGCATCAGGCCCTGGTCGGTGGCGAGGACGATCCCGATCACGGCGACAGTTTGACAAGGGATGGTGCTAACGCGCACCACCCACGGCCCGGGAGGGGTTCAGTCGCGGTCGACGCCGGCCATGGCGGGCCGTAGCGACTGGTCGGGCTGGGTCGTCTCGCTCATCCCGTAGTGCGTGACGTCGGTGGGCTGCGCGCCGTTACCGGCTGTCAGCGCAGCGGCCGGCGAAGGAGCCTGCCGTGCTTCCGGCGCGTAACGGGCGCGCAGGTCGGCGGCGGCGGCCGCCTCGAGCATGGCGAAGTCTCGCTTCGCCCGAATCATGAGCAGCCAGAAGCCGAAGCCGCCGAGGAACATCGCGAGCCCCGCGTAGCGGAAGACCGCATCGAGCCCCCAGATGCCCACCACCAGCGCGCCAAACATCGACCCCGCGAGGAAGCCGACGCCGCCCGCGGTCTGTGTGATGCCCATGATGGTGCCCATGCCGACCGCGCGACCTGCGTCGACGAAGATCGCCTGCTGTGCGGGGAACTCGATCGACTCGCCGAGGCCGACGACCAGGAAGAGCAGCAACAGCCAAGGCACGATCACGAGCGTGCCGCCGAAGATCGACAGCTCGGTCATGACGCCCGGGATATCGGGCACGATGAACTGCGCGCCCCCCGCTATCCCAAAGCCGAGCACGGACAAGAACACGCGGTTCATACGGTCCGCGAGCGGCCCGGTGATGAGCTGGGCCCCCGCCGTGAACAGCGCCCGCGCGGCAAGCAGGACGCCCGCGAACGTCGCGCTCCCGGTGGCGAGGCCGTCGTCGCTCACCACGTACACGGCGATGAACGTGAAGCCCGCACCCCACCCGATCGAGACCACCATGTGACCGCCGATCGCCGCATGGACGATCGGGCGTTTGAGCACCTCGATCATCGGCAGGCCGGGCTCGAGGGCCTCCTCCTCGTATTCGCGGTCCGTGCCCGCGCCGGGCTGGCCCTTCGGGAGCAGCAGGAACACGGCAACGCCGACGGCGAAGAGCATGAGCGACATCGTCGCGAACGCAGCGTCCGAGGAGACGAAGTCGCGGATCGTGCCCCCGAACAGCGGCCCGATGCCGAATCCGGCAATCCACGAGATCGAGAACGCGCCCATGTAGCGGCCCTCGAACCCCGGAGGCGCGAGGCGGCCGACGTACGCCATCGTCGTCGGGAACATCGAGGCCGCGCCGACGCCGGAGAGGGCGCGGAAGAAGATCACCTGCTCCCATGTCTGCGAGAAGATGAAGCCGACCCCACCCGCGCCGTACACGAAGAAGCCGAGCACGATGAACGGCTTCGGCCCGAACTTGTCCGCGAACCGCCCCACCACCGGCGAGGTGGCGATCTGCGAGATGGCGATGGCGGAGAAGGAGAGCGCGACGGCGAACTCGGGGCCGTGCAACTCCTCGCGCACGAACACGGGCAGCAGCGGCGAGACCATCGCGATGCCCATGACCGCGACGGCCATCGCAATCCACAGCACGACGAACGAGCGAGAGAGCATGCAGGCTCCAACTCACCGCCGTCGCGGGCGGTCGTGCGGCCTCGGGGCAGCGGTACGTGCGCCGGGGCGCCCGGAAGCCAGCCCGTGCGGGTCGGGTGGCCGGGCCGTGCCGTGCAGGATACGGCGTCGCGCCGTCAGGCGGTGGCGACCGCCCTCGCCACTCCCCGCCCACGCTCCCGGTGCTGTACGGTGCGCGCGGCAACACAACTCAACACCGAGGAGGACATGACATGGCAGGAGCGCTGGACGGACAGGTCGCCCTCGTCACGGGCGGATCGAGGGGCATCGGGCGCGCGATCGCGCTCGAACTCGCCGGGCAGGGCGCCACGGTCGCCGTGAACTACCGCGCGAACGCCGAGGCAGCCGAGGGCGTGGTCGGCGAGATCGAGGGCGCCGGAGGCAGCGCGCGCGCCTATCAGGCCGACATCTCCGACCTGGGGCAGTGCCAGGCGATGGTCGACGCGGTCGTGAGCGACCTCGGGCCGGTGCGCGTGCTCATCAACAACGCCGGCACCACCGCCGACCGAACCGTGGCACGCATGACGCCCGAGGAGTGGCACACCGTCATCGACACGAACGTCAACGGGCTCTACAACGTCACGAGCCCGGTCTGGCCGGTGATGGGTGAGGCCGGCGGCGGGCACGTGGTCTGCATCTCCTCGATCGTCGGCGAAACGGGGCGCCTGGGGCTGGTCAACTACGGCACCTCGAAGGAAGCAGCGATCGGCTTCGTGCGGGGGCTGGCGCGCGAGGGCGCCCGCTTCAACATCCACGTCAACGCCATCGCGCCCGGCTTCATCGAGACGGACATGCTGTCCGGGCTCAACGAGCAGCAGCGCGAGAACCTGATGGGCGAGATCCTGCTCGGCCGCCTTGGCGAGCCCGAGGAGGTCGCGAGCCTGGTGCGCTACATCGTGACCGAGGGCACCTACATCACGGGCTCGGTGTTCAACGTCAACGGCGGCATGTTCATCCACTAGGACGGAGCCACGGGTCGGTGGAGGTATCCGCCGGAGGAGCGCGAAATGGTCGGTCAGGACGTTCCGTTGGAACCAGAAGGGTCCGCCCTCAAGCGGAATCAGAGGCCCTTCGAGTCAGAAGAGGAACTCGACGCGTTCTTTCGCGAGTGCGACGCGATCGCTGGGCCAGACCGCGAGCCTGCCTGGGGTGAGCATCTGGCGGTGATCAACGAGTCTCGGACCTGCGGCTCGCCGAGGACGTAGTCGCTAGTCGAAGTACTCGTCCTCCTCGAACCGCGTCCACGAGCCGAACACCGGGAACGGCGAGGGCAGCACGCCGTTCGGGTCATCGATGCGGAACTGGATCCGGGCGGCGTCGAATACGTTGCGGATTGAGATCGAGACGCCCGAGGTCTCGATGCAACCGTCGCAGGCCTCTGGGAACTGCTGCCGCGACTCGGCGTCGACGAAGGTGAGGGTCACCTCGTCGGCGACGTCGCCCCGCGACTCGATGTCGTAGGCCGTCGAGCGGACCTCCCACTCGTCGACGGCGTGGTCGCCCTCGGCGTACTGCGCCCACAGGCCGAGTCCGTCTAGGAACTCGATGATGACGGCCTTGCGCGGGTCACCGTCGCGGTCGGGTTCGAACTGGCGGAACGACCTGTCAGCGAGCTCCGCCCTGACGCGCTGTGCGTCCGCGTCGCTCACCGGCGCGAGCGTCCCCGCGCCACCGCTGATGCGCATCGCAAACGTCACAACGATCGCGACCGCGAGGAGAAAGATCAGCGCCAGGAGGCCGAAGAACGCGACCCGGAGCATCTCGTACCTCCCGCCTCGGGAAGGACAGCGTCACACGGCCAGCGTACCGCTCGCAGCAAGGGCCATGAGGGCGAAGAGCGCTACGAGACGACTTGGCGCTCGCCGGTGTCCGAGGCGCGCTCGATCGCATCGAGGAGCTCGTGGCGTCGGACCGCGTGGGCGAAGTCGGGCTCGGCCGGCTCGCCGCCGCGGATTGATTCGCCGAGGCGGCGGAAGAGCTGCGCCACGTTGAGCCCGGGGCCGACGAGGTCCCGCGGCACCCACCAGCAGTCGTCGGGGATCGCAAGCTCGGCGACGGCGCCCTCGTCGTTGCGCGCTCCGCTGAGCGAGAGTGCGGCGATCTGCGACATGCCGTCCGAGGTCAGCAGCAGCACGCCGTCGGAGCCATGCACCTCGAAGCGCAGCCCGGAGCCGTGCGACGGCACGCTGCTGATCGCGACTGAGACGGCCGCGCCGCTCTCCGTTTCGCCGGAGACGTGCACCGTGTCCGGCGATGTCACTTCGACGGTGCGACCGGTATCGATCACGTCGACCGTGCGCACGCGCGTCGCGACGGTGCTGCTGACCGAGCGGAACTCGCCGAGGCAGAACGCGAGCGCGTCGAGCGCATGGCCCGAGGCGATCGAGAGCGTCGAGGCGCCCTTGCTGGCGTCGACGGCCCACGCGAAGGACTCGCGGCGGGGCCCCGCACCGGGGAGGGTCTGGCGCATGGTCGCCGACAGCACCTCGCCGACGTAGCCCTCGGCGATGAGCTGCTGCATCCGCACGAACTCGGGCGCCGCACGCGCCTGCAGGCCGACCATGTGCCGCACGCCCGCCGACTCTGCAAGGTCGCGCAGCTCGCGCGCCTCGGTGGTGTTCGCGCCCAGGGGCCACTCGGTGAAGACGTGCTTGCCCGCGCGGAGCGCCGTCGCGGTCAGCTCGTGGTGTGCGGGCACGCGCACGCACACCAGCACGAGGTCGACGTCGGGGTGCTCGACGAGCGCCTGCGCGCTGTCGAAGGCGTGCGGGATGCCGTGCTGCTCAGCGGTCTCGCGCGCCGTCTCCATGCGCGTCGTGGCGACGGCGAGGACCTCGAACTCCGGCAGGGCGGCGAGCGCCGGCAGGTGGGCGCGCGTGCCCCACCCGTAGCGCACGTTGGCGCCGATGATCCCGACGCCGATACGGTCCCCCACCATGACGCGCCCTCGCTAGGCGACGGTCGCCGGTTCCGGCAGCTCCATCGGCACCTCGGACCAGACGACGTTGGCGGAGCGCAGCTGCTCGATCTCGGCCGAGCTGTAGCCCGCCTCCGCCAGCAGCTCGTCGGTGTGCTGGCCCGCCAGCACGCCCGCACGCGGGTTGCCCGGCGTGCCGCTGAACGTAGAGGGCGGCCCCCAGCGCCGGTAGTCGCCCCACAGCGCGTGGTGCGCTTCGCTCAGCAGGCCGTTCGCCTGCGCGTGCTCGTCCTGCACGAGGAACGCGCCCGGGCTGTCGTACTCGCTGGCGTTCACGCAGCCGACGCCGGCGGCGATGAGCTCACGCTCCCACTCGTCGGCGTCACGCAGCGCGAACATCGCTTCGAGCGCCTCCGTCAGCGCGGCGTCGTGCTCACGGCGGCCCTCGGCCGTCGCGAAGCGCTCGTCCGCGCCGATCCCGTTCGCGCTGGCGGCGGCCAGCGCCGCCCACGACGCGTCGTCATCGGCGGCGAGGAAGACCCAGCCGTCCTGCGAGCGGTAGAGGCGGTTGAGCGCGCCGGTGCCGTGCAGCGAGCGGTCGAGCGTCGGGCGCAGCTCCTTGCCCTCGTAGGAGAGGAAGTCCTCGGCGTTCGCGTAGCCGTTGGCCCCCAGCATGCTGAGGAAGATGCGCTGGCCCCTGCCCGTCTGGTGACGGGCCATGAGGCCGAGCATCGCCGACGTGGCGACGCACATCGAGGTGTTCGGGTCCGGGTTGCCCTCGTTGGCGCGCGAGAACCAGCGCGAGGCCTCGCGGATGTCGTCGATCGAGCTGTACTCGTTGGGAGGCCAGTCCACGCCGGACTGCATGAGCGCGCCGCCGCAGACCGCGCCCGGGATCGGGTGCGCCGAGGGGCGGTGCGACCCCGGCCCGTCCGGGCCGTAGCCGTTGACGCTCAGCCACACGATGTCTGGCTTGATCGCCTTCGCCTGCTCGTAACCAATGGCGAGCCGCTCCGGCACGCCCGGCCGGTAGTTGTGGACGATCACGTCGGCGTTGGCGATGAGCCGCGAGACGATCTCCTGGCCCTGCTCCGACTTGAGGTCGATGCAGATGCTCTCCTTCGACGCCGTCGTCTTGGACGCGCCGAAGCTCGCGCCGAGTCCGGCGCCGAGCCCGCGGATCGGGTCGCCGCCGTCGACCGGCTCGACCTTGATGACGCGCGCGCCCATGTCGCCCAGCAGAGACGCGCCCAGCGGCGCGGCGATGATCGTGGCGAACTCCAGCACTGTGACGCCCTCGAGCGGGTGCTTCGGCGGCGAGCCGTTCGTCGAGGGGGCCGACCACGTGACGCGCGGCGCCTCCGCCAGCACCTCGGCAGTGTGCTCGCCGGGCTGGGGGCCGGGACCGCCGACCTCGCCCGGCGTCTCGGTCAGCCGAGCGAGCAGCCCGAGCTGCCGGATGGTGCCGAGCTCCGGGTGCTCCATGTCGACAACCTCGCGGTTCGCCTCCATGTCCGGGTGTCGCAGCGCCTCCTGCGCCGTGGTGACGATCTCGGCGGCGACGTTGCCGTTCTCGCTGAACGCCACCATCCACTCCTCGGCGGTCCGCTCGCGGACGCGCTCGAGCATGATGTTGCGGACCTCCTCGCGCGCCTCCTCGCTGAGCCCGTTCGGCGTCTCCGCGTAGCGCGGGTTGCCGAGCACGTCGGCGGCGAGGTCCATCGCGACGAGGCTCGACTGCACCAGGTGCTCCAGCAGGTTGGCGAACTGAATCCAGCGCCCGTCCTTCGCCATCACCGGCTGGTAGCCCAGCATCGGCAGCGTGTCCGGGCCGAACCGCGCGAACTGGTCGTTGGCGAGCAGCTCGGGGTAGCGGGGCGTCAGCTGCTCGGAGAGCAGCGTGCGGAAGTCGTACGGCAGCATCCCGCGCAGCAGGCTCGTCTCGACAAGCTGGCCCGAGCCGGAGCGGTCGCGCACCAGCAGCGCGCCGAGGATGCCGGCGATCGCGGACTGCGTCGCCGCGTGTGTGCCGACCTTGACCGCGCCGTAGGCGGGGCCTTCGCGCCGCACGACGCCCTCGAAGGACTGCATCCGGCCGGACTTGGCGGCCACCAGCCGCTCGTCCGGCGGGTAGTGGGCGTAGGGGCCGGTCGGTCCCCAGCCCGTGATCGAGCAGTAGACGAGGCCGGGGTTCAGCGCCGACAGCGTCTCGTAGTCGGCCTCGGCGGCTTCGGCCTCACCGGGCGCGAACGAGGCGACGACCACGTCGGCGCCGCGCACCAGCGCGTGCAGGCGGCCGCGGTCGGCCGCGTCGGAGAGGTCCAGCGTGACGCTGCGCTTGCCGCGCAGCCACATCGGGCTGGCGGGCTCGGCGCGGCCGGGGTCGCCTCCGGGAGGCTCGACCTTGATTACGTCGGCCCCGTAGTCGGCGAGCACCATGGTGGTGACGCCCCCCGGCTGTCCGCTGCTGAGGTCGATGACCTGCAGCGCCTCGAATGGCCCGCTCATGGCGCCCTCCTCACGCCGCCGCTACCGGCGGCCTGGCGACCTCCTCGCCTGCTCGAACGATGTCTTGCTCCCCCCGGCGAGGTGGGGGAAGTCGTACGGCGGAAGCGGCCGCCCGGGACAACCCGGACGGCAGCCTCCGCCGGCGTGGAGCGGCGTCCCGCCGCGGACGCCGCTCCGGTGGGAATCGTCTAGCGCATCTTCCAGACCGGGTCCCGCTTCTCGGCGAAGGCCTTGGGCCCCTCCATGCGGTCCTCGCTCTGCTCGACCTTCTCGTTGAGGGCGTTGCGGTAGTGGATCGCATCCAGCGGCGACATGTGGCTGGTGTGGACGATGGTCCGCTTGACCGCCTGGACGGCCAGCGGCGCGTTCTTCTTGATCTCGTCGGCGACGCGGGTCGCCTCGGCGATGAGCGCGTCGCGGTCGGGCACCAGCGCCTGCAGGAAGCCGATGTCATAGGCGCGCTCGGCGGTCATGTGGTCCGCGGTCAGCAGGATCCACATCGCCTCGCCGCGCGGCACGAAGCGCTCGGCCGTGTCGACCATGCCGACGGCGACGAGGGAGCGTCGTACCTCGGGCATGCCCACCCGCGACTTCTCGGTCGCGATGCGGATGTCGCAGCGGCTCGAAAGCTGCATCCCGCCGGCCAGCGCGTAGCCGTCGATGGCCGCGATGATGGGCTTCGGGCACTCGGAGAGGGCTTCCAGCCCGGGGCGTGTGGGAGCGGGCGCGCCCTGTCCCTCGGTCTGGTCGCGCTGTGTCATCGCGACGAGGTCCGCGCCCGCGCAGAAGGCACGGCCGCCGCCACCGATCAGGATGGCGACCAGCGCGTCATCGTCGTTCGAGAATTCCGTGAAGGCGTCGTAGAGGCCGTTCACGACGCCGATACTCAGCGCGTTCATGCGTTCGGCGTTGTTGATGGTGATCCACGCGGTCCGGTCACGGACCTCGTAGTCGATCAGCTCGAAAGTCTGCACAGCCACTGTTGGCACTCCTCACGTGCGGTATTCGCATGGGCTCGACCCGGTGGCGCGTCTTCACGACGCGGAGCATTGACCCAGCCGCATGCGCCTACGAGGTGATCTCCCCGTGTGACGCACGGCGGGCCCTGCACGGCGCCCATCATAACGGGAGTGCGTGCGCGTTGGTACGCCGTCGCGGGGGTAGGATCGCCTCGCTCGACAACAGCCATGACGCAACCGGGGAGCGCGCGATGCAGTGGCCACCATTCGCCGGCGTGCTGAAGCTGGCAACCGCGCTGTTCATCCTCGCCGCCTCCTCGCTTGCGCAGGCGAACGATGCCGCGGCCCAATCCACGCCATCGTGCCTGCAAGGCCCGATCCGGGACGGGTTCAGCGCCGTGAGATACGAGGGCGGCAGCGTGCGCGAGCTCGAGGTGTGCGCATACCGGCTGCGCGTGAACGCGCTGTATGTGCTGGCCGGTGACCGCTACGTGTCGTTGCTCACCGGAGCACCTGAGTTCGTGAATCGGGCCTTCCATGACCACTACCCGGACGGCGTGCCCGCCCGCACCACCCTCATCGCGAAGCGCGGCTCAGCACCCC
>VXTU01000109.1 GCA_009837285.1 Chloroflexota bacterium | reverse complement strand
GGAGGGGGTGGGGGTGAGGGGGTCTGCGCGCGCCGACCTTCACGCGTGCGCCCGTGGACCGTCGCTCCGGCAGTCCGAAGGTCAGGCGGGGGCGCCGTCCGGATCGTCCAGTCCGGAAACGCCGGGGAGGCCCAGCACCATCTCGGCGTCTCCCGTATCCAGGCCACGCGGCTCGTGGTGCTCGAAGCGGCTGATGGGCACTGCCGGCATCGTCTCGATGTGCGCACCCGCGCGCACGCCGTACTCCAGCGAGAACTGTGCGATCGCGTCGTTGTCGTCGGCCTCGACCATGCTGATGAAGTCGTAACGGCCGAGCACGCCGTAGAGCCCGAGGCACTCGACGCCGGGCTTCTCGGTCTCACGCTCGATGCGCAGCAGTCGCGACGGATCCTCGAAGGAGGCCGCGCGGCCCTCGGGGGTCAGCGTGATCAGCAAGAAGTACGTCGCCATCGTGGTGCTCCGTGGTCGCGCGGCGCCACCGGCGCGCCGCCTGCGTGCTCGCGTGCATTGTGGCACCGGCGTCCATCCGGCGCTGCGAGGCCCGCTATCATGCACAGCGCGCGAGGAGGCCAGCCATGACCACCGTCGTCACCGGCGCCACGCTCATCGACGGCACGGGCGCTGACCCCATCACCGGCGCCAGCGTGGTTATCGAGGACGGCCGTATCGCGGCCGTTGGGAGCATCGACGCATTGCCGGGCGACGCCGATGTCATCGACGTGGGCGGCGCGACGGTGATGCCGGGGATGATCGACTCCCCCGCCCACCCCACCGGCCCCCCCACTCCCTTCCAGCCGCGGCCGCTCCCCCCGCCGACGCACAACCGGCGCGCGCGGGCCGCCACCGCGCGCGCGACCCTCGAGGCCGGCTTCACGCTGGTGCGCGACGCGGGAGGCACGCCGGTCGGGTTCAAGCTCGCGGCCGAGCGCGGGCTCATCGCCGCGCCGCGGATGCGGCTCGCCATCGTCGCGCTCTCGCAGACCGGCGGGCACGGCGACGGCACGATGCCGTCGGGTGGCCGGCTTGGCGGCGACCGCGGGCCGGAGTGGCCGGAGCACATCTGCGACGGCCCCGACGAGGTGCGCAAGACGGTCCGGACCGTGCTGCGCGCGGGCGCGGACTTCATCAAGCTGCACGCCACCGGCGGCGTGCTCTCCCCCTCGGACGAGCCGGGCTCGCCGCAGTTCACGCAGGAAGAGATCGCGATCATGGTCTACGAGGCCCGCATGCACGGGAAGACGTGCATGTCGCACGCGCAGGCCACCGAGGGCATCAAGAACGCCCTCCACGCCGGCGTCGAGTCGATCGAGCACGGCTTCTACCTGGACGACGAGGCGATCGCGATCATGAAGGCACAGGACTCGTTCCTCGTCCCCACGCTGCACGCCCCTCGCAGCGTCGTGCTCAACGCCGAGGCGTCCCCGGAGTCGGTGCTGCCGCAGTCGCTGCGCAAGGCGCACGAGGTCATCGAGGCGAACGCGCGGAGCTTCCGCGCGGCGCACGAGGCGGGCGTGAAGGTGGCGATGGGCACCGACTGCGGCGTCGGCACGCACGGTACGAACGCCTGGGAGCTCGAGCTGATGGTGGAGCACGGCATGACGCCGATGGAGGCGATCGTCGCGACAACGAAGACCGCCGCCGAGTGCTGTCACGTCGACACCGACATCGGCACCCTCGAACCCGGCAAGCTCGGCGACCTCATCGTCGTCGACGGCGACCCGCTCGCCGACGTGACGGTGCTGCAGCAGCGTGAGCGCATCTGCATGGTGATGCAGGGCGGCGAGATCGCCGTCGACCGCATCGGCGGATAGGCGCGCAGGGACCGTGACCGACGAGGCCTCCACGGTCCTGCTCGTTGACCTCGACAACACGCTGATCGACGCCAGCGGCGCGAGCGTGGCCATCAACGCCGGGATCCGCGCCTCGCTGGGCGAGGCCGCGGCCGAGCGCTTCTGGGGCTGCTACGAGGAAGTGCGCGCGGACCTCGGCTACGTCGACATCCACGAGGCGATGCTGCGGCTCGGGCGCGAGCGCCGCGACACCTCCGTGATTGCGCCGCTGGTGGAGGCGGTCTACGGCGTCGACTACCGCGGTCTGTTGTACCCCGGCGCGCTCGCCGCGCTCACCCACGCGCTCGGCGTCGGCCTGCCGGTCGTGGTGTCGGACGGCCATCCGGGCTATCAGCGCCACAAGGCGCTCGCAGCAGGCGTGAGTGCGGCCGTCGAGGGTCGCGTGCTCGTGTACGCCGACAAGACGCAGGAACTCGACGACATCACGGCGCGCTACCCGGCCGACCACTACGTGGTGATCGACGACAAGCCCTCGGTCCACGCGGCCGTCAAGGCCGCGCTCGGCCCGCGCGTGACGACGGTGCTCGTGGAGCAGGGGCGCTACGCGCGCGAGGGGGAGGCGGTCACGCCTCCCCCCGACCTGCGTCTGCCCTCGATCGCCGCGTTCCCCGAACTCAGCGCCGAGGTGCTGCGCGACGCCGCGCGCTAACGCTGCCCGATGCCGAAGCCGCCGAGGATCGAACCCTCGCCGCTGGACTGGCCACCAGCGCTGGGCACGTTCTGGATGATGCGGTTGGCCAGGCGCGAGAACGGCAGCGACTGCAGCCATACCTTGCCGTGGCCTGAGAGCGTGGCGAGGAACAGGCCCTCGCCGCCGAAGATCATCGACTTGAGGTTGCCTGCGCGCTCGATGGAGTACTCGACGCTTGGCTCGAAGGCGACGAGGCAGCCGGTGTCGACGAGCAGCTTCTCGTTGCGCAGCTCTCGCTCGATGACCGTGCCGCCGACGGAGACGAACGCCATGCCGTCACCCTCGAGCTTCTGGAGGATGAAGCCCTCGCCGCCGAACAGGCCGGTGCCGAAGTTGCCGCGGAAGACCGCGGAGAGCTTCGTCCCGAGCGCGGCGCACAGGAAGGCGTCCTTCTGCGCGATGACCTCGCCGCCGAGGCTCGCGAGATCCATGGGGACGATCTTGCCCGGGAACTCGGCCGAGAACGCAACGATCTGCTTGCCGCGGCCCTCGTTGGTGAAGTGTGTGATGAAGATCGACTCGTTGGACAGCGCGCGCCCGACGGCGCCTCGGAGGCGGCCGAACATGCCCTGATCCGGGTCGCTGCCGTCCCCGAGCTTCGTGTCAAAGGTAACGCCGGAGTCCAGGAACATCATCGCCCCCGCCTCGCCGATCACCGTCTCGCCGGGGTCCAGCTCGACCTCGACGAACTGCAAGTCGTCGCCGTGGATGCGGTAGTCGATCACGTGGCTGCGCATGGTCATGGCGGATCCTTCCTGTGTCCGGCCGAGGGAACGCCCTCGCCGGCCCGCACCCCACCGGATCCATTGTCACGCAAAGCGTCCCCGCGTGCCGTCACGTCTCGAGGCATCACCCGGGCACGCCCGCCGCAACGCGACCGAAAACGAACGTTCACGCGCCGTTCACGTCGGCGTCGCCGCTTCGTAACGCGTGCTCGCGATCCTCGCGGTGGAGGAGAACGCCCATGGCGCCCAACCGCATCGAGGAGATCAAGCGCGCGAAGGACGGCCTCGACGTCCTGCCGGACCTCTACCGATACGCCGTCGAGGGCGTCGACGCCATCCCGGCGGACGACTTCGAGCGGCTCAAGTGGTACGGGCTCTTCCACCGCAAGGCGACGCCGGGCTACTTCATGCTGCGCATGCGTATCCCCAACGGCGTGCTCACCTCCGAGCAGATCACCGCCATCGGCGAGATTGCGAACCGCTGCGGCCGCGGCACGGCCGACATCACCACCCGCCAGAACATCCAGCTGCGCTGGATCACCATCGAGGACGCTCCGTGGGTGCTGCAGCGCCTCGCGGCCGCCGGGCTCAACTCGCAGCAGAGCGGCATGGACAACGTCCGCAACGTCGTCGGCTGCCCGCTCGCGGGCCTCGACGCCGACGAGCTGATCGACGCCCGCACCCTCGGCGAGCGGCTTCAGCAGGCGATCATCGGCGGCAAGCGGTTCAGCAACCTGCCGCGCAAGTTCAACCTCTCCATCACCGGCTGCCGCGAGGACTGCACGCACGCACAGACGCACGACCTCTCGTTCGCGCCCGCCACACGCTTCGAGGCGGGCCGCGAAGTCGCGGGGTTCAACGTCCTGGTCGGTGGCGCGCTCGGCGGGCAGCAGCCCGAGCTGGCGCGGCCCCTCGACGTGTTCGTGGCGCCGGAGGGCGTTGTGCCGGTCGCGCTCGCGATCCTCGAAGTGTTCCGCGACCACGGGCCACGCGAGCAGCGCAAGAAGGCGCGGCTCAAGGTGCTGCTGGGCCAGTGGGGCATCGAGCGCTTCCGCGCGGCGGTCGAGGAGCGCATGGGCGCGCCGCTCGAGCGCGCGGCCGAGTCCGCGACTCGAGAGCACGGCGGCGACCACATCGGCATCTCGCCGCAGCGCCAGCCGGGCCGCAGCGTCGTCGGGTGCCTCGTGCCCGTCGGGCGCGTGAGCGGCGACGACCTGATCGAGTTCGGCCGGCTCGCCGCCGAGTACGGCACGGCCGAGCTGCGGCTGACCGTGCAGCAGAACGTGCTGATCCCGAACGTCGCCGACGAGTCCCTCGGCGCGCTGCTGGCGGAGCCGCTGCTGGAGACGTACAGCCCGAAGCCGTCGCCGTGGATCCGCTCGATGGTGACGTGCACGGGCAACGACTACTGCCACTTCAGCCTCATCGACACCAAGGCCGAGGCGCTCAAGCTCGCGGGCGCGCTCGGCGAGCGCTACGAGATCGACGAGCCGGTGCGCATCCAGATGTCGGGCTGTCCGCACGCCTGCGGTCAGCACCGTGCCGGCGAGATCGGCCTGCTGGGCGACCGCCAGCGCGTCGACGGCGAGATCCTCGACGCGGCCGACATCTTCGCCGGCGGCTGCCTCGGCGAGGAGGCGCAGCTCGGCGAGCGCATCGCCGAGGGGGTGCTGACGCCGGACCTGCCCGAAGCGGTGGCGGCGCAGCTCCGCTCGCTGCGGGGCGCCGGGGCGGTGCGCGAGCGCGCGCTGGTCCCCCTCGGGTGATGCGGCGTGGCGAGGCTGCCCCTACTGGCGGGTGACGGCTGGCGGCGCTCGATCTGCGCCTACTGCGGCACCGGCTGTGGCCTGCTCGCGCGCGCGAAAGAAGGCGTGGTGCGCGAGGTGCGAGGCGACCCCGACCACCCTGTCAACAAGGGCAAGCTCTGCGCCAAGGGCGCCCTGCTCGGCCAGGTCTTCGACACCGGCGACCGCCTGCTCACGCCGATGGTGCGCGACCGCAAGGGCGCGCACACACGCGTCACCGGGTGGGACGAGGCCATCGACCGCGTCGCCGACGCGATCCGCCGCAACGTCGCCGAGCACGGGCCGGACTCAGTCATGCTCTACGGATCCGGCCAGCTGCCGACGGAGGACTACTACCTGTTCGGCAAGCTGGCGAAGGGGTTCATCGGCACCAACAACCAGGACACGAACTCGCGGCTGTGCATGGCCAGCGCCGTCGCCGCCTACAACCTCGCGTTCGGCGCCGACGCGCCGCCCGCGTCCTACGAGGACATCGAGTCGGCCGACACGTTCCTGATCCTTGGCGCGAACGTCGAGGCCTGCCACCCGATCCTGTTCGACCGCATCAAGGCGCGGAAGCGCGCCGACCGCGACGGCGTCAAGGTGATCGTCGTCGACCCTCGGCGCACGCGGACCGCCGAGATCGCCGACATCCACCTGCCCGTGCTGCCCGGCACGGACGTGGCGCTGCTGCTCTCGCTGCTGTTCGAGGTCCGCCTGGCGGGCGGGATCGACGAACGGTTCATCGAGGAGCACACGAGCGGGTGGGCAGAGATCGAGCGGGCGCTCAAGGGCTGGTCGGCCGAGCGGGCGTCGTCGGTGACAGGGCTCGACGCACAGGACATCGTGGACGCTGCGCGCATCATCGCCACCAACGGACCGATGCTCAGCCTGTGGACGATGGGCGCGAACCAGAGCACCTCGGGCGTCGACAAGAACCTCGCGCTCATCAACCTCTCGCTGGCCACCGGCAACATCGGCAAACCAGGCGCCGGGCCCTTCTCGCTCACCGGCCAGCCCAACGCGATGGGCGGGCGGGAGTGCGGCGGCCTCGCCACGACACTGCCGGGCCACCGCCTCGTCGCCGACGCCGGACACCGCACCGAGGTCGAAGGCGCGTGGGGCCTTGCACCCGGCTCTATCTCCGACCGGCCCGGCCTGACGGCGATCGAGATGGTCGAGGCGCTCGAACGCGACGAGGTGAGGGTCGTGTGGATCGCGGCGACCAATCCCGTGGCCTCGCTCCCCAACGCACCCCGCGTACGCGCGGCGCTGCAGCGCGCCGAGCTGGTCGTGGTGCAGGACGCGTACTACCCCACGGAGACCGGCCGCATCGCCGACGTACTGCTGCCCGCGGCGCAGTGGTCGGAACGCCCGGGCACGATGACGAACAGCGAGCGGCGCATCTGCCTCCTCGAGCAGATCGGGGAGGCGCCGGGCACGGCGTTGCCCGACTGGCAGATCATCTGCCGCGTTGCCGAGGCGCTCGGGCACGGCGACGACTTCGACTACGCGGACACCGAGGCGATCTTCGACGAGTACCGCGAGCTGACCCGCGGCCGCGACCTCGACATCACCGGCGTCAGCTACGACGTGCTGCGACAGTCGGCGGGCGGCGTCCAGTGGCCGCACCCCGAGGGGGCGGTCCTCGGCGCTGCCGCCGAGGAGCCCTCGTCGCCACGGCTCTTCGGCGACGGGCGCTTCCCGACGCCCGACGGCCGCGCGCGCTTCCACGCACCCGGCTACCGCAAGCCGGCGGAGATCCTCAGCGACGAGTACCCGCTGGCGCTGCTCACAGGGCGAGTCAAGGACCAGTGGCACACGATGACCCGCACCGGCAAGGTGCCGAAGCTCATGCGCAGCGAGCACGAGCCGTTCCTGGAGATGCACCCAGACGACGCGGGCCACCTCGGCGTGGCCGACCGGCAGCTCGTGCTGGTCACCTCGCGGCGCGGCAGCCTGCAGCTGCGGGCGCGCGTCACCGACGCGATCCGCAGCGGCGCGGTCTTCGCGCCGTTCCACTGGGGCGAGCTGTGGAACCGCCACGCGGTGACCAACGCCGCCACCTCCGAGGCGACCGACGCACGCTCGAAGCAGCCCGAGCTGAAGTTCGCCGCCGTCCGCGTCGAGCCGGTCGCCGCCGTCGCCGCCTGAGCGCGCGTAACACCGCGTTCACGCGGCCGATAACCCCTCGTCACGCCCCGGCAACCGCTCCGTCTCCCGGAGTTCACGCGGATGGCACGGCGCGGTAACGCGCCCTGCCTAGCCTCGTACTCGACGGACGCGGACGAGGAAGGAGCGCACGGTGAATTCGGCACAGATCCGGAACAAGGCGACCAGCATTTCGCTCTTCTCGCTGGAGACCGTGCAGATGCGTGCGTTCCACATGTCGTGGTTCGCGTTCTTCCTGGCGTTCTTCGGCTGGTTCGGGATCGCCCCGCTGATGGTGATCGTCCGCGAGGACCTCGACCTCACGAAGACGCAGATCGGCAATACGATCATCGCGTCGGTCGCGGTCACCATCGTCGCGCGCCTCGTCATCGGCTGGCTGAGCGACCGCATCGGTCCGCGCCGCGCCTACACCTGGCTCCTCATCGTCGGTTCGATCCCCGTGATGGGCATCGGCCTGGCACAGAACTACGAGTCGTTCCTGCTCTTCCGCCTCGCGATCGGGGTGATCGGCGCGTCGTTCGTCATCACGCAGTACCACACGTCCGTGATGTTCGCCCCGAACGTCGTCGGCGCCGCGAACGCGACGACGGCCGGTTGGGGCAACCTCGGCGGCGGCGTGACGCAGATGGTGATGCCGCTGCTGCTCGCGGGCGTGCTCATGCTCGGCGTCGGCGAGACCGTCGGCTGGCGGCTCGCGATGGTCGTGCCGGGCGCGGCGCTGCTGCTGATGGGCCTCGCCTACGCGCACTTCACGAAGGACGCGCCGGACGGCAACTTCGACGAGCTGCGCGAGCGGGGCGAGCTCGCGCCCGTCGAGGCGACGAAGGGCTCGTTCCGCGAGGCCGCAAGCGACCCGCGGGTGTGGGCGCTGTTCGTCATCTACGGCGCGTGCTTCGGCATCGAGCTGACCATCAACAACGTCGCCGCGCTCTACTACCACGACCACTTCGGGCTGAGCGTCGGCATGGCGGGCCTCATCGCGGGGCTGTTCGGGCTGATGAACCTCTTCGCGCGGACGCTCGGCGGGATCTTCGGCGACTTCGCCGGCGTGCGCTTCGGGCTGCGCGGCCGGGTGATGTTCCTGGGCATTGTGCTCTGCCTCGAAGGCGTCGCGCTCATGGTGTTCTCGCGGATGGACATCCTGCTGCTGGCGATCCCCGCGATGATCGTGTTCAGCATCTTCGTGCAGATGTCGGAGGGCGCGACGTTCTCCGTCGTGCCGTTCGTGAACCGCAGGGCGCTCGGCTCAGTCGCCGGCATCGTGGGCGCGGGCGGGAACGCCGGCGCGGTGGCTGCGGGCTTCCTGTTCCGCGCGGAGAGCATCACCACGCAGGACGCGTTCCTGTTCCTCGGCGGATTCGTGGTGCTGGTCTCCAGCCTGGTGCTCGTGGTGCGGTTCGCGCCCGAGGTCGAGGCGGAAGAGCGCGGCCGGATGGCCGAGGCGCTCGCGCTCCGGCGCGGCGCGGTCCCCATCCCCGTCACGGTCGAGGCCGGCCGCTAGGCCCGACGCTCTCCCTCCCGTCTGGCCCCCTCTCCCGCACTGCGGGAGAGGGCGGGGGGTGAGGGTCTGAGGGCCCCACGGGCTCCTCGTGGCCTCATTGCACCCCGTCCAGACCCCCCACCCTCTCCCCCGCAGACGGGGGCGAGGGGACCGGAGCCCGTACAAT
>VXTU01000025.1 GCA_009837285.1 Chloroflexota bacterium | reverse complement strand
ACCCTAACCCTCTCCCCCCACTGGGGGGCGAGGGGACCCGAAGCGAGCGCGTGCTGCTTCAGCGATTGACGTTCCAGTACACTTGTTCCCGCCTCAACGCTCTCCCCTCGGACGACCGGCATGGGCACGCCATCATCGCCAAACGCACCCGACCCGCATGACGGCGAGGCCGCGGGCCGGCTCGCGCCGTCGCTGCCGAGACGCATCGCGCACTTCGACCTCGACACGTTCTTCGTCTCCGTCGAGCGCGCGCTCGCCCCGTCGCTGATCGGCAAGCCGGTGCTCGTCGGCGGGTCCGGCGGGCGCGGCGTGGTCGCGTCGGCGTCGTACGAGTCAAGAGAGTTCGGGTGCCACTCGGCGCAGCCGATGTCACAGGCGCTGCGGCTGTGCCCGCAGGCGGTCGTCGTGCCGCCGCACTTCGACCGCTACCAGGAGTCGTCGCGCGCATTCCACACCATCCTGCGCGACGAGAGCCCGATCGTGGAGCCCAGCGGCATCGACGAGGCGTACGCCGACCTCACCGGGCTCGGCGAGGGCGGCACGGGCGCCCGCGCCGCCGCCGAGCGTGTCCGCGCCCGCACGCGCGAGGAGCTGAACCTGCCCGTCTCGGTCTGCATCGCCGGATCGCGCACCACTGCGAAGGTCGGCAGCGACCGCGCGAAGCCCGACGGGCTGCTCGAGGTGCCCGTGGGTGAGGACGCGGCGTTCCTCGCCCCGCTGCCGCTGCGCGAGCTGCCGCTCGTCGGGCCACGCTTCGGCGAGCAACTCGCTGCGCTCGGCGTGCGCACCATCGGCGGGGCCGCGGCGCTCGACGCGCGATGGCTGGAGCAGCGCTTCGGCCGCGCCGGCGTGGTGCTGTCCGAGCGCGCGCGGGGCCTCGATCCCACGCCGGTGCGCGCGGGCGGGCGTGGCGCGCGCTCGGTCTCGCGCGAGGTGACCTTCGGCGAGGACGTGACGGACCTCGAACGGCTGCGGCGCACGCTGCGCGACCACGCCGAGCGCGTCGGCAGCGACCTGCGCGGGCAGCAGCGGCGCGCGCGCACCGTCACGCTGAAGCTGCGCTGGGCCGACTTCACCACGCTGAACCGGAGCCGCACCCTCGAACGCCCCGTGCAGAGCACCGACGACCTCGCGGCGGCGGGGTGGGGGCTGCTCGACGAGCTGCTGGCGCGCGAATCGCTGCGGCCGGTCCGGCTCATCGGCCTCGGCGCGACGAACCTGGTCGAGGACGCGGTACAGCTCGGCTTCGACGACGGCTCGGCACGGCGCGCGGAGCAGGTCGACCGCGCGGTCGACGAGATCCGGGGGCGCTACGGGCGGGACTCGGTGACGCGCGGGATGTAGCCGCGCCCGCTACGCGCCGGGCTGGCCGACTCGGACCGTGATGATGTCCGTGTCCTGGAACTGCTGGTGCTGCACCGACTGGGCGTAGCTGCGCAGCAGCCGCAGTGAAAGCTCCTGCTCGACCGGCGTCTCCTCGTCGTGCTGCTGGAGCTGGCGCAGCCGGTCCTCGAGGTTGTCCTCGTCGCCGCCGCCGATGAACTCGAGGTCCGCGACCGGGCCGTCACTGGAGGCCAGCACCACGAGCCGGCGCTCGGCTTTCGGCTCCTCGTCACCGTCGTCCTGCATCAGCGCTTCGAGGTCGAGCGGGGCGAGGGTGAGCAGCGTCTCCTCAGCGACCGCGCTGAGGCGGTCCTTCATCGCGTCGTCCCAGCCGCGCCGCTGGGCGAAGCGGGCGATGAACTCGTTGAGGTCCGGGAGTGCGTCGATGTCGAGCTGGGACTGGAAGCGCATCCGTCGAGGGTTGGTGAACTCGAGGTAGAGGATCATGATGATCGCGGCGAGTCCGCCCGTGGTGATCCCGCTGTCGAGCAGCGCGTTCCCCACCGCCCCGATGTCGGGCTTGGCGAAGAGGTCGAACTGGAATGCGGCGGCGATCCAGAAGCAGACGCCGGCGACGGCGACGCGCTGGCTGTCCCGCTCGTTCTGGATCACCGTCCTCGTGCCGTCGACGAACAGGCCACCCGTCACCATCATCAGGTAGCCCGTCATGACCGGCCCCGGGATGCTGCCGAGCAGCCCCGACACCTTCGGCACGAACGCCACTGCGATGAGGATGAGACCGATGGCGTACCCGACGCGCCGCGAGGCGACGCCGGTGATCTGGATGAACGACACCATCGCGGGGTTGATGGCGTTGGGCACCGAGCCCGCGAGGCCGGCCAGCAGGTTGCTCGCGCCGCCGCCGGCGATCGCGCCCTGCACCTGCCGGAAGTCGACGGCGCGCTGGTCGCGCCAGGCGACGCGCTGCATCGCGATCGCCGCGCCGTTCGCCTGGATCGAGATGATCACACCGAGCGCCACGAACGCCGGCACCAGCGTCCAGAACGAAAGCCCGAAGTCGTACGAGATGCCGGGCCACCCGCTGGGCAGCCCCACCCACGCCGACTCCGTGATGCGCTCGGTGTCGTAGATGCCCAGCAGCCCGGCCACGAGACAGCCGCCCACGATGCCGACGACCGGCCCCCACAGCCGGGCGAGCGCGGAGCCGCGCAGGACCATCGCGGCCGCCACGGCCATCGTCGCGAGCGCGGTCAGCGACGCCTCTTCCGGGTGCTCGCGCGTGGCGCCGTCGAGCAGGTCGAAGACGACCGAGGCCAGCGTGATGGACAGGATCATGATCACCGTGCCGCCCACCACGGGCGTGACAACGCGCCGCACGAGGAAGAGCCAGCGCGAGACGGCGAACTGCGTCACCGCCGACACCACGAGCAGCGAGGCGAGCGTCGCCGGTCCGCCGTCGCCCTCGAGGGCGTTGATGCAGAAGGGAATGGCGAACGCGGCGGTGAACATCGGCAGCACGGCCCCGGCGCCGACGGTCCCAATGCGCCGCACCTGTAGCAGCGTCGAGACACCGACGACGATGAGGGCGACGAAGATCATCCACGTCACGTAGTCGGCGCCGCGTCCGGAGGCGTTGGCGACGATGACGGGCGTGACGAGGAGCGTGGCGCCGGCGATCGCGCTGAACTGTGCGCCGAGCGCGAGTGAGGTGAGCAGCGGAGGGTGCTCGTCGGCTTCGTAGCGGGGGTTGCGGATGGCTGCGGTGGTCAGGGCTGCCCTCCCCGAGTCACCGGCTCGGTAATCCGCGAGTAGTCTGGCCCATAGCAATGGCCCGCGGCTGTCATGGCGGCAACCGTAGTGGCGCGCGCCGGGCGTTTCAAGCGACCCGGACTGAATCGCGCGAATCTCTCGATGCCGGTGGCGCGTTCCCGTTGCATCTTGCAAGTTGAGCAGACTTGCGGAGCCATCGAAGTTCGCGCGCGTCCGGCGGCAATACTCGCCACAGCGCCGAGTCGCTGGTACTATCCTCGAAATCTAGCAACGCACTCATAGATTTGGGCAGTTTTCGTGACCAATAGCCGCTCCCGTACCACCCGCGGCCCTTCCGCCGTGCGTCCTCCTGCCAGCTCCGACGGCGAGGAGAGCCCGCGCTGGGTCAACCTCGGACGCGCGTGCGAGATTCTCGGTGTCAACGAGTCGACGGTGCGGCGCTGGGCCGACTCCGGCGAGATCCGCTGTTTCCGCACGCCGGGTGGCCACCGCCGCTTCGCCGAAGAGGACCTGTTCACGCTCATCCGCGGCGACCAGGACCACGCGCTCGAGGCCGCCGCCGTGCGACGCATCCGCCGCCGCCTGCACTCCGGCAGCAAGGACGCCGGCTGGTACGGCACCTTGGACGCCGACGAGCGCGAGGCGCTGCGCCCGCTCGGCCGGCGCCTGGTGGAGTTGGTCGGCGACTACATCACGAAGCGCCAGCCGCGCGCCGAGATCGAGGCTGAGGTCGACGCCATCGGCCACAGCTACGGGGACCTGCTCGTGAGCCGCGAGACGCCGCTGCTGCGCGCGATGGAGGCCTTCACGTTCTTCCGCAGGTCTCTCGACGAGACTGCGAAGCAGTTGGCCGAGCGCGACCAGATGGACGCCGAGCAGGCGGCGATGGCGCGCGAGCAGATCGGCGGCCTCGCAGACCGCGTGCTGCTCGGCGTGACCGCCGCGTACGACGACCGCTAACGAGGAGTCGCCGGTGGGCTACTACCCGATCTTCGTCGAGATGCAGGGCCGGCGCGTCCTGCTCGTCGGCGGCGGCAACGTCGCCCACGAGAAGATCGGCAAGCTCGTCGACGCCTCGGCCGACGTGACCGTCGTCGCCCCCGCACTGATCGAGCCGGTCCGCGCTGTCGTGGAGGAGTACGGCTGTGTGTGGCTGCCGCGCCCGTATCAGAGCGGTGATGTCGAGGGCTACGAGGTGGTCATGGTCGCCACCGACGACGGTGCAGTGAACGCGCAGGTCGCGTCGGAGGCGCGCGCGCTCGGCATCTGGGTCAACGCCGCCGACGATGTGGCGAACTGTGACTTCATCCTCCCCTCGCTGGCGCAGCGCGGCCGGATCGCCCTCGCCGCCTCCACCGGCGGCGCCAGCCCGGCGCTCGCGCGCTGGCTGCGCGAGCGGCTCGAGGAGTTCCTGGACGACGAGGTGGTCGCGCTGGGCGACCTGCTGGCCGAGGTGCGCGTGCTCGCCCGCAGCCGCGACCGCGAGTGCGCGGCGCAGTGCGACCGCACGCGCACGCCGCCGCCGCTGCTCTGCGCGGAGTGCCCGAACCGCATCGCCAGCGACGCATGGCAGGAGGCCATCGACGGCGAACTGCGTGCGCTGCTGCGCGACGGACAGTACGAGACGGCCCGCGACCGCATCATCACGAGCCTCGGACTCGACCAGCCTCGGGCGGTTCCGGCGTGGCAGGGGCAGCCCGCATGACGAACCACGAGGGACGCCCCGAGGTGCAGGCCTCGATGCTGACGATGGTCGGCCTCAGCCACCGCAACGCGCCGCTCGCCATCCGCGAGCGTTTCGCGATCGCCGCCGATGAGCTGCCCGCGGTGCGCGAGGCCGTCGTGGACCAGTTTGGCGCGGGCGCGATCGTGGCGACGTGTAACCGCCTCGAGCTGTACGTACCGGGTAACCACGCTCCGAATGCGCTCGCCGACTTCCTCGCGGACGCCGCAGCCGTCGGACCCTCGCTCGGCGAACGCTACCTGCTGCCGCGACGCGACGAGGAGGCGGTGAGTCACCTCTACGCGGTGGCGGCGGGCATCGACTCGATGGTGGTGGGCGAGTCCGAGATCCTGGGGCAGGTGCGCGGGGCGTTCTCGGCGACGGTCGCGGCGGGCGCGGACAACGCGCTGCTCTCGCGGCTCTTCCACACCGCGATACGCCTCGGCAGGCGTGCCCGCAGCGAGACCGCGATCGGGCACGGGGCGCTCTCCATCTCCTCGATCGCCGCACAACAGGCCCGCGCGCTCGTGCCGGACCTGGCGCGCGCATCAGTGCTCGTCATCGGTGCGGGCGAGGCGGGACGCCTCGCCGCCGCGGCGCTCGTCGACCATGGTGTCGGCTCGATCACGGTGAGCAACCGCACCGCCTCGCGCGCCGAGGCGCTGGCCGAGGAACTCGGCGGGCGGACCGTGCCGTACGAGTCCGTCGGCGCCGCGCTCGCCGCGGCCGACGTGGTCATCGCGGCCACCGACGCGCCGGAGCCCGTGCTGAACGCCGGCCGCGTCGCGAGCGCCCTCGTGCGCCGCGAGGGCGGCCCGATGCTGATCGTCGACATCGGCGTGCCGCGCGCGGCCGAGCCGGCCGTCGCCGCCGTGCCCGGCGTGACCTACCGCGACATCGACGACCTGCAGGAGGTCGCCTCACGCCACGCGCAGGCGCGCGCCGACGAGGTAGCCAAGGTCGAGGCGCTGATCCAGGCGGAGACGGCGAGCTTCCTCGAGTGGTGGGAGCAGCTCCGCATCGTCCCGATGATCAGCGCGCTGACCGAGCGCGCCGAGTACATGCGCCGCACCGAGCTGGACCGCACGCTGCGGCGCTTCGATGCAACACCGGAGCAGCGCGACCAGCTGGACGCGATGACGCGCGCGCTGGTGCGGCGCATCCTCCACGACCCGATCGCGACGCTGCGCCAGCACGGCGACCGCGAGGTGTACCTCGACGCCGTGCGCGAGCTGTTCCGGCTCGACGACGAGGCGAGCCCGGACGGCGACGGCGCCGCGTAGGCGCGGGCCGGGACTCCCTCGATGTCCTCCCTGCGGCTCGCCACCCGCGGCTCGCAGCTGGCCATGGCGCAGAGCGACATCGCCGCGGACGCGTTGCGCGCGGCCGACCCCGCACTCGAAGTCGAGTACGTGCTCGTCCGCAGCGAGGGTGACATCGACCGCACCTCGCCGCTGCACCAGATCGGCGGGCGCGGCGTGTTCGTGCGCGCCGTGGAGCAGGCGCTCCTCGACGGACGCGCCGACATCGCCATGCACTCCCTCAAGGACGTGCCGACCGCGCCGGTCGAGGGGCTGATGCTCGCGGCCATCCTGACCCGCGGCGACCCGCGCGACGTGCTGGTGGCCTCGGGCGGGCGCCGCCTTGCCGAGCTGCCGTCCGGTGCGCGCGTTGGCACCGGCTCCGTGCGGCGCAGGCTCCTGCTCCACGCGCTGCGACCGGACCTCGACGTGGTCGAGATCCGAGGCAACGTCGACACGCGCATCAGCAAGGTCGCCGGCGGCGAGTACGACGCGGTCGTCATCGCCGCCGCCGGGCTCGACCGCCTCGGCCGCCTCGGCGAGGCCACGCAGGTCTTCGAGGCGCTCGAGTTCCTCCCGTCGCCCGGCCAGGGCGCCATCGCCGTGCAGTGCCGAGAGGACGATGCGGACACGGTCGAGCGACTGCTCGCCGTCGACGACGCCGGCACGCGCGCGGCCGTCGAGGCCGAGCGCGGGTTCCTCGCCGAGCTCGGCGCGGGCTGCACGCGGCCCGTCGGCGCGTACGCGCAGATCGACGGCTCCCTGGTTGCGCTCCGAGCCATGCTCGGCGACGACGCGGGGGAACACGCGCGCTTCGGCGATGCCACCGGGCCGTCCGCGGACGGCGATGACCTCGGGCGCGGGCTGGCGCGGCAACTGCTCGCACCGCCGCCCACCAACGGCGCGCCATGAGCGGGACCACACCGGGTCACGTCTGGCTCGTCGGCGCGGGGCCGGGCGATCCCGGCCTCGTGACGCAGGCCGGGCTGCGCGCGCTGCGCGACGCCGACATGGTGCTCTACGACCGCCTCGCACCACCCGAGCTCCTCGACGCGTGCCCCGAGGACGCCGAGCGCATCGATGTGGGCAAGGCGCCCGGCGGCGCGGTGATGACACAGGAGCAGATCAACGCCGCACTCGTCGAGCACGCGCGCGCCGGGAAGCGCGTCGTGCGGCTCAAGGGCGGCGACCCGTTCGTCTTCGGCCGCGGCGGCGAGGAGCTCGAGGCGCTCGCCGAGGCGGGCATCGAAGCGACCGTGGTGCCCGGGGTGACCTCGGCGATCGGCGGGCTGGCTGCCGCCGGCATCCCGGTAACACACCGAGGCGTCGCGGCGAGCTTCGCCGTCGTAACGGGCCACGAGGACCCGACCAAGCCGGCCGCCCAGGTCCGGTGGGCGGAGCTGGCGACCGCGACCGACACACTCGTTGTGCTCATGGCCGTGGGACGCCTCGACGGCATCGCCCGCGCCCTCATCGACGGCGGGCGGGACCCCGCAACACCCGCGGCGCTCGTGGTCGACGCCACGACGCCCCGCCAACGCGTGGTCGAATCGACCCTCGGCGGCATCTCGGAGGCGGCACGCGAGGCCGGCGTCGAGCCGCCCGCGCTGCTCGTCGTCGGCGAGGTGGTCGCGGTTCGGGAACGCGTCGAGCCGGCGCTGCGACGACCCCTCGCGGGCTGGCGCGTGCTGGTGACGCGTACCCGACGGCAGGCCTCGACGCTCGCCGAAGCGCTGACCGCCGAGGGCGCCGAGCCGCTGCTCCTCCCCGCCATCGAGGTCGCACGCCGCGCCGACCCCGACGCCGTCCGCGCTGCCATCGACGCCCTGAGTGCGCGCGAGTACGCGTGGGTTGCGTTCACCTCCCCGAACGCCGTCGACGCGTGGCTGGACCTCGTGCGCGCGGCCGGACAGGACGCCAGGCTTTTCGCGGGCACGGGCATCGCCGCCGTCGGCGCCGCGACGGCGCGCGCGCTTGAGGCGCGCGGCCTGTCCGCGGACCTCGTGCCCTCACGCGGGAGTGGCGAAGGCGTCGCCGACGCGTTGCTGGAACGCGGCGTGGACGGCGCGCGCGTACTGGTTCCCCGCGCCGAGCGCGCCGACCCGGCACTCATCGACCGCCTGCGCGGGGCGGGCGCGAAGGTGGACGAGGTCACGCTCTACCTCGCCGCCCCGCCTGCCGCGCCACCACCGGACGTGCTCGCCGCGGTCCGCGCGGGCGAGATCGACGCAGTCACGTTCACGTCCCGCTCGACGGTGCGGAACCTCGCCACCCTGCTCGACGCCGACCTCGACTCGCTCCGCGGCGCGGTGGTGGCGTGCATCGGGCCGCAGACGGCGGAGGCGGCGACCGAGGCGGGCCTGCCACCGCACGTGGTTGCCGAGGAGCCCTCGGTCGACGCGCTGGTCGCGGCGCTGCGAAGATACGCGGCGGAGGGGGCGTGATGGCCGAGCCGGAACTGGGCACGTTGAATCGCGAGCAGGCCCTGCGAACGGTATGGCCGCATGAGGCCAACGACTTCACACCCTGGCTCAGCAGCAACATCGACCTCCTCAGCGAGGCTCTGGGGATCGACGACATTGAAGTGCTCGGCCTTGAGGAGCCGGTAGGCTCGTTCTCCCTTGACATCCTTGGACGCGAGGCCGGAACTGGCCGGATCGTGATCGTCGAGAACCAGCTCGAACCGAGCGACCATCGGCACCTCGGGCAGGTGCTTACATACGCCGCCGGGCTGGACGCGAAGATCGTCGTATGGGTCAGTCCTGAGATCCGCGACGAACATCGCGAGGCGGTCCATTGGCTCAACGCCCAGACTGGCGATGAAGTGGGCTTCTTCGCCGTACA
Source organism: Chloroflexota bacterium (assembly GCA_009837285.1). Lineage (GTDB taxonomy): Bacteria > Chloroflexota > Dehalococcoidia > UBA2979 > UBA2979 > VXMT01. The sequence continues at coordinate 35,118 of VXTU01000025.1, read as the reverse complement.
GGTAGAGCTCTGGAGGATTGGTGACTCACCACTGGCGCCGCGCTTCAACGTTGTCGCGGAGCCAAGCGAGTTCCAGAAAAATCTCCAACACACCGCTGCGCGCTCGGAGGGAGGCCAAGCCGGTTTCAGTGAATTCAACGACGACTTGCTTCGACGTCTCCGCGCAGCAAGTCCGGAATTCCCGGCACCGCGGGCTCGGCGCGGCCGGTTCATCACCTTCCCGGGAATCGGGCATACCGACTTCCGGCTAGCCACCACGTTCCAGCGGAACCAATTCGAAGTCGAGATGGTGATCGAGACGCGGAGTCGCGCGACCAATGAGGCCGCCTTCGATCGACTCCTTGAGGATCGTGACGCGGTCGATGCTGAAGTTGGACTGCCTCTCGAGTGGGACCGCCACAACTACGACCGCCCCGCTTCTCGCGTGTTCGCTGGAAGACCAGGGACACTCGGCTCGGCGGCTCAGGAGGAGCGCGACGAGTTCAAGCGGTGGGCCGTTGACCTGCTCCCCAAGTTCCGCGACGCCTTCGCTCCCCGTATCGCTGCACTCGATCTCGACGCGCTAGCCGCCACCAACGAGGAGGTCACGCCATGACCATCGCCACTCGACGGGCGACCGGGTTCACTCGCACGCGCCGCCTCCGCGCCAGCGAGGCGCTGCGAGGACTCGTGCGCGAGACGCGCGTCGACCCCGCGTCCTTCATCTACCCGCTGTTCGTGGTCGAGGGCCGCGGGGTGCGCGAGCCGATCGGGTCGATGCCGGGGCAGTTCCGGCTCTCGACCGACATGCTCGCTGCCGAGGCCGCCGAGCTGAGTGAGCTCGGCGTGCGTGCCGTGCTGCTGTTCGGCGTCCCCGACTACAAGGACGCCGAGGGCAGCGGCGCATGGCTCGCCGACGGCATCACCCAGCAGGCCATCGCCACCCTCAAGCAGGCCGACCCATCGCTCGCCGTCGTCGCCGACGTCTGCCTCTGCGAGTACACCGACCACGGCCACTGCGGCCCGCTCAACGCGCGCGGCGAGGTGGAGAACGACGCGGCCATCGAGCTGCTCGCGCGGACCTCGGTGTCGCTCGCCGAGGCGGGCGTGGACATGGTGGCGCCCTCGGACATGATGGACGGGCGGGTCGGCGCCATCCGCGAGGCGCTCGACGAGTCCGGGTTCGCGCAGCTGCCGATCATGGCGTACAGCGCCAAGTACGCCTCGGCGTTCTACGGGCCGTTCCGCGAGGCCGCCGACTCCGCCCCGCAGTTCGGCGACCGCCGCGGCTACCAGATGGACCCGCCGAACGTGCGCGAGGCCATCCGCGAGGTGGCCATCGACATCGAGGAGCAGGCCGACATCGTGATGGTGAAGCCCGCCCTCGCCTACCTCGACGTGGTGCGTGCGGTGCGCGACTCGACCGAACTGCCGGTGGCGGCGTACAACGTGTCGGGCGAGTACGCGATGCTCAAGGCCGCGGCCGCCCAGGGCTGGATCGACGAGGAGCGCGTGGTGATGGAGACGCTGACCGGCATTCGCCGCGCCGGCGCCGACATCGTCATCACGTACCACGCGAAGGAGGCGGCACGCTGGTTACGTCAATTGTGATCGACGTCCCCATCGAGCCCGACCCGTTCGACGCCGGCGCGATCCGCGCTGTGGCGTTCGACGCCTACGGCACGCTCTTCCACTGGGACTTCCGTGAGGTCCTCCAGCAGGCGCTCACCGACCAGGGCCTCGAGGTCGACGACATCACCGAGGCGGCCCGGAGCTTCGAGGCGGCGTGGAACCGCGTGAGCCCGTGGGCCACGCGCGAGGACGGCAAGCTGGACCGCCGCGAGATGTTCGCCGGACCCCCACCCGACTTCATCACCACGTGGGAGATCTGGCGGCGCCAGTTCACCGGGCTCTTCGAGGACCGCGAGCTCGACGGCGACCCCACGCTCGGCGCGAACCTCTTCCGCGAGGTGCTGAGCCACGCCCCCGCCTACCCCGATGCGCACGACGTGGTCGACGCCCTCGACGCGGCGGGGTACCGCATCGGCCTGCTCTCCAATGCCGACGAGGACTTCCTGCAGAGCGCGGTCTCGCACAACCGGCTGCGCTTCTCCGTGATCCAGTCGTCGGAGTCGCTGCGGGTCTACAAGCCCAACCGCGCCGCCTTCCTCGAGCTGTGTCACCGCCTCGCCTGCGAGCCCGCCGAGGTGCTCTACGTGGGCGACTCGGCGCAGGCCGACGTCGCCGGGGCACGGCACGCCGGGCTGCGCGTGGCGTGGCTGCGCGAGCGCGCCGGCCACGAGCTGCCCGACGGCTACCCGCGCCCCGACTTCGCCGTCGAGTCGCTGACCGCGGCCGCCGAGGTCCTCGGCGTGACCGTCCCGGCGCCAACGGCGAGCTAAGACCTCCGATGCCCGACGCCGCGCGCAGCTACGAGCGCTCGCGCGCCGTGATGGACCGCGCTCGCGGCGTGCTGCCGGGCGGGGTGAACTCGCCGGCCCGCGCGTACCGCGCCGTCGGCGGCGACCCCGTCGTCATCGCGAGCGGCGCCGGCGCCATCCTCACCGACGTCGACGGCAACGAGTACATCGACTACCTCGGCTCGTTCGGGCCACTGATCCTCGGCAGCGCGCACCCGGACGTCGTCGCGGCCGTGCAGGCCGCCGCCGCGGCTGGAACCTCGTTCGGCGCGCCGACGGAGGCCGAGACCGAACTCGCCGAGCTGGTCGTCCGCGCGCTGCCGTCGGTCGAGATGGTGCGCTTCGTCAACTCGGGCACCGAGGCGACGATGAGCGCGCTGCGCCTCGCGCGCGCCGCGACAGGGCGCGACCTGATCGTCAAGTTCGACGGCTGCTACCACGGCCACGCCGACGGCCTGCTCGCCTCCGCAGGCTCGGGCGTCGCGACGCTCGGGCTGCCCGACTCGCCGGGCGTGCCTGCCGCCTTCGCGGCACAGACCATCGTGGTCCCGTTCAACGACGCAGACGCCGTCGCCGCGACGTTCCGGGCGCACCCCGGCATCGCGGCGGTGTTGGTCGAACCCGTCGCCGGCAACATGGGCGTCGTTCCGCCCGCGCCGGGGTTCCTCGAAGCCTTGCGCGACCTGTGTGACGAGCACGGCGCACTGCTCGTGTTCGACGAGGTGATGACGGGGTTCCGCGTCGCGTGGGACGGGGCGCAGGGCCGCTACAACGTGCGCCCGGACCTCACCGCGCTCGGCAAGGTCGTCGGCGGCGGGCTGCCCGTCGGGGCTTACGGCGGGCCGCGCGCGCTGCTCGAGCGCATGGCCCCGGCCGGCGATGTCTACCAGGCCGGGACGCTCTCCGGGAACCCGCTCGCAACGGCCGCCGGCCTCGCCACGCTGCGCGCGCTGCGCGCCGACGAGGGCGCCTTCGACCGCCTGGAGTCTCTCGCGTCGCGCCTCGAGGCGGGCCTGCGGCAGGCAGCCGACCAGGCCGGGGCGACTGTCGCCATCGGCCGCGTCGGCTCGATGCTCACCCTGTTCTTCCGCGACGAGGCCCCGCGTGACTACGCCGAGGCGGCGTCGAGCGACACCGCCCGCTTCGCGCGCTTCCACCGCGCGCTCCTCGACCGCGGCGTGATGCTGCCGCCCTCGCAGTTCGAGGCGTGGTTCGTCTCACTCGCCCACGACGAGGCGCTGATCGACCGCACGGTCGAGGCCGTGGGCGAGGCGCTGGAAGCCAGCGCGGCCTGAGACCGGGCGCCCTCACTCGCGCGCGCACTCGACCTCGGGCCATCGGCGTGCAGTTGTGTCCGCCGCCTTCACGTTCGCGCAAGCCCGGCAGTTCGTCCAAGGGGTATGATTCGACCTCGTTTGTTCGGGGTGCGCGATGCAGCCAACCGTGCGGTCCTTCGGCGGGTCGGCCATTGCCCTGCTCGCGGTACTCGTCGTGCTCGCAACCGCGCCGACGCGAGCCTCGGCGCAGTCGGAAGACGCAGCCGACTCCGAGACGGTGACGACCACGCTGCACCCGGGCTGGAACATGGTGGGGTGGCTCGGGCCGGACGCGCCTGCCACCGAGCTGTTCGAGGCGATCCCGGCGCTGCAGCCCGTCTCCGCGTGGGACCCCGTGCATCAGCGCTACCTGAGCAGGACGCGCACCAGTATTCCTCGCCACGCGCTCCGAGACCTCCGGCCCGGCATGGGCCTCTGGCTCAAATTCGGTGGCGACGAACCGTTCGAGTGGACTCGCCCGGTCGTTGCCGGCGGCGTCCTCGTGTCGCTCCGCGCGGGACGGAACCTGGTGGGCTGGGCCGGTACCGACGGCATGGCGATCGAGGAGGCGCTCAGGCGGTTTGGTGGCTCGCTGCTAGCCGCCTCACAGTGGGACGCGGATTCGCAGGGGTATGACCACTACCGACCGGATGCCGGGCACTCGAGGAACACCCTCGTCAAACTTGAGCGTGGCGACGGGCTGTGGGTGGAACTCACAGCGGACGCGCGGTGGTGGCAGTCCGAGGCTGCCGGCGTAGAGTTCACGTTCTCGGACAGCGTGCCCGCCGAACGGCATGCGCTCGTCCAGAACGACGTGGCGAGCGTGGTGACGTTCTACGCGGAGCGTTACGGAATCAAGCCCCCCGAGTTCAGCGTGACCGTCGACTTCGACCTCGACATTTTCGCCGGGGTGAGGGCTCGAGAGATCCTGATCAGCGAGGCCGCCCTGAACTATGCGTATCTCGGAGCAACGCTCGCACACGAGTACTTCCACATCCTGCAGGGGCGCCTCGGCGACTATCCCGCCATCGACCCGTCGCCACGGTGGATGACGGAGGGCGCAGCGACCTACGCAGGCGGGCTCTATGAGCGGGAGCGATGGGGCACGCCGGCCGAATCGCTGCGACTGAGCCGGCTGCGCCATTCCCTCGCGATCAGCGAGCAGCTCGACGACCTCACGCTGTCGCGTCTCTTCTACAGGGGCGCCGGGCCGGTCTACAGCCTGGCTGCGCTCGCAGTCGAGTGGCTGTCGGGATACGCGGCGGCCGACTCCCCCGACACGTTCGACCCGACGGGCCCCGGTTGGTCCAATCAGCTTCCGGATCACGCGACGTACGTGGACTATTACGCCGCACTGGCTTCCGCCGACGACTGGAGAGAGGCGTTCGAGGCGACATTTGGTCTGTCGCCGGACGACTTCTACGAATCGTTCGAGTCGTACCGTAGCGCCCTGACCCTCTCGCGTTTCCCCCACCTTGGCGACAACGAGGAGAGGCCGCTGCTCGTGCTGGTCGGTGATACTCCAACCGAGACGGAAGCAGCGATCCGCGCCAGGTTCGCGACCATGCTGGAACTCTTCGCAACACGCCTCGCGGCAGGCAGCGCGGACTACGCGATCTACATCGGCGCCGATGCCGACTCATTGGCCGACATCTACCTCGCCTGGGCCGGAACCGAGGTGCCCGAGGACTTCTGCAGCGAAGCGAAACAAGGCGTCTTCCTGATCGCGACCGTCGACTGCCTGGAATCTTCGCCTAGGGTCCTCTCTGGCCAGCACACGTACAGCGTCCGCGCGCGGCTCGCACCCTGGGAGTCGCTGGAGCCGGTCGAGTACCCGTACGACCGCCGCGGCCCGATGTGGCTACTTCTCGGCATCGACGCCTACGCCGACCACGTCTACGCGGACGCGAGTGGCCAGCAACCGCTCGACTCGATGCGAAACCAGGAGCGGTCGCGAGCACGACTCCTCGCCGAACCTCTCGACACCCTCGCAGGGTGGGACCAGGTCATCGCCGCGGACTTCTGGAGAGCGCGCTCCCTCAGCTTCATCGCGGGTGATCTCCTCGCCGAGCTCGCCGGCGAGCCGGCACTCTTCGACTACTTCCGTCAGCTGCCCTCTTCCGCGAGCTGGCAGGAAGGCTTCGAGACCGCATTCGGGATGAGCGTCGACGACTTCTACGAGGCGTTCGAGGCGCACCGCGCCGAAGTGGCGCCGCCATTCCCGCACCTCACCGACGACGGCCACGGGCCCGTGCTCGTGTTCGTGGGCGACGTGTCGGCTGAGCAGGAAGCAGCAATCAGCACCAGGTTCGCTGGCATCCGGGCGCTCTTTTCTGAACGACTCCAGGCGGGCGCCGCCGATTACACTCTCTACGTCGGTACCGATCCGGCGTCGCTCGCCCAGGTGCACGTCCTCACAACCGGCCATGATCTTCCACAGGACTTCTGCAACGCGTCCCGGACGGGCGTCTACTTGATCGCCACCGTCGACTGCATCGAGTCCCGGCCGCGAAGGCTCCAGCAACATCACTCGCACAGCATCCGGGCGCACCTCGCGCCCTCGGGGTCGCTTCCACCCGCCGAGCGGGGCCACGACCGCAGGGGCCCGCTCTGGCTGCTCCTCGCCATCGAGGCGTACGCGGACAACCTCGCCGAGTCCGCCCTCAGCCCCCGGACGCTCGACGAGATCCGGGCAGGCCAGGTCACGCTCGCGAAGCGGGTCGTGCCTGCGCTCTCCACGCTCACAGGCTCGGCCGAGGTCAACGCTGTTGGCTTCTGGAACGCGCGCGCCCTCAGCTCCATCGCCGGCGAGCTGCTGGCCGAGCGTGCCGGGGAAGCGGCGCTGTTCGACTACTTCCGCCGGCTGCCCGACGCGGACACCTGGCAGGAGGCCTTCGAGACCGCCTTCGGGATGAACATCGAGGTCTTCTTCGAGCAGTTTGAGGCGCACCGCGCCGGGGTGGCACCGCCCGCCGACGGCGGGGAGTGAGCCCGCGAGCCCGCAGCTGCAGTACCGCGATAGTGCCGCGCGGCGCAATCCGTTGCCCGCGCCACAGGCGGGCTCGTATACTCGCGGCGGGCTGGGGGCTCAAACGCGCAGCGCTTGAGCGATTTCTGCTTCGGGGGCCACCGTGCAGCTGACCGTCCAACAAGAGGACCTGAATCGAGGCCTCAGCGCCGTCGCGCGCGCCGTCCCGACTCGCTCCACGCTCCCGATCACGAACAACATCCTGCTCGAGGCGGACGACGACCAGCTCACGCTGTCGGCCACCGACGCCGAGACCATCGCCATCACCTACCGGATCGCCTCCGGCATCGCGGAGCCCGGCACCATCACGCTGCCCTCGCGGCTGCTCTCGGACTTCGTCGCCACGCTGCCGCCGCAGCCGATCGAGATCGCGCTCGCCGAGCGCTCGCGGCAGGTCAGCCTCTCGTGCGCCCGCAACGAGGCGTCGATCGGCGGACAGGCCGCCGACGAGTTCCCGCCGATCCCGCCGGTCGAAGAGGGCGACACCATCCAGCTCGACGCCGACGCCCTGCGCCGCTCGATCAACCAGGTCGCCTTCGCCGCCGCCACGGACGACTCGCGCCCTGTGCTGACGGGGGTGCACTTCGCGCTCCGCGACGGCTCGCTCCGGCTGGCCGCCGCCGACGGGTTCCGCCTCGCCGTCAACACCATCGAGGTCGGCGAGAACAGCGGGGACCGCGAGGCCATCGTCCCGGCCCGCGCCCTCAACGAGCTCGCCCGGCTGCTCCCGGAGGTGACCGAGACGATTTCGGTCACGTTCAACCCCGCTGGCACGCAGGTGCTGTTCGACCTCGGCCACGCCACGCTGGTGGCGCAGCTCATCCAGGGGACGTTCCCGAACTACGAGCAGCTCATCCCCAGCGGCCACGCAACCAGCACCGAGGTCAGCGTCGGCGAGTTCATGCGCGAGACGCGCATCGCCTCGATCTTCGCACGTGACGGCTCGGGCATCGTGCGCCTCATCGCGAGCCCCGGCGAGGGGTCGACGGGCCGGCTGACGGTGACCGCGCGCGCTGAAGAGGTGGGCAACAACGAGGGCGAGATCGACGCGCTGGTGGACGGTGAGGAGGCGCGCATCGCCTTCAACAGCCGCTACCTGATCGAAGTCCTCGGCGCCCTCGACACGGACCGGGTCGCCATCGAGACGAGTTCGCCCTCAAGCCCCGGAGTCCTCCGCCCCGTCGGCAACGACGACTACGTCCACGTCGTCATGCCGATGTTTGTTCAATGGTGATAAATTTTCGTCAGAATCTGCGCATTCCAGGGGACAATCGGGAGATTTAGCGGATTCTAGGGGTTCAGTCGGGAGCAGCCCCTCGACCGTGACCTCGTCGCGGGTTGCCACCACGTTCAGCTGCACGGCCTCCATTACGCGCTCGTATTGCTCCGGCTCGGCGTCGTCGAGCCGCGCGGCGATGGTCGCGCACACCTGCCGGAGGCCGTCCTCGTCGACGCCGGCGGCAAGCGCCGAGGGCGGATGGGCGAGCGTCTCCAGCTCCGCGCTGAGATCTTCGCGCTGTCGCTGCACCTCGCGGAGCTCGGCGCGCACGACGGTGCTGTCGACCTCGTCGTAGCCGAAGAGGCGGACGAGTCGCTCCTCGCGCTTCTTCAGCGTCGCCAGCTCGGACTCCAGGCGCTGGATAGCCTCGCGAGCGGCGGCGGAGTCGTCGGGCTGCCTCAGCTCGCGCAAGACCACCTCGGGCGCCGTCAGCACCTTGCGCACCTCGTCCCGGATCTCCTGCTCGAGCGCCTCGGCCGGGATGTAGCGAGCCGCGCAGGCGCGCGACGTGCTCTTGTTGTACGCGTGCCGGCAGCGGTAGTAGGTGTAGCGCTTGCCCTTCGGGGAAAGCGTCTGCCCGACCATCGCACTGTTGCACAGGCCGCAGCGCAGCCGTCCGCGGAGCGCGTAGCGCCGCTTCGGCACGGGGCGGCGACTGATGCGCTCGGGATCGCTCAGGATCGCCTGTACGCGCGACCAGAGTTCCTCCTCGACGATGGCTGGCGTCGCTCCCGGAATCTCGATGTGCTCGTTCTCGGGCCGCTCCACCACACGCGTGCGGCGTCGCGCGCCCGGCGCGCGGACCGGCACTCGCTTGGTGCGGCGGTACACCGTGCGGCCGATGTACGCCTCGTTGAGGAGCGTGCGCCGCACCGTAATCGGGTACCAGGGTCCCCCGGCGAAGGCGGGGATCCCTGCATCGTTGAGTTCATTGGACACGGCCGCGAAGCTGCGGCTCTCGGCGTAACGCTCGAAGATGCGGCGCACGACCGTCGCCTGGAAAGGCTCGATCTCCCGGCGCCCGCTGGCCGGGTTGTAGGTGTAGCCGTAGCAGCCCGCCCCGGTCGCCTGCGGGATGCGCCCACTGCGCGCCCGCTCTTCCTTGCCCCGCATCGTGCGCTCGGCGATCTTCTCTCGCTCGACCTCGGCGATGAAGGCGCGGGCGGCGAGGATGAAGCGCCCGACCGCCGTGTCCTCGAACCGCTCTGTCACGAGCTCCAGCCGTGCGCCGGCGCGCTCGAACTCGTCGAACAGCACGCCGATGTGGTTCTGGCTGCGCGAGAGGCGATCGACGGCGAAGGCGACGACGACCTCGGCTTCCCCCTGCCGCAGCGCGGCTCGCAGCTCGTCGAGACCGTCACGCTCGAGCACCCCGCCGCTTGCGGCTTCGCGGATGCGGCGCACTACACTCCAGCCGTGGTCGGTGGCCAGCTCGTCGCAGGCGCGCTCCTGCGTGTCGAGCGAGGATCCGTCCCGTTCCTGGGCGTCAGTCGAGACGCGGGAATAGATGATTGCTCGCATCGCAGTCTCCGTCGGGTCGGGGATGTGAGCCGTCAGCATCGCTCATTCCAGCCTACCGGCCAACGCAAGGTAAGGGGGAGCGAGTGGGCGCGGAGGCGAGGGTGCAGGTCAGCGGCCCCGCTGCCGTTCCGCATCACTGCCCGCAGGCGTTCCCGCCGAGCCGGACGGACGGAGTTCGTCGGGAGCGAGCAGCCAGCGCCACAGTTCGTCCCAGGCGCGCGTACGCGGCCCGGTCCGCCAGTCAGTCGAGACGGTGAACCCGCCGGGCGTCGACTCCCGCGCACCCACTCCCGAGGCTGGCTCTGGCACAGCCTCACCCTCGTGATCTCTACCGTTTCGCATGGTGTTGGTGATCGAGTGTGTCGAGGGGCGCGGAGCGGCGGAATGCCCGGTAGGGGAGGGCTCACGCGCCCCCCGCTACAGGATCTGCTGGGCGGGCAGTCCGCGTCCGGGGTGCACCAATGGCGGCAGGCCAGAACCCCCCGGCGATTGGGTCATCGGGCGTAGCCACGGACGGGGCCTAATAGTCAGAAACCGCGGGATTTGGGTCAGCGGAACGTGCGCGTAGGCGGCACAGTCGGCGGGGTGACGGACCCCGAGCGTGGTGTCGCCGGGACTCGACGCGCGCGTGTGCTGTGGCTCGACGGCGCCCAGCAACATGGGCGTCAGGGGGCCCGCCGGGTGTCATGGGCGTGTACAGGAAAAAGACGTTGGTTCCGCGAGACGGAAGTCCCCGAGAAGGCAGGCAGGTCAAGGGAAAACACCCCTACAGGACGTGCCGGGCGAAAATCAGTGAGGAAGCCCGTATTCCACTGCATAACTCAAAAGTTCCGTCCGAGGGAAGTCCCAAACAGGCCTCTGGTGGACCACTAGGCAGCCCGAACGACGACATTGGAGGCCGCACAGCACTCGTGACAGGGGGCTCTCGGCGCAGGACCCTTCAGAGCCGGCGCGTCACATCGGCATCGGAGGGGATTGCCGGGGCGCTATCCTCCTGGCGGGAGAGTTGCCATGCCCGTACGCCGACCCATTGAGGAGACCACCCGCCTGGGAGCGGCAATCTACGAGCGCGACATCCGCGCTCAGGTCGAGGCCGACCACGACGGCGAGTACGTCGCCATCGACGTCAGCAGCGGATGCTGGGCCGTCGCGGAGGACCTGCTCGCGGCCGCCAGCGACCTTCGGTCGCGGTACCCCGACGTTGTCGACGTGTGGAGCGTCCGGGTCGGCCACCGTGCGCTGCGTCACTTTGGGGGTCGGCCCCTGCCGAGAGTTGAGTGATCGAGGGCACAGTGAATGGCGCCCACAGAGACGACGAGGACGACCTGATGCTGGCCCTGGCGCGGGAAGAACGTCGCGGGCGAGGAGGACGCCGGCTCGGTCGAGTCGGTCTTCGAGCAGGCGCGCCAGGTCGCGGCCGAGGCCGAGGCGCTGCTCGTCGACGAGGACTGGCACGCGCCGGAGCCCGAGCCGGTGGCGGTCGGGGCCACGGTGGCCGGCGGCGACGTTGTGGGCAACCGGGACTCGGGGCCGCAGCGCACGCTGTTGTCGTGGGCGGAGTTCATGGCCGAGGGACAGGACGAGCCGCCGAAGGACCGACGGCGCGACGAGGCTCCGACGCTCTCCCTCTTCGAGCAGGCGCTCGAACGGGAACAGGAGGGGGCGCTCGCCGCCCTAGGCGGGACGGACGCGGGGGCATCGCCGGTTACGGCGGTGTCCCCGGCCCCCGTCCATGTATGCGGCCCTTCGTGCGTTAACAGAGTGGCCCGCAGAGAAGCGGGGCACCGTACCCCATCGTCCACCCCGCGACGGGAACGACTCCGGCCCCCACCCAGCCTCATTCACGCGGCCAGATCTTGACGACCATGTCGCCCATCCAGCGACCGCGCTGCTCAATGTCGTCCTCAGTCCACTGGTCGCCAGATTGCTGAAGGAGTCGTCGGTTCAAGAAGAGGTTGTCCGACTCCTGGATCTTCTTGCGCTTCACCTTCCATGCCCTGTTGCTGACGGAAGAATTCAGTCGCGCGTTCAGCAGAGTCAGGTTCCCTAGCGTGGCCAGCGCCTGACTCCGCTCATCTTCTGCCTGCTCGGGGTCGATACCGCTTGGCAACGGCCACTCGTCCGGCCCCCACCCTTGGGGCAAGAGGTGTTCCACGTGGAGGCCAGTCGGAGGCGCAGGGTTTCCCGCCATCGATGGGATCAGATATCTCTCCAACGCGGCCAACACCAGGCGGCGCGCGTACAGGGCGAGGTTTCGCTCTAGGACGGCCTGCCGTGTGACCGCGTCGGTCGGCCACAGATTCGCGTTTTCCGAGTACGACAGGAGATGCGTGCGTATCTTCTTGCTCGGTCCCTCCGGAGGCTGAGTCTCATCGGATAGTGCCTCGATCAGCTCCAAGGCGACCTGGTCATAGCTGCGCGCTTGGTACCCGGCGATGAGCCTGCGCACGAGATAGCTCTCAAGGGCTACGAAGCACGCCGCCCGATCCTCGGCGCCACCATCCAGGTGCCGCAGCTTCAGCAATAGAGGCCACACCGCACCAGTGTCCATGGCCAGGCGGCGTTCGTGGAACAGCGTTTCGCGGCCTTCAGCCCCAGGTTCCACTTTCTCTGACTCCATGAAGTAGCCCGCGTCGCCAAGCAACTGCTCCATGATCTCTTCAAGGCGATCGTCGCTCCGATCCACATAGTGCTGGAACTCCCGGAACACTCGCCGCACGGAAACAGACGTGCCGGTCTGAGCCTCGAGCCAATAGTCGACGAACACATCGACTCGTGGTCTCTGGACGCCGCGCCCGATCAGCTTGCGCCACCAGGGATCATCGAAGTCATCCAAGTACTGCTCGAAGAACGTCTGTTGGTCTAGCGCCTGGTCTTCGTCCGCCTTGTAGAGGAGGTAGTTCTTGATCTTGTCCCACTCAGTTAGCGGCTCCCCGCGAGCATTCAGGCTCTCGAAGATCGCGTGCTCCTTCTCGTGGGGATCCAAGTAAATCGCGACTACGCGGAGCTTCAGGGCGAGCGTTCTTACAAGCGCGGTGCCCGCCAGTTCGATTCGGTCGCCGTGCAGGCGGAGCCACTCTTGGATCTCGCTGCGGAGGTACCGATAGCAGTCGGCCATGGGACCGCTGACACTGGGATTGCCATTGCCGTCACGTGCCGCGCTCATGACATCGGGGAAACGTTCGTAGTCATGACCGCTCTTGTGTCTCTGGTACTGGATCTTCAGGGGCTGGCTCGCTGAAGTATTGGCGGTGAAGTTGCGGAGGTTGTTGGCGGACTCGGTGAGGCCAGCGGCATCAAGCGCGGATGCCGCCGCGGCCATCAGAAGCTGGAGTGTCGTGAGGCGCTGCTGCCCATCGATGACGCGGTACTTCATCGCTAGGTCCGGGGTGGCCCCACTAATCTTGAACACGACAGCACCCATGAAGTGGGCTTCCACTCCCTCTGCGTCGGCATCAGCGAGTTCGCCGCCGGCAGCGCTCTTGATGAGTTCCTCGGCGATGTCTCGGACATCGGACCACAGGGGCTCCCACTGCTCGTCGCGACTCCAGACGTAGAGCCTTTGGTAGTTCGGAACGATATAGACGAGCTTCCCGTCGAAGAGTTGAGCCAGGGTCTGGTCTTGTGGTTGCAAGGTGACTGACCTCCGCTGGGGTTACACGCTGGTATTCCTGACGGGTGAGCAGGCCGGCCGCGATGATGCTCAGATGCCAGCGGGGCACCTGTCGTCCACCCTTTGGGTTGGGAGCATAGGGTTAGCGTCGACCGTGCGCACTCCTGATGCAGAGTGGGGCCGTCCGCTCCAGGAACCACGAGCTGTGTGCTAAAATCGCACAAGAGCCCCTGATTCTAAGGAGACTGACGGTGTCCATCGCTGATCTTCCGGACTGGTCGGAAATAGGGGCCCGCGTCGCCTTCGCGCGGCACGCACACAACCTCACACAGGCCGCCCTCGCCGGACGGATAGGGGTAGATCGCAGCGCGCTTGCCAGAATTGAGTCTGGCAGCCGCCAACTCAGCGCTCTAGAACTTGCCGCGCTGGCACGCGCCACTGACCTCCCCATCGACTGGTTCATTGGGGACTCGGTGCCGGTCGTTGCCAGCCGCCGAGTCGGAAACCTCCATGGTCCCACCATCGTCGACATGCGAGTCGATGTGCTAGCACGTGACGTGGCGCAGATGCTTGATATGGATCTCATCCGCGCACCCGCTAGTAGGCTGGCCCTGTCGGTGCCGCAGGATGTCGCTGCTGCTGAGGAGGCTGCAAGCGAGGTGCGCGCGCACCTCGGTCTAGAGGCCGGGCCGGCCATCAACCTCGCCGCAGTCGCCGAGTCGCTGGGCGTGTTTGCCTACTCGCTCGAGCTGGAGGCCAGCGCTGCCGACGGAGCCTACGTGGCCATCAGTGACAGGCTCGGTGTCGCGCTGCTCAACGGCACGCAGGCTTCGGCAAGGCGCCGCTTCACGCTTGCGCACGAGATCGGGCATCACGTCTTTCAAGATGCATACGCTGTAGACCTCGAAGCGACAGGCCGCTCCGAGACCGAACGACTCATCGACGCATTCGCGATCCACCTCCTCCTCCCGCGCCACACCCTGGAACGGCGGTGGCGTGAACTCGGTGGAGGCGATGAGCCTAGGAGCGCCGCCATCGTCATCGGGGCCGAATATCGTCTCAGTTGGACTGCCCTCTGCGGGCACCTGGTGAATCTCGGCCTGGTCGAGCGGCCGCAGGGAGACGTCATGAGGGATGCGCTGCCGCGCGGCTGGGAGTTTGCCGAGCTAGGCGTTCATATCGTGGAGGAACTCGCGGCCCCCATGGTGCCGCGCTCGATCGTGCGGGCCGCGCTCCGCGGCTATCGCACGCATCGCCTCGGCGTGGGCCGAACGCTCGAACTCCTCCATGGGACGCTGAGCGAAGATGACCTCCCAGAACGGGACCCGGTTCCCCTCGCCGCGCTCGCAGGTGAGCTCCGCAGCGCGTAGTGGGGATGCCGTTCGTCTTCGATGCCGGACCGCTGAGCTACTTCGCGCGAGCTGGCCGGCTGGAGACGCTGCGAGCCATATGCGAAGACTCCCCCTGCGCGGTGACGGATGCCGTTCTCGAAGAACTTCAACGGGGTAGCAATACCTATCCGTCACTGCTCGACGTGCTAGGCGCGCCCTGGCTTGAGCGGGTTAGCCTCGCAGGACTGCACGAGCTCGCAATCTTCGCCGAGTACGCGCAGGTGCTCGGTTCATCGCGCGAGGGTGATGTCGGCGAGGCCGCGACGCTCGCGTGGGCAGAGATACATGGGGCAGTTGCTATTGTCGACGATCAGGCAGCTGCCAACGCGGGCCGTCAACGCAAGGTGGAGACGCACGGCACACTATGGCTCGTCGTCCGTGGGCTGCGGTCCGGGGATCTCACCGAACCCGACGCTGTACAGCTGGTCGGCGCGCTGTTGGACGCGGGCGCCTGGTTCCCACTTAGTGGTGCCGAAGACTTCATCCCCTGGGCGCGCGGCGAGGGGCTGCTGGACTAGCGCCAGTTGAGCCGCCCACCCACGGAACCAACGGTCGACGGACATGCCAATCGAGCTGCTCCTCAGCGCGGGAGCGACTCTTGGGTCGCCAAGGCGGCAGCGCTCATGTCATGCACTCGGCGCCGCAGGGCTCAGTCTCTGCCGTGGGAAGCACGGGGATGACATCCCCACCGTCAAACATGCGCGCGAGCGTTCGGAGGGAGACCTCAGTTTGGTTCCTGAAGGCTTGATCGGTCAGGCGTTGGGACGGGAAGTGCTTCGAGTGCTCCTCGAGCGCCATCGCCTTCTCGTACAGCTCGGGATGGTCTCGATACACCTCCCGCCACCTGTCGACTGAGTTGAACGGACAGAAGTAGCAGGCGCTCCTGGGCGGGACAGGCAGCCCGGCTTCTTCAATGATCTCGACGCATCCCGCGCGCGTGATCCTCCGGTCAATGAGCGGGTACAGATTGCGAACGTAGTCGACTCGGCTGTCCTTCATCCGTTCGATCTCATCCCAAGCGATCGCCAAGTACTGGTTCACGTTGCCGCCGAGGCTCCGGTAGTGCCGGTGGATCGGCGTCACTTTGAAGTCGCGTGTCGACCAGCGCCAGATTGCCGAGGGGAACACCTGGCGATCCCAAGATGTCTCGTATAGCGACTTGCCGTTGCGCTTTCTGACGACCGTCAGGTCGAGTTGGTGCTCCTGGAGGTAGGTCCGGGCAGTGTCCAGATAGGCGTATGTCTCGGGCAGTTCGTCGCCTGTGTCAGCGAATACAACCCCATCGAGCGGGAGGCGGTCGCGAAGGAGCAGAACCATGAGCGCGACGCTGTTTACGCCGCCGCCGAAGCTCAGGATGTGATGCTCGGTCATGTGGCTGCCTCCAGAATTGCAGGAGAAAAGGCCTATTTCTCCTGCAACTCTAAAAGAGGCACTCGAACTGCGCCACCTAGACCCGGCCAGGAGGCGTTGCATCACCGCTCGGCTTGCCAGAATGCGCGGCGTCAAGGCGGAGGGAGTGCACACTAACTCGACCGGCGTGCCAAGGTCGGTAAAGCAGCTGGCGGTTCGCCCGCTAGCTCGGCGTGACTAGCCGCCGCAGACGCGTGCCTCGCCGCTCGACCAGAACGCCAAGGACCCGGCGAGGCCGCGCTCGCATCACCGAACTGCTGGTGTATAGGATACTTGCGCTCGCGCCCTGGACACGGAACACCGCAGCACTGGCGCGCGATGTCGCAGAGCGGCGTCCCTTCTCGGGCGGCTTAAGCGACGGCCAGAAACCACGAAAGGCACGGCCGATGCCCGACCCGGATGTGCCCACTGCCGCGACCGTCCACGGATTCCGAATCAAACCTACTGGGACGCATCTCAGCCGGACGATCATGGTCTCGGACTTCCGTACAGCACTGTCCTCGCGCACTGGCTATTCGACTCCGTCGCAGTACCGGGCCGCCATCGTGGGACACAATCTCCTCGGGAAGAGCACGACGACTGGCGCTCGCATGACATTCGACCGGCTCTGTGAGCTGTATGCGTTCGATCCCGAACTACGGATCTTCCGAGCTCTCGCAGACATGTGGGATTCCGATCCTGGCGCGCAACCGCAACTGGCGCTTCTCTGCGCGACCGCGAGGGACCCCATCTTGCGAGCGGTGACTCCGTTCGTACTCGAGCGCCCTGTCGGGGAAACCGTCGCGCCCCAGCGCATCGCTGAGGAAGCGGACCGCCAGTTCCCGGGCAAGTTCCGGCCCTCTTCGCTGCAACGTCTCGGCCGGAACGTCGCATCCTCGTGGACTCAGGCTGGCCTGCTCGAAGGCCGCCAGAAGAAAACGCGCATCCGAGCCGACACGCGGCCCGTCGCGGTCGCCTACGCACTGTTGCTAGGGGACCTGTGCGGCAGCCGAGGCCACGGGCTCTTCAGCACGTTATGGGCTCGGATGTTGGATGCGCCAGCTCACGAACTGCGAAGGCACGCAGAGAAAGCGTCTCGCGAAGGGTGGATCGACTACCGTGCGGCCGGTGACGTGACCGAGGTGACGTTCCGGCGCCTCATGAGGGAGGAAGCTGAGGTCTCATCGTGAGCGAACTGGAGGCCCTGCTCGAGGCCTATGGGGTGCACGCCAAAGTGAGGTGGCCGACGAACGTCGCTGCCGAGGAACGCGTATGGTTCATTGTCTACAGTCCGCAGCAGGAACGTCGCATCCGGCGCAAGTTCGATGAGTTCGCACTAGTTACTACTGAGAAGGCGGACCGTCGTTGGCGGCAAGTCGACGTGACCAGCTACTTTGCCGATTGGATGGCGACGCACGAGTATCGCGATGCCTACTTCCAGCGACCCGAGGCGATGGCGCTCGCGCTTGACGACTTTGCCGACGACGTTGTTGATCGCGTGCGGGAAGAACTCAACAAGGCCGGTCCGGACGACGTCGTGGCGCTGACTGGACTTGGCTCGCTGTTCGGACTCACGCGGGTGTCGCGGGTCATTACCGACTCCATGGGTTCGTTGCGGGGCTGGCTGCTTGTTTTCTTTCCGGGCACCTATGATGAGCCCTCGTACCGGCTGCTGGACTCTCGCGAGGCTTGGAACAACTACCTCGGCGTTCCCATCACGGCGAGGTAGAAGGAGTCAGGCTGATGACGACCATGAACCGCGACGTGCTCGTCCGCGATCCGACCAAGAATCCAATCCCGAATGACGGGGTCGTTACCGTGGCGAACCCGGCGACGCCCGAGGAGTGGGAGGTACTTCGGCGCGAACTGGAGACTTTTGTCTGCGACGGTGAATACCGAGATGGACTTGAGCGGATTCTCGCCACGTTCCTCGGGAATATCGACCAAGCGAGACAGCCGGCAGTCTGGGTCAGTGGGTTCTATGGGAGCGGCAAGAGCCACCTCGCACGAGTCCTCGAGTACCTCTGGAAGGACTACAGATTCGAGGAGGACGCGGCCCGAGCCCGAGATCTTCCTGCGGACATGGACCAGGACATTCAGGCGCATCTCCGCGAACTGTCACGGCGCGGACAGCTGGAAGGGGGGCTGTGGTCCGCGGCAGGCACCCTGAGTGCCGGGCCCGGCTCTGTCCGGATCGCGTTCCTCCAGATCTTGTTCAAAAGCGCCGGCTTACCCCCTCAGTATCCCGCAGCCCGACTCGTCTTGTGGCTGAAGAGCCAGGGTTGTTTCGAGGCCGTCGAGCAAGCGGTCGCCCGCCGAGGCAAGACCCTCGAGGGTGAGTTGCGGGACATGTATGTCTCAACGGCGCTGGCCGCGGGCATCCTCGACGTGATTCCCGAGTTCGCGGCGGGCACCAGCGAACTGGGCGAACGCCTCATGGCTCAATTCCCGCCAAGCATCGATATATCGAACGATGAGGTCGTCAGCACGATGGAGGACGTGCTGGGTTTGATGTCAGAACGCGACGGGAGGCTGCCGCTCACGCTAGTCGTCCTCGACGAACTCCAGCAGTTCATTGGCGACGACCAAGACCGGATATCGCACGTCCTGAATCTCGTGGAGGCGTGTACGAGCAGGTTCCGCAGTCACGTCCTATTCCTTGCAACTGGCCAGTCTGCTCTGCCTGCCACACGCGAGCTGCAGAAGCTGCAAGGGAGGTTCTCCACCGTTGTGCACCTCTCCGATGCGGACGTTCAAGGGGTCGTCCGAAAGGTTGTTCTGCGAAAGTCGCCACATAGACGCGTGGAGCTTGAAGAGCTACTCGACGCTGCCCGAGGGGAGATCGACCGGCATCTTGCTGGCACGACAATCGGACTGCGAGGCGACGAGGATGGAGACCGCTACCAGGATTACCCGCTGCTCCCAAAGAGACTCCGGCTGTGGGAGGCATTCCTGCGGGCGGTCGACCAAGCCGGCACGGCAGGTCAGCTCCGCACTCAACTCAGGGTCGTCCATGATGCCGTTAGCGACGTCGCGGAAGACCCTCTAGGAACCGTGGTCCGTGGAGACGCGCTCTACTGGCACCTCGAAGGCCCAATGCAGGAAAGCGCGGTCCTCGCGCGCGACACCGCAACCACGATCCGCAGCTTCATCGACGGGTCGGGTGACGACGGGATGCTCCGCGCCCGGTTGTGCGCGTTGGCATTTCTCCTCGGCAAGCTCGACCGGAAGAACCCAGACTTCACCGGTATCGGGGCGACGGCCGACATCCTCGCCGACCTCGTCGTTGAGGACTTGGGTGCCGGGAGCAGTGCAGTGCGAGAGCGCGTGCAGATCGCGCTTCAGGGCTTGGTTGACGACGGAACCCTGATGCAGATCGAGGATGAGTACCGCCTCCAGACGGTCGAAGGCGCGGCGTGGGATTCTGCGTATCTGAACGCTCGCAGGGAGATCCTCGCCGACCAGGGCCGCCGCTCCGAAAAACGGCGTGAAGAGTTCCGAAAGGCTATCGACGCGGCAATTCCGAGTATCACGGCGACTCATGGCGACAGCAATACGCCATGGGAGTATCACGTCGACTTTAGCCCTGAACCCCCGGCCTCGGAGGGCAGGGTGCCTGTGTGGATCCAAGATGGCTGGTCGACTACTGAGACGGCGGTCCGCGAGAGCGCGAGACGCGCAGGCCTCGAGTCGCCCACGGTCTTCGTGTTCTTGCCACGGGAAAACGATGACGCGCTGAATGAAGCGATTGCCCGTTCCGTGGCCG
Organism: Chloroflexota bacterium; assembly: GCA_009837285.1. GTDB lineage: Bacteria > Chloroflexota > Dehalococcoidia > UBA2979 > UBA2979 > VXMT01. The sequence goes on along the minus strand of VXTU01000025.1, from coordinate 15,416 downwards.
CCCGCGCCATCGTGGAGAACCCTCCGACATCGGGTACGCCGGAGGCGGAGGAGCAGCGTGCGGCAATGGAGTCGCGGGCTCGGCACGGAAACAACGACGTATCCACGATCGCTACGCGGATCGTGGAGCACGCGAAGGTCTACCAAGGCGGAGGCAACGAACTCACTCATGCGGGATTCGGCGAACACGTCAAGGAGGCGCTGCACCATAGCCTCTCGCGCATGTTCCCAAGATTCACGGATGGCGATGCGGCCGAGTGGCACAACGTCTTCGATCGTGCCGCTGAGGGTGCGCCCGACCCCTTGGCGAGCGTCGACCATCATGACGAGGTCGCCCGGCATCCGGTTTGCAGAGAGATTCTCGAGCGGATCGGAGCTCAAGGTGTCACGGGTCAGGACGTACGAAAACACTTCGAAGCCCCTCCGTACGGGTGGCCGCGGGACGCGGTCAACGGCGGATTGATCGCCTTGCTTGGCTCGGGACTACTGCGGGCCACCCGCTTTGGAAAGCCGCTGCAGGCCCGCGGGCTTACGAGGCAGGACATCGGCCCGGCTGAGTTTTTTCTCGAACAGATCGTCGTCGCCCCTCAGCATCGAGTTGGCATCAGGGAGCTTGCCCAGCGGGTGGGAGTCGACCACGAGCAAGGTCGCGAGCCAGAGGCGGCTCGGGGCATCCTGCAGCGGCTGTTCGATCTAGCGGAGGGGGCGGGCGGAGTTGCCCCGCTGCCTGATCCGCCAGAACCGGCGCTGCTCGCCACACTCAACAACCTCGGAGACAACGAACTGCTCGTTCGGATGCATGAGCAGAAGGAACAGCTCGTCGAGTACTTCGAGACATGGGGGCCACTCGCAGAGACCGCAAGGACCCGCCTACGCCAGTGGGAAGCTGTTGCGGAGCTACGGGACTACGCTCGCGCCCTTCCAGTCGCGGCCGAAGTCGGGCCGGATGCAGATGCCATCCGCGAAGGACGGCTGCTGCTTGAAGAACCGAATCCCTTATCGGAACTCAGCCGACATCTCGAGTCTGAACTTCGGCGGGCAATCGTGGACAAGCATGAACATCTCGAGACGGCTCTAGGCTCGGCTGTGGAGGACCTTGAGAGTCGGCACGAGTGGTCGAGGCTTGATGCGACCGTTCGGAAGCAGCTGCTTGAAGCCCACGGGCTGACCCTCACTCCCGCGCCTGAGATCGGAACCCTCGACGCACTCCTCATGGAATTGCGGAACTCCTCACTTGAGCACAGAGATGACGCGATCGCGGCGACTCCCGTCCGGGCTGGTGCGGCGCTTCTTGAGGCGGTGCGCCTCCAGGAGCCCCAAGCTATCTCGCTGCGTCCGAGGTCCGCCACGCTCCGCGATGTTGAGGATGTCGATGCCTATGTCGAGGAACTCCGAAGCCAGTTGCTCGCCAAGATCGAGGCGGGGACGCCCGTCACGATCATGTAGCGAGGAGCCTGAGCTTGGCTGCATTGGCGTCCGACCTTCGCAACCTGCTCGACAAGGCGGTCGTGAGCGCCCGCGAGACGGCGGAGCGCGCGGCAGAAGCGGGGATCCGAAGGCTCGGGGTCGAAGAGCGGCGCCCATCGCCTTCGCACTCGGGGAGCGAGCGAGAGCTTCGGAACGCGCTCCGCGCGAAGGCTCGCCAGCTCGGAGGGGGCGACTTCCAACACGGAGTCGCGTTGGTTATCGAGGAAGTGGCGTACGGGGACTGGCACCGGATGCTCTTTGCCCGATTCCTCGCGGAGAACGAACTCCTGGTCAATCCGGGGGACGTCGCTGTGACGATCCAAGAGTGCAAGGAACTCGCGGCCGCGACCGGCGAGCCGGACGGCTGGGCACTGGCTGTGCAGTACGCTGCCCGAATGCTGCCAGGGATCTTCCGGCCGGAAGATCCGTGTAGCCGCGTCCCGCTGGCACCGGAAGGGCGTGCAGGGCTCGAGCGAATCATCGAAGACCTGCCGCGCGAGATATTCGTTTCAGATGACGGTCTTGGGTGGGTCTACCAGTTCTGGCAGTCGGCCAAGAAGAAGGAAGTAGGCGGCAGCGAACGGAAGATCGAAGGGCGCGACCTCGCCGCGTACTCCCAACTCTTCACCGAGGACTATATGGTCCGGTTCCTACTGGAGAACTCGCTCGGAGCATGGTGGGCAAGCCGTCATCCGAAGAGCCCCCTTGTCGATGAGTTCACGTACCTCCGCCGCCTAGAGGATGGCACGCCGGCGGCCGGCAGGTTCCCCGACTGGCCGGCCGAGGCGTCAAGAGTAACGGTGATGGATCCGTGCTGTGGCTCGGGCCACTTCCTCGTGGCCGCATTCGACATGCTCCGCCGGATGCGTATGGAGGAAGAAGGGCTCGATGCCCGCGACGCGGCGGATGCCGTGCTTCAGCACAACCTCTTCGGCCTCGAGCTTGATCCGCGCTGCGTGCAGATCGCCGCCTTCTCGCTCGCCTTGGCGGCATGGAAGGTTGATGGCTACTGGGACCTGCGAGTCCCCAACCTGGCGTGTTCGGGTATCCCACTGAGCGGGCCGGCTGAGGAATGGACCCGGCTTGCAGGGAATGACAACAACCTGAGTTATTCGCTGGCGCGCCTACATCAACTGTTCCGGCATGCCCCTCAGATTGGGAGCCTCATCAACCCATCGGACTCGCTGTCGCAAGATGGCATGTTCAGCCCCGAGTTCGATGAAGTCGAGCCGCTCTTGAACGAGGCCCTAGCGAACGAGAGTGGCCACGAGGACCCTGTCGCAGCAGTCTTCGGGGGCATCGCGCGAGGTGCCGCGCGCGCGGCCGATCTCTTGACGCGCCGCTACACGCTGGTTGCGACCAACGTTCCCTACCTGGCTCGAGGCAAGCAGGGAGAGACCCTAAGGGGCTTCCTCTCTGCGAGACACCCCCTTGCACAGTCCGATCTCGCTACGGCCTTCGTTGAACGGAGCCGGGCATTCGCGTTCCCTGGTAGCGCCTACGCCGTTGTGACGCCGCAGAACTGGTACGTTCAGGGCGCGTACAAGGAGTTTCGCAAGGAGATCCTTGCCCATCAGGCGTGGGTGCTCGCCGCCCGCATCGGCGAGAATGGCTTCGAGAGCCCCGCCGCCGCCGGGGCCTTCACAGCCCTGGCGATCCTCACTAATGCCCCACCATCTTCGGCTGGCCGACTCCACGCGATAGATGCGTCGCAGGCGCCCTCTCCCCGAGAAAAGGCTGAAGAGCTGCGTCATGGTGAACTCCACGGCATCGAGCAGGCAGCGCACCGGAGCAGTCCTGATTCCCTCATCTCGTTCGTTGGCCACTTGTCAGATCTGCCCCAGCTTGGTGAGTTTGCTTCGAGCCATCAAGGCAACAAGCCTGGTGTTGACGCCCGATTTCGCCGGTACTTCTGGGAAGTACCGCTTCCTTCTCGACGGTGGCGGTATCTTCAGACCACGGTCTCGGCAACCGAACCCGTCGGAGGGCTCAGTGGCGTGCTGGATTGGTCAGACGACGGTCGGCTCCTTGCCCGGAAGCAGGGACTGGCGGCGTGGGGCAAGAAGGGTGTTGCGGTGAGCCTCATGCGCGAGTTGAAGTGCGCTATCTATACCGGCGCGAGCTTTGACAGCAACATGGCGGCGCTCGTGCCCCGCGATGAGTCGCTCACCGATGCGCTATGGGCGTTTTGCTCGTCAGGCGAGTTCGCCCAAGCCGTCAAGGCCATCGACTGGCAGCTCAAAGTCACCAATGGCAGCCTCACAAAGGTGCCGTTCGACCTTGAGAAGTGGCAGAAGCTAGCAGACGATCGCGGATCGCTCCCCGACCTGCAGTCGCACGATCCAACGCAGTGGGTGTTCAAGGGCGATCCGTCGGACAGCACTGATCCCCTTCAGGTCGCCGTCGCGCGGCTCCTCGGCTACCGATGGCCCGAACAGCCGGCGGACGATCGATTGTCGCGCTTGGCCGATACCGATGGCCTTGTGCCGATCCCGTCACTCGGGGGCGACCGGGCGGCATCCGAGCGTCTCCGGGCGCTGCTCATGCAGGCCTATGGGTCAGCCTGGTCGCCTGCGCTCGAGGAGCAACTGCTACAGGGTGCTGGGTTCGGCGGCCAGAAACTGGAAGATTGGCTGCGCAATGGGTTCTTCTCCCAGCACTTGGAGCTTTTGGTCAGCGCCCCTTCATCTGGCACATCTGGGACGGGCTCCCGGACGGGTTCGCTATCCTCGCCAACTATCACACACTGGACGAGCGCCGGCTGGATAAGCTGATCTACACGTACCTCGGCTCGTGGCTCGGCAACCAGCAACTCGCCCGCAACGCCGGGGTCGCAGGCGCCGCCACGCGCGTCGCGGCAGCACTGGAGCTGCAGAGGAAACTCAAGGCCATCCGCCAGGGCGAAGAGCCATACGACATCTTCATTCGATGGAAGTCGCCACGGGAACAGCCCATTGGCTGGGAGCCGGATGTCAACGACGGAGTACCGATCAACATCCGTCCATTCATCGAGGCCGAGGTACTACGGAGGCGAGTGAAGGGCGCACGGGTCAAGGATCGCGGGCTCGATCCAGGAGGGGTCGAGCGTCGAAACGACCCGCATCTCAGGCTCGCGCAGAAGCGCGCGGAGAGAGCGACGTCGACACCATGAGTGCGACCATGGCTGCGCCCACGTTCCTGGATGTGCTCGTAGACGCACTGGACAAGGCTGGTGCCTACAACAGCCAATACCAGGAGCCCCCGGCCGCGATTCTCTGGCCGGACGAAAAGGGTCAATGGAAGGGACTCACTCCCGAGCTGATAAGGCGCGGCGTGCCCCTGTACACCTTGGGAGAGTACGAGCCCGAAGAGCGGCGGGGCCCGGGCTACTGGCTTCGCTGCATCGTCGACCGGACGATCGACCCGCCGCATTCCGAACGCGAGACGCCGATTCTCTACATTCCAGGATTCGGCCGGGAGGACGTGCGAGCCGACGAGAAGTGCCCCTTCGAACTTAGGCCGCTCGCGGAGCTCAAATACCGTGGGGTGCTTTGGAACCAGCAAAACTCGAGAGACTGGACGGTCAGAGCGTTCCTCCAGAACAAGGACACTGGTCTCGGGGTGGATGTGGACTCCGATACCGCAACTGAGCGGGGGCTGATCGAGTCTCTGCCGGAACTTGCTCACCAAACGCAGCAATCCCTACGCGGCGCAGCACCGATCCGAGCGGCGTTTCTCGACAGCCTGGTTATTCGCGACTCTGACCGGTCAGTCCTGGACTGGCTCGCGAACGCAGAAGCATCACGTTCCGGGCTACGCGATCGAGAGCTGGCTGCGTTCGCCGACATCTGCAGGGATCGGTACGGCTTCGATCCAGAAAGCGCCGATCCCATCGAGGCCGCGCGACTTCTCGGGCAGCGGGCTGCCGGGTGGGAAACCACCTGGGCGCGCTTCGTCGAGGCGCCCCATCGCTACAGCGGAGTGGTTGAGGCATTGCGCGAAGCGCGCCCGGAGGGGCCCCCTACCCTCTTTGACCACCCTGACTCGTGGCCGCAGGACAACGAAGACGCCGAGAGAAGGCTGCGTGAGGGAATCGCGGGCCTGGCTAAGCTTGACTCGGAGACCGCGCGTACTCGGATTCTGGAACTCGAGCGCGAGCACGGCATGCGGAGGGGCTGGGTGTGGACGAAGCTCGGCTCGTCTCCGCTCGCGAGCGTTTTGGAACACCTCGCGCGGCTTGCTGAAACTACCCGGTACCCCCTCGCCGGGACGACGATTGCTGGAATGGCAGAAGCCTACTCGCGCGAGGGCTGGAGGACCGATATCGCTGCACTGGACGCACTCTCCGCGGCAGTTGGCAGCGACGCAGCGATCGTGCGAGACGCGGTCCGGAGCATCTATCGACCTTGGCTCGAAGCAGGAGCGACAGCGTTTCAGGGCGCCTACGTCGCGGAGCCCGGCAGCTACGTTCCGATGCCCCCTCCCACCGTCGAGGAGGGGACCTGTGTGATGTTCGCCGATGGCCTTCGATACGACACGGCTATGCGCCTGACGGAGATCCTCAATGCAGACGGAATCGACTGCACCACGAAGCCCGGACTGGCAGCCTTACCTACCGTGACTGCGACCGGCAAACCGTCAGTGTCCCCGTCCGCGGGCTCCGTCTCTGTGGATTCGCCGCGGCCAGAAGGGGACGCCGTCCCGGTATGGCCCGATTCAGGCACAAAGGTAGTCGCGACCGGACTTCGCGACGCCATCGCAGCTGGTGCTGTGCAGATACTTGAGGGGGACCGGCTCGGGGAGCCATCCGGTCGAGGATGGGCAGAGTTCGGGAACATCGACGCGAGCGGGCATACACGGGGCGTGCAATTCGAGAGTGCCTGGGGAGTGGAACTCCGCCGGATCGCCGATCGAATCGGCGCCCTGGTCCAGCAAGGCTGGCGACGTATCGTGGTCGTCACCGACCACGGGTGGCTGCTGCTGCCCGGGGGGCTGCCCGCTGCAGAATTGCCGGAGCACCTCACGGACTTCAGAAAGCCGCGTTTCGCGCTTCTCAAACCGGGCGCGCCGGCGGATGACCTGCCGACATTCTCGTGGCGTTGGAACCGATCCGTTGAGTTCGTCGGGGCTCCAAGCATCTGCTCCTTCCAGGGAGGCGCCGAGTACGAGCACGGGGGGCTGAGCCCGCAGGAGTGCGTCGTGCCGGTCGTGAGCGTTTCGGGCTCGGGAGACACGACACAGCCCACCGTAGTCTCACACGACTGGCGAGGCCTACGCTGCATCGTCACCGTTGATGGTGCAGCCGTGGGGACGCACCTCGATATCCGCACGAAAGCGGGTGACGCCAGCAGCTCCCTCGCCGGTGGCGGCAGCGAAGTTACGGCCGAGGGTTCCGTCGCCTTGCTCGTCCGGGACGATGAACAGGAAGGGGCGGCAGCGATCATCGTGATCCTGCAAGCAGACGGCCGAGTGGCTGCCCGGGCTAGCACTATCGTCGGGGGAGCGTAGCTGATGCAAATCACGATGGACCGCGTCGACGAGCTCGCCGCCGAAGCCTTTCCCGGTTATGTGGTCCGGAAGGACCTCGCCCGGCAATTCAAGGGCCGCTATCCGGTCCCCGAGTACGTTTCTGAGTTCCTGCTCGGGCGGTATTGCGCGAGCACCGATGAGGCGGAAATCGAGGAGGGCCTGGCCATCGTCGAGATACAGATGCGCAACAGGACTGTGCGTCCGGGCGATGAAGAGCTGTTCAAGTCCCGCGCCCGTGAACTCGGCACCGTGAAGCTCATCGACATCGTGACGGCTAGACTCAACCCCCGGGCTGACGCCTACTACGCAACACTCCCTAGCCTCCAGTTGAACGATGTTCGCATCGATCCCAAGAGCGTGGCCGCCCACCAGCGGATGCTGACCGGCGGTTTCTACGCCGAGGTGCAACTCGAGTACGACGCGACCGTGGCGCAGGAACAGGGCGGCCGACCCTTCGGGATAGCCTCGTTGCGCCCCATCCAGCTCTCGAAGCAAGGCGTGCTCGACGACTTCGTTGCGGGTAGAACCGCCTTCAGCGTTGACGAGTGGAAGCATCTATTGATCCGGAGCGTGGGGCTTGAGCCTCTGGCGTTCTCCCGCCGGGCGCAAGAAATGTTGCTGTTGCGGATGGTGCCGTTCGTGCAACGCAACTACAACATGGTCGAACTCGGGCCGCGAGGGACGGGCAAGTCGCACCTCTTCCAACAGGTGTCTCCCTACGCGCACCTGGTCTCAGGTGGCAAGTCCACCGTGGCCCGGATGTTCGTGAACAACGCGACTGGCCAACGAGGGCTGGTTGCTCAGTACGACGTGGTCTGCTTCGACGAGATATCAGGGGTCGCCTTCGATCAGAAGGACGGCGTCAACATCATGAAGGGATACATGGAGTCCGGTGAATTCAGCCGGGGCCGCGAGAGCATTCGCGCGTCCGGTGGGCTCGTGTTTGTCGGAAATTTCGAGGTGGATGTCAGCCACCAACAGCGGATCGGACATCTCTTGGGGCCACTACCACGGGACATGCAGAATGACACGGCCTTTATGGACCGCCTGCACGCGTACGTCCCCGGCTGGGAAGTTCCGAAGATGGAATCGGCGCTCCTCACTGACCACTTCGGATTAGTGAACGACTTCCTCGCCGAGAGTTACTCACGATTGCGCACGGAATCAAGGCTGTCAGCAGTTCACGGCCGCCTCCGCTATGGAGGAGCGCTGAGTGGGAGGGACGCAAGCGCCGTGGATCGCACAATCGACGGGCTGCTAAAGCTGTTGTACCCGGATAGCAGCGCCGAGATTCCGGATGCCGACATTGAGTGGGCGGCGCGCTTGGCGCTTGAGTGCAGGCGTCGGGTGAAGGAGCAACAGAAGCGCATCGGGAGTGCGGAGTTTCGCAATACCCACTTCAGTTACAGCCTCGGCGACGATGGCATCGAACGGTTCGTCGGAACTCCGGAAGTCCAGAGTGAGGACGTTATCAGCGAGGATCCACTGCCGGCGGGCCAGGTTTGGGCGATCAGCCCAGGGGGAGAGGGAGAACACGCTGGCCTGTACCGGATTGACGTGACCATGCGCCAAGGGTCCGGTGTGCGCATCACCAACATTCCCGCCCCCGGGCCCTTCCGTGAGAGCGTTCGCTACGCGGAAGGAAATCTGCTGTCGCGGTCCAATGAACTTGTCGGCGACCGGAATCCGGCTTCGCATGAATTCGCGGTGCAACTCCGCGGTTTCGACGCTTCGCGGAGCGGGGCGTTCCTCGGTCTTCCTGCGCTGCTTGCCCTGTGCAGCGCACTCCTTGGGACGAACGTCCACGGCGGACTAGTGGCCGTCGGCGGGCTCAATCTCGGCGGCACGATAGACCCTGTGCATGATCCGGTGGGAGTTGCGGAACTCGCCGTTGAGAAGGCTGCTTCGACGCTCCTGATTCCGATCTCCGCGCGCCGCCAGCTCAACGAGCTTTCTGACGAGATGGCGACCAAGCTCACCATTCTGTACTACTCGGACGCTCGCGAGGCGCTCCTCAAGGCCCTGGCAACTTAGTCGGGCACCTCCACGAAGCGCGACGGTGCCTGCTGATGCCGAGTCACTGCTGGTCGACCCGATTGGCGGTATCGAAGCAGTGGCTACTGAGGCCGTCGCCGACCGGGACCGATGCTCCCAAACCCGCCATCCACCTCAAGCGCAGACGGATTCAGCTATGCAACAAACGCAGTGGAGAGTGATGATGTGGCGGCCCTCGCGTCTGAGAGTCGCGGCGCAGTCCACCTATCCCGTTGAGGGCTAGGGTGTCCTGGCAGGTGCTCTAGACCAGGGTATCGAGCGTGGGAGTCGAACTGGAGGCTCGAGGATGATCGTCCGAAACGCCTTACGCTGTGAGAGTTGCGACGGCATCACGCTAACACGCACGGCTATTGGTCATCGCCCAAGGCAGACACATCGCTTCCCATGTCCGGGCTGTGGCATTGAGATTGTCTACGCAGTGCTGGTCGATCTCGATAACACTGACGTTAGCTACGAGGAGCCACGAAATGGCCGCTGGCTAACCGGCGAGGCAGCAGATGCTGCCGAAGATGAGTATTTGGCGGTGCTGGCATTCGATTCTGAGCTCCTGACGGAGCGTGAAGGCTTCTTTAGTCCGTTTATGACCACTTGGGGCCGCTTTTCCGACTACCAAGCGTTCGAGCAAGACGAAGTACTCCGACACGCCCTGCGCACAGACCTCTGGGACGCTCTTCGCCAGCTTCTCTCCCACTTCGAAAGGGGCCAAGACGACCTGTTCGATCGAGTGGCCAAAGCGAAGTTCGGGCGTACCCCTGATGGCGACAAGCGAACTGACCGCCTGAGCCTGTTGCACGATCAGACCGCGCACTTTCTGCGAGCCTTCACATATGACGTCGACGAGATCACGATCCAAGCCGGAGAGCGGATCGCGGAAGCGCATGGAGCGGCTCCCGAGTTGCTGCAGGAATTCACCGAGAACATCGTCTCGAGTGGACTTGCGGCGGAGCTCTGGCGTCAGATCCATGACCTGCACCGGGAGTTCATGGAGATCTGGGAGAGTTTGAGTCCGGTACTCAACCTGCGGTACTGGAAGAAGGAGCCAGCCGACCTGACAAAGTTCTCCGTCACGAGCAAGGACTTCGAGCGCATTCGGCACTTCTATCTAAGTTGCTATGAAACTATCTCGCAGATGTCTGTTCTAGCGATTGGCGTGGAAGCTATCGCTCGTTGGCGCCAGCTGTCCATCCCCACACGAAAGGGGACTATGTCGGTGATCCCGCGCTTCGCCGAGTTGGCCAGTTCAAACAAGGCGGCCCATCTCGGCAAGCACCCGCCGCTCGACGAGCTCTTCGTCCCCCACATGGATTCTGTAATTCGAAATGGAGTCGCGCACCATGCATCGTTCTACGACTTTGGGAGCGATGAAGTCGTGTGCGTCAAGTCATCGTCGGGAGCAATCGAGGAGACGTACCGAGAAAACTACACGCTGTTCTGTCGACGGGTTCTAGATCTAATGTCCTCCGTCACCAGACTTGAGATCTATCTGTACATCCTGCTGATGCTTGTGGACGGAGAATACCAGCCAGCTGGCTCACTTAGACCAGGCCCATCGGCGTCCGAGGCACCGCGGGGTGTAGAGAACTCCATACGGTATCGCACCATCTAGAGCATTCGCAGTGGATCGTGGGGCTGCTCGCATCACATGCGCCGGACCGAGGCGGCAGGGTTCCGCGGGCGCCCCGGGACTCAAGCGAGCGCCTCCATGTAGGGCTGCATGACGCGCGAAACGCGGCATACGCGAGCGTACTCGGAGAGTTCGTCGGTAGTGCAGCGGCGCTGTTCGAGGCAATCGCGGAGAGCCTCAAAAGCGACGTCGACGCCGATCTTGTTCCTGAACTTGAAGCAGTCCGCGACGGTCTTCGCAACGCCATAGATGCGGACGGGTACGCCCTCGACAACGTGCGTCTCTACGCCGGCGTCACGCGAATCACCCGAGACGCGCACGATCCTCAGGCGCGTGCCGTTCGGTCGTGGCGTGCGGTCCTTCTGCCCGATGGCGAGCCATACCTCGAATGGAGCCTGAGTCGTGAGTTCGTGGAAGCGCAGCGCCGAAAGGAGGCAAATCACTCCTCGTGGGACGCGCTTCGCAACTTCAGCGAGCGAGCGGTGTTCGGTCGGCGAGGCGCCCGCCAGGGTGTAGAGTCCCCGCCCCACCCGGTCGAGTTCACCAGTGTGTGCCAGCCGCGAGAGATAGCTCCCCGGGATTCCCGCGGCCTCCAGGTCTCGCGGCCGGATCACGCCAACCTCGCGTGCTAGGTCAAGAATGCTGTCCGTCGTCGCACGAACCATGACGAGAGCGTAGGCGATATGTCGGTATTTATCAAGAACTACCTACATATCGAACTATGCCGGCGCCCGGGTGACTGTTCCTCGCTAAGCCCGCTTCCCGGCCTTCGGGCTCCGCGCGAAGGTCCGGCGGAACGGCAGGCGCTCCGAACCGCCGGTTGTGGCAGGCGAGCGGTGATGCCGATGTTCGTGCAGTGGTGAGAGAATCTGCCCCCTCCTTAGCCTCGATCATCGGCACCTCGACGCGTACATCGGCCTCATCGGGCGAGACATCCACTCGGACGTCTAGCGCCTGAGGCAGCAGATCGAGGTCGTCGCCCTCAGCCTTCGCGACCCACTCGCGGATGAACGCAAGCACCTCCGGCATACGCTCGCGCAGCAACTCCGGATCGGGCCCGGGCTCGGCCTCCGCACGCAGTTGCGCGCGCTCTCGCTCCAGCGCCCCCTTGCGCCGCATCACCTCGTCCTGTTTGCGGTCGAGCGCGGCTCTGGCGATGCGCCCATCCGTGTAGAGCTCTACGAGCCGACCCTCACTCTCGCCGACCCGGGCGATTTCGCGATCCAGCTCGGCGAGCCGGACGGCGTGGTCTGTGCCGTGCCTCAGCCGCTCAGCCATCTCAATGGCGAGGTCCGGCCGCGCCAGCACGTCCTCGATGGCCCGACGGACGGCCGACTCCAAGGACTCCTGTTGAATTTGCCTGCTCGTGGAGCGCTTCTCAGCGTCGGACAGGTACAGCCGGTTGCAGCGGTAGTAGTGGTAACGTCCCCGGTTCACCGACTGCCCCACCATGCCAGCGCCGCAGTGCCCGCAGCGCAGGCGCCCACGCAACGGGTAGCTGTGCGGCGGGGCGCGCTTCGCCAGGCGTTCCGGGTCTCCGAATCGCGCCTGCACGCGATCGAAGAGGTCCCGTGACACGATCTGCGGAGAGGCGCCCCCGATCACGATGTGCTGGCTCGGGGCCTGCTCGATGTGCCGCTCCACGCGCCTCGTCGTGCCCGGGCGTCGCACCTTCACCTTCTTGGTGCGCCGGTAGACGGTGCGGCCGGTGTACGTCTCGTTCTTGAGGATCCGCGTGATCGTCACCGGGTACCACTGGTTGCCGCCGAGGGTCGGCACTCCCTCGGCGTTGAGTTCCGTGGCGATGCGGTTGCAGCCCTTGCCGGATGCGAAGTCCTCTTCGCCTACGGCGTCACGGTCTGGGTCTCCGACCACGGCGCGAAACGGCTCTTCGCCTACCGCCTGCCGGTGCCGCCCGGCGAGCCGCAAGAAGAGGCAGCAGCCCTCGAGCGCGCGTCGGATGAGGACTTCGAGGAGCCGGGCCGCGTCGGCAACAACAGCCCGCGCGGCATCTGGTCCGACGGCGCGGTGATGTACGTCGCCGACGCGCACGACGGCAAGGTCTACACCTACAACATGCCCCACGCCATCGATGCCCGCCTCGCCACGCTCACCCTGAGCGGGGTCGACTTCGGCACGTTCGACCCCGCACGCAGGAAGTACGAGGGTGTCGCGGCTGCAGGTGTCACGTCGACGACGGTCGCGGCCATGGCCGCGCAGGACGGCGCGACCGTGGCCATCGGCCCTGCCGACGCGGACGCTGAGGCCAACGGCCACCAGGTCGACCTCGACGGGGTGGAGGAGATCACGGTCACCGTGACCTCGCCGGACGGCAGCCGCGCGCGCGTCTACCGCGTGCACTTCGCCGAGGTGGTCGAGGCCGGCCCTTCGGCGAGCTGCCTGCGCGGGGCGGTCGGCGTCGGCTTCAGCCTCGTCGTCTTCGAGGGCGGGAGCGTCGACGACCTCGTGGCCTGCGCGGGGCGCCGCCACGCCACCGCGCTGTACGTGCTCCACGAGGGCGAGTGGGTCTCTCACATCCTCGACGCGCCCGACTTCGTGAACGCGCCGTTCCGGGCGCTGTTCACCGACGCCGTCCCGACGCTGCTGCCGCTGGTCGTGCGCAGCGAGGGCCCGGCGACGCCGGCTCCGGCCGCGCCCGAGGTCACCGTGCCATTCACGAGCTGCCTGATCGGTGAGATCGCCCAGGGCTTCAGCCTCGTGGTCTACGAGGGCGGCAGCGTCGACAACCTCGATGCCTGCGCGGCTGGGCGCGGCCTCGCGGCCGTCTACGCCTTCGCCGGCGGCGAGTGGGTGTCTACATCCTCGCCGCGCCCGACTTCGTGAACGCACGCTTCCGGGCGTTGTTCACTGCCGGCGTGCCCGCCGTCACGCCGCTCGTCGTCAAGGGCGGTGGGCCATAAGCCAGGCACACGGAGCCGACCAGCAACCGTGGGGGGCGGGCTGTTCCGGCGAGTCTCCGTTGCGCCAGGAGCTGCAGCCCTCCGATCTCCTCGGGAAACTGACCGATGGACTCGTGACGGGCACGTGAGGAGGGTGCCCAACCTTGAACAGCTCGACTTCATATTCAAGGTTATGCTGTATCCTTGAATACGGAGAGGGCCTTGGGGCGGCTAGAAGCGCGACGCTGGGAGGGCGATGCTCGCGGGCAGACACGCCGCGATCGCCTCCCCTGTGACTACGAAGTCTACATCCCGGACCCACTGCTCGGCCGGCGGTTCGTGCTCGACGGGGACGTCGCAGCCGATGTCGCCGATGCAGAGGCAGCGCTGGTCCGGCTCAACGCGACGGCAGGCGCACTGGCCGACACCGAGGCGCTTGCTCGACTCCTGCTACGCGCCGAAGCGGTCGCCTCCTCCCGGATCGAGGGACTGGAGGTCGGTGGCCGCAGGCTCCTCCGCGCGCAGGCGGCCCGTGAACTCGGCGAGGATCCGCGGGACGTCACCGCCGTCGAGGTGATCGGGAACATCGACGCGATGCGCTGGGCGGCGGAGGCTGTGCCCCGTGGCGGGGACATCACCGTCGAGATCATGCTCGAGGCCCGTCGACGGCTGCTCGCCGAGACTCCGCTGGCAGGACACACCGGGCGAGCCCGGGCAGTCCAGAACTGGATCGGGGGCAGCAGCTACAACCCTTGCGCGGCTGCGTTCGTGCCGCCACCCCCGGAACAGGTCGACGAGTTCTTGTCCGACCTCGCCGCGTTCTGCAACGACGAATCACTCCCGGCGGTCGCGCAGGCCGCGATTGCCCACGCCCAGTTCGAGACGATCCACCCATTCGTCGATGGGAACGGGCGCACGGGGCGTGCGCTCACTCACCTGGTGCTGAGACGGCGTGGACTTGCGTCGCGCGTCCTTGCCCCGATCTCGCTGATCCTGGCCACGTGGCCCGACGACTACATCGCCGGGCTCACGGCCACACGCCACGACGGGCCGCCCGATTCCGAGGACGCTCAGGCCGGCATGAACAGCTGGATCGCGCTCTTTGCGGGCGCATGCCGGCGGGCCGCCGAGAACGCCAGTCGCTTTGAGATACACGTGCGGGCGCTCCAGGACTCGTGGCGCGAGCGCCTCAGCCCCGTGCGGGGTGGGTCTTCAGTCGATCTGCTCGTCGACGCGCTCCCCGGCGCGCCGCTGCTGACCACGAACACCGCCTCAGACTTGATCGGCCGGTCGTTCCAGGCGACCAGCCTGGCCATCGACCGGTTCGTCTCGGCGGGAATCCTCAGGCAGATGACCGTCGGACGGCGCAACCGGGCATTCGAGGCACCCGAGATCATCGAGGCATTCACAGCCCTGGAGCGCCGGCTCGCGAGCCCCGAAGGCGACACCCTCATCTCGGAGCCAATCAGGCGCGTACCCCGCACGCGCTGAAGCCAGTCGGGCACGCTCGGCCAGCTTCTTGTCGGCCTGACCGCGACGGCAGCCAGGCGCCGTGTCCGATCTCCTCGCCGCCTTCAGCGCGGTGCGCGTCACGAGCCCCCTGGTCACGGTGAACGTCTTGCTTCCCGAGCGCCTCTAGCCGTTCGTGGACCGGCACGTAGCGCCCGCGGCCACTGCTCGTCCAGCAAATGCGTCCGCCAGCTGGTTGGGCCCCCTGCTCAACAATGATCAATTCCTCACGCGTTCGGCTCTCGATCTCATAGGCCTCTCACATCTCTTCGGGTTCGAGTCGACTACGGTTCGATCCGTGCTGATGGGCCACGGTGGAGAACGGAACGCGGCTCCAGTGGATCAGGAACCCGA
>VXTU01000136.1 GCA_009837285.1 Chloroflexota bacterium | reverse complement strand
CGCAAGATCATCGACAAGTTCTGGATCGACTACGCCCGCTGCATGCGCTGCAACATCTGCGTCGAGGTCTGCAACTTCGAGGCCATCGCCATGAACAACACGTGGACGGGCCATGAGATGTCGGTCTACGACCGTGCAGACCTGGTCATGGACCTGCCGCAGCTGCTTGCGCAGCACCGGGCGGGCGAACTCGATGAGTGGGTCGCCGACATCTAGGTCGGCCCCGATCCGGAGCGTGGTACAGGGCCTGACGTGATCGAACGCCTACCGCTTCCTGCCCCGCTTGCCGCGCTCCTGCGGCGCGCCTTCTACCCGGAGGGGTCGTTCCGGCTGCCGCTACCAGCGCAGCTCGACCGGGTGATCATCTATGGCGGCCTCGTCGCAGGAGCGGTGCTCACGCCGATCCTGCTCGTGCTCATCGTGCTGCTGGTGATCAACGTCCTGACCGCGCCCGAGCTGGTCTTCTGGCTCGCCTCCGCCGTCATCATCGGCGGCGCGCTCGGCGCGGTGCTGCTCAAGAACATCGTCCACGCCGCCCTGTCGCTGGTGATGACCCTGCTGGGAGTGGCGGCGATCTTCCTGCTGCTCGGCTCCGAGTTCCTCGCGCTCGTGCAAATCCTCGTCTACGGCGGCGGCGTCACCGTACTGCTGCTCTTCGGTCTCATGCTCACCAACGCGACGGACGACCCCATCGTCTCCGACGGGGCGCAGAAGCCGTTCGCGTTCCTCATCGGCATCGGGCTGGCGGGCATCCTCTCCGTCGCGCTCGTCGACCAGGTGTGGGGCGCCCCCACGGCCTCGATGGTCCCGTTCCGCGAGCTGGGCAAGCGGCTCTTCCTGGACTTCGGCGCCCCCTTCGAGATCGCCTCGCTCGTGCTCGTCATCGCGCTGATCGGCGCCATCGCCATCGCGCGGCGTGACCGCCCCGAGGACACCGAGGACGCGGCGATGGGAGATGGAGCCTGATGGCCGGCGACATCCCGATGGAGAACTTCCTGATCCTCTCGGCCATCCTGTTCGGGATCGGCTTCTACGGGGTACTCGCGCGGCGCAGCGCCATCCTCATCCTCGTCGCGGTCGAGCTCATGCTCGCCGCCGTCACGATCAATATGGTCGCCTTCGCGGCCTACCTCGACCCGGAGCGGTTCACCGGCGTGATCTTCGCGATCTTCGTCATCACGGTCGCCGCCGCCGAGGTCGGCCTCGCGCTCGGCATCGTGTTGCGGCTGTTCCGCGACCGCCAGACCGCGATGGTCGACGAAGCGAGCGATCTCAAGTGGTAGGCGCGCGGCCCTTCGGGCGGGTCCGGGAGTAGCCGGTATGGGCATGGAGCATGTCTGGCTGCTGCCGGCGATCCCCGCCGTGCTCTTCGCGCTGATGGGGCTCTTCAACGGCCTCGTCCCGCGCCGCGGCGACTTCATCGTGATCCTCGGCATGGCCGTGGTGGTCGTGCTCTCGTTCCTCGTGCTGCTGGACTTCCAGGGCAGCTTCAGGGACGGGCACTTCGCGCCCGGCGACAGCAACCTCTACTCGTTCTCGTGGGTCGAGATCGACACCGGCGTGGTCGATGACCTGCTGCTGATCGAGTTCAGCACGTTCGTCGACGGCATCACGGTGCTCATGCTGGCCGTGGTCAGCATCGTCACGCTGATGGTGATGATTTACTCAGTCGGCTACATGCGCGGCGAGGTGCGCTACGGCTGGTACTTCGCGGTGCTGTCCGGCTTCGGCGCGGCGATGCTCATGCTCGTCGTGTCCGGCAACCTGCTGCTGCTCTACCTCTCGTGGGAGGCGGTCGGCCTCGCCTCGTACCTGCTCATCGGCTTCTACTGGGAGCGCCAGACGGCCGCCGAGGCGGCGAAGAAGGCGTTCATCACCACGCGCATCGGCGACGTCGGCCTGCTCATCGGCATCATTTTGCTGTGGCGCGGCGCCGGCTCCTTCGACATCCAGGAGATCATTCACTTCGCCGAGGGCGGCGGGTACGGCGAGACGTACCTGACCGTCACGATGCTGATGCTCTTCGCAGGCGCCGCCGGCAAGTCCGCGCAGTTCCCGTTCCACGTCTGGCTCCCTGACGCCATGGAGGGCCCCACCCCCGTCAGCGCGCTCATCCACGCCGCGACGATGGTCGTCGCCGGTGTGTACCTCGTCGCGCGCATGATGCCGGTGTTCGACGTGGCACTCGTCGCGCGCGACGTGGTGCTGTACATCGGCCTCACGACCGCCGCACTCGGGGCGACGCTTGGCCTCGTGACCAGCGATATCAAGCGCGTGCTGGCGTATTCCACCGTGTCGCAACTCGGCTTCATGTTCGTAGCGCTCGGCGTGGGGTCGGTGACCGCGGCGATGTTCCACCTGTTCACGCACGCCTTCTTCAAGTCGCTGCTGTTCCTTGGCTCCGGCTCTGTCATCCACGCCACCGAGGAGCAGGTGGTGGAGACGCTCGGCGGGCTCCGGCGCAAGATGCCGGCCACCACGACCCTGTTCGTCATCGGTTCGCTCGCGCTGGCCGGGATCGTCCCGTTGGCCGGGTTCTGGTCGAAGGATGAGATCCTGCTCGTGCTCCAGGACGGCGCCGGCTTCGGGCCGTTCGTCATCCTCGCCGCGACGGCGGCGCTCACCGCCATCTACACCACGCGGCTGGTGCTGCTCACCTTCTTCGGCGAGCCCAAGGACCAGGCTGCCTACGACCACGCGCACGAGTCGCCCGCGGTGATGATCCTGCCGATGGCGCTGCTCGCGCTGCTCGCGGTCATCGCCGGCTTCGTCGCCCTCGACCCCGTCGGCCGCGCGCTCGGCTTCACGGGCGGCATCGGCGAGGTCGTGTTCACGCAGGGACACGAGGGCCACGCATTCAAGCTCGACGCGACGATCGCGATCGGCGCGACTGTGTCCGCCCTCGCCGGCATCGTGCTCGGGTTCATCTACTGGTCGGGGACGGCCGAGCGTGCCGTCCGCGCCCGCCAGTGGTCGCCGGAGTTCCACGACCTGCTCGTCAACCGCTACTACATCGACCACCTCTACCAGTTCACGATCGACAGGGTCGTGCTCGGGCTGGCCACGGTCGTGGCGTACTTCGACCGCTGGGTGGTCAACGAGACGGGCGTCGACGGGAGCGCGCAGGGCATCAGCTTCGCGGGCTACCGGCTCAAGTTCTTCCAGACCGGCCGCATCCCGAACTACGCGCTCGCGATGGCCATCGGGGTCATCGTGCTCGCGCTCGTCGCGGTCGGCCGGACGTAAGGCGCTGAGGGTCGAGGGTCCAGAGGAACGATGACGGATAACGAAGGCTATCTGCTCCTCTCGCTCCCGCTGATCCCGCTTGGGGCAGCGGTGCTGCTGATGTTCGTCCCCTCGGGCGAGCGGACGCTGATCCGCATCGTCACGGGCGTGGCCTCGGTCGCGATGTTCGCGATCTCCGTCTACGTCTTCTTCGCGTTCGACTACCGGGGCGAGCAGTTCCAGGGCGTGCTCGCGTGGCCGTGGTTCGAGAACGTCGGCTTCCTCGGCGACAACGGGGTGCAGCTCAAGGTCGGCGTCGACGGTATCGCCGCGCCGATGGTGCTGCTGACCGGAATCGTGATCCTGACCGGGACGTGGGTGTCCTGGAAGCAGGAGCACCGGTCGAAGGACTTCTTCATCCTGCTGTTCGTGCTCGTGGCCGGCGTCTACGGCACGTTCGTCGCGCTCGACCTGTTCTTCTGGTTCCTGCTGTACGAGACCGCGGTGCTGCCGATGTACCTGCTCATCGGTGTGTGGGGCTCCGGCCGCCGCGAGTACGGCGCGATGAAGCTGATGATGATGCTCGTCGCCGCCTCGATCCTGATCTTCACGGCGATCTTCGGCATCTTCACCGAGGCCGGACTCGGCACGTTCGACCTGCCGGCGCTGTTCGACGCGACCTACGACCCGACGTTCCAGAAGATCATGTTCCCGCTGATCGTCCTCGGCTGCGGCACGCTGGGCGGCATCTTCCCGCTCCACCCGTGGTCGCCGGACGGCCACGCTGCCGCGCCCACGGCCGTGTCGATGCTGCACGCGGGCGTGCTGATGAAGCTGGGCGCGTTCGGCATCATCCGCCTCGGCTTCCAGATGATGCCCGAGGGCGGCGAGTTCTGGGCGCCGGCCCTGCTGACGCTCGGTATCGTCGGCGCGCTCTACGGCGCCATCGGCGCGCTGCGCCAGACCGACTTCAAGCTGATGACCGGCTTCTCCTCGGTCTCGCACATGGGCTACGTGTTCCTGGGGCTCGGCACGCTCAACCTCATCGGGATGAGCGGCGCGGTGCTGCAGATGTTCGCGCACGGCGTGATGACGGCCTTGTTCTTCCTCCTCATCGGAGCGCTCTACGACCAGTCGCACGACCGCGAGATCACGCACTACTCGGGGCTCGCGAAACAGATGCCGGTGTGGGCGGTGTTCTTCGTCATCGCCGGCCTCGCCTCGTTCGGGCTGCCGGGCCTGTCCGGGTTCATCGCGGAGGTCCATATCTTCATCGGCGCGTTCCGGGCGTACCCCATCGTCGGTGGGCTGGCGGTGTTCACCGCCGCGATCACGGCGACGTACCTGCTGCGCATGTTCGCGCGCACCTTCTTCGGCGAGGCCGACCCGCGCTGGAGCGGAGTCGGCGAGATCACCTGGGCCGAGAAGGCCGGGGCCACTGTGCTCTCGATCTCGATCTTCGCGCTCGGCCTCTGGCCCGCGCCGTGGATTGACCGCATCGCGATGGGCCTTGAGATGGGCATTCCCGAGGTGCTGTCGTGAGCGACCTGAACTTCGAATACGGGCTGCTGCTCCCGGAGTTCATCCTCGTCGGGTCGGCTGCCGTCGTGCTGATGCTCGACGCGTTCCGCGCCGACCTGCGCATCTCGCGCAACCTGTTGCCGGCCATCACGGTCCTCGGCGCGCTCATCGCCGGCGTGGCGAGCCTGCTCTACCTGGACCGCGATCCGACGGACTTCGCGCAGCTCATCGCCGTCGATCACTACACGACGTTCTTCCGCATCCTGTTCATCGCGACGCTCGTCGCGATCGTGCTCGGCTCGTACGAGTTCGTGAACCGCAACATCACGCACCAGGGCGAGTTCTACGCGCTGCTCCTCGCGTCCACCATCGGCGCCATCTACATGGCCGCCGCACGCGAGCTCCTCACCGCCTACATCTCCATCGAGCTGCTCTCGTTCTCGCTGTACGTCGGCGTCTCGCTTGCGAAGAACGACACGCGCTCCGGCGAGGCGGGGCTGAAGTACGTCCTGCTGGGCGGCGTCGCCTCGGCGATGCTGCTCTACGGCCTGAGCATCATCTACGGCACCACCGGCAGCACGACGTACGAGGGCATCGCTGCCGCGCTCGAGGACGGCGTGGTCGGCACGCCGGCGTTCCTGCTCGGCCTCGCGTTCCTCGTCGGTGGCCTCGGCTTCAAGGCCTCGGCGGTCCCGTTCCACATGTGGACGCCCGACGCCTACGAGGGCGCGCCGCTACCCATCACCGCCTACATCTCGGCCACCTCGAAGGCGGCGACCTTCGCTCTGATGCTCGCGCTGTTTGGGATCGCGCTGGACGCGGCGAAGGCGGACTGGCAGTGGATGCTCGCCTCGCTCGCCGTAGCGACGATGGTCGTCGGCAACCTCATCGCCATCCAGCAGACGAACATCAAGCGGCTGCTCGCCTACTCCTCGATCGGCCAGGTCGGCTTCATGCTGATGGCCATCACGACCGTGTCGGACGCGTCGGGCTCGGCGCTGCTGCTGCACCTCGCCGGCTACCTGATCACGAACCTCGCGGTGTTCATCGCGGTGATCGCGTTCTACAACCGCACGGGCTCCGAGGAGATCGAGGACTTCCGCGGCCTGGCGGAGACGCAGCCGTACCTCGCGCTGGTGATCACCACCGCGCTGTTCTCGCTGAGCGGGATGCCGCTGCTGGCCGGCTTCGTGACGAAGTTCGTGCTGTTCCAGGCGGCCGCCGAGGAGGGCTTCCTCTGGCTGGCGACCGTCGCGGTCATCATGAGCACCGTCTCGCTCTACTACTACCTGAAGGTCATCCGCCAGATGTACGTGGCCGAGCCCGCCGACGGCGATTCGCGCTGGCGGCTCTCCCCCATCGCCTACCTCACGACGGGCGTGCTGTTCCTCGGCATCTTCCTCGTCGGTCTGTGGGCAACCCCCATCTTCGAGGCCGCCGACGGCGCCTCGGCGATGCTCTTCGGGTAGGCACCTGCCGCCCGCGACCACGGCCCAGCGGCACACCAGCGCAACAGTCACGCACCCATAGTCGGGAGGGACACCCATGGCATGGACGCGTAACCGCCCGTCCGGGCTCGTTTACCGCGACCCGGACCAGTCGCACGACGGCTACACGCTGTTCTCGAACGTCGAGGGCTACCACGCCACGCTGCTCGACCCCGAGGGCCGGATCGTGCACCGCTGGGTGCACGACGAGGGCGTGCAGTATGCAAAGCTCCTGCCGGGCGGGAACGTGCTGTTCCACACCGCGAACCCGGTGCACTTCATGGAGGCCGCCGACGTGAGCCCCGTCGGGGTCATCGGCGGCCACGCGCACGCGCTGATCGAGCAGGACTGGGACGGCAACACGGTCTGGGAGTACCGCAACGACCAGCAGCACCACGACTTCGTGCGGCTCGACAGCGGCAACACGGTGGTGCTGCACTTCGAGCTGTTGCCGGACGAGATCCGTCGGCAGGTGCGCGGCGGCTTCCAGGGCGCGAACGACCCCGACGCGATGGTCGGCGACCTCGTGCGCGAGCTATCCCCCGAGGGCGAGACGGTGCGCGAGTGGCGCTCCTGGGAGCACTTCGACTACCGGCTGGACGTGCTGTGCCCGCTGGAGCGGCGTCGCGAGTGGACGCACGCCAACTCGATCTCCGTCGCACCGGACGGCCGCTGGCTGGTCAGCTTCCGCCAGACGGACACCGTGGTGATCGTCAACCCGGACAGCGGGGACATCGAGTGGCGGTGGGGGCCGGGCGTCACGTCGCACCAGCACCACTTCACGATGCTGCCGAGCGGCAACGTGCTGCTGTTCGACAACGGCTCGCACCGCCGCGGCGGTCCGGGCCACTCGCGCATCCTCGAGGTGGACCCGGCCACCGAGGAGATCGTCTGGCAGTACCAGGCCGAGGTGCTGCTGGCGTTCATCAGCTTCATGACCAGCGCTGCGGACCGGCAGCCCAACGGCAACACCCTGATCACCGAGGGCGCCACCGGCCGCATCTTCGAGGTGACGCCGGAGGGTGAGACGGTGTGGGAGTACGTCACGGGCTTCATGCCGGCCGGCCGCTTCGGCAAGACGCCCTCGATGTTCCGCGCCCACCGCTACGCGGCCGACGGCCCGGAGCTGGCGGGGCGTGACCTCGATCCGTCGAGGTGGGCAGCGGAGACGGAGCAGCTCAACGGCGGCGAGGATCCGTACGAGGGCTCGTACAACCCGCCGGAGCGCTCCGAGAACATCGGCTCACAACGCTAGCGACCGAGGATCGCTGAGCCGTTCGGCGGGCCTCATTCCGGGGCGCGCGGTAGACTCGACCGGCGGACTGTGGCGAGGGGAGACGCGCGTGACCAACGACGGCGACGGCATGGGCAACGAGCGGTGGCGGGCGTGGCGCGACGACACGCCCGCACTGACCCAGTACGCGTACATGAACTCCGGCTTCTCCGGCCCCAAGCGCCGCGCCACCCACGCGGCCGTCCAGGAGCGCCTCGACCTGGAGCTCATGCACGGCTCCACCACCCGTTTCGCCCTCGACGACCGCTTCGAGCTCGCCGACCGCTACCGCCAGACCATGGGCCGCCTCCTCGGCGGCGCCTCGCCCGACGAGATCGCCATCACCGGCAACACCACCGAGGGCATCAACATCATCACGAACGGCCTCGAGGTGACCTCGGCGGACAGCATCATCACCACCGATGTCGAGCACGGCTCTGGCATCGTGCCCGCCTACTACCTGCGCGAGCGCACCGGCTGCGAGGTGGTCATCGTGCCCATCGACGCGCAGGACTCGCCCGGGCAGGCGATGGAGTCGTTCGTCTCCTCGATGGGCGCGGCCAACGGGAACGTCAAGCTCGTCATCCTGTCCGAGATCTCCTACTCGACCGGGCAGCTCCTGCCGCTCAAGGCCATCGTCGACGAGACGCACCGCCGAGGCGGCCACGTGGTCGTCGACGGCGCGCAGACGGCGGGGCACATCCCCATCGATGTGCGCGACACCAACGTGGACTTCTACGCGATCCCCTCGCACAAGTGGCTGTGCGGGCCGGACGGCATGGGCGCGCTGTACGTGCGCGAGGACCTGATCCCGCTCGTCGCGCCCATGAAGGTGGCGGGCCGGTCGGCCGCCTCGTACGACTTCGCCGGCAACTTCGAGCCCGAGCGCGAGCGCATCACGAAGTACGAGCTCACCACGACCTCGACGCCGCTCATCGCCGGCACGCTCGAGGCCGCCGAGTGGTTCCTGGACTCCGGCCCCGAGGCCGTCCTCGCCCGGGCTCAGGAGCTGAACCGCTACGCCGAGGGGCGCTTCGGGCGCATCGAGGGCGTGAGTGTGGTGAGTCCTCGCCACGACTCGACGCGCACGGGGCTCTTCTGCTTCGTCGTCGACGACCTGCCGGCCGCCGACGTGAACGCGTTCCTGCAGGCCGAAGCGAAGGTCGTGTGCCGCTCGGTTGCGGAGTTCAACAGCGTGCGGCTCTCGCTGCACGCCTTCAACACCGAGGCGGAGGTCGACCTCGCCGCCGAGACCGTCGAGCGTGCGATCCGCGAGGGCATCCCCGACGACGTCGAGCCTGCCTTCCCGCCGGCGATCTTCGCCGGCCGCGGTCCGTAGCCGCGGGACCCTCACCTCCCGCCGCCTCTGATCCCCTCGCCCCCGTCTGCGGGGGAGAGGGCGAGGGTGAGGGGGTCCGGCCTCGCCCGACCCGGCACGGGGCTCGGAGGCATCGAGGAGCCTGCGGGAACCCTCACCCGGCCTCCCGGACCCTCACCCCCCGCCCTCTCCCGCACTGCGGGAGAGGGGGGGGTGAAAAAACAACCCGCCCCCCAGCCGCCGGGGCGGGGGGG
>VXTU01000007.1 GCA_009837285.1 Chloroflexota bacterium | reverse complement strand
CCGACGGGGATGGTGCGTTCATCACGACCACAAAGTCCGCCGCGCTGCTCTACCCCTTTGGCGACGGCTCGGACTTCACGCCGGGACTGTACTGGGGGGACTTCGGCGGCACCTCCGCGGCTGCGCCGATCGTGTCCGGCGTCGTGGCGCTGATCAAGTCAGCCAACCCCCTGCTCACCTGGCGCGACGTGAAGCTGATCCTGGCTGCCTCGGCACGCAAGAACGATGCGTCCGACGGCGACTGGGAGGACGGCGCGCTGCAGTACGGCTCCGACACGGACGACTACTCGTTCAACCACAAGTACGGCTTCGGCGTGGTCGACGCCGGCGCGGCGGTCGACCTCGCCGCGGACTGGACCAATGTGCCGGACCAGCGCACCCACGAGGTGGAGTGGACGGGCCCGACACGGTTCTCCACCGTCATCAACACACCGTACACGCGCACCGTCACGGGCTCCCAGAGCACCATCGATTTCATCGAGTTCGTGGAGGTCACCGCCGAGATCGACCACGACAGCTTCCGTGACCTGAAGATCGAGCTCGAGTCCCCCACGGGCGCCACATCCCTGCTGACACACTCCGGGGAGGTGTACGACGACTATGGCCGGCCCGTGAGCTGGGACGGAGCGTTTCGCTTCGGTTCCGCGAAGCACCTGGGCGAAAGCCCGGTTGGCGCCTGGAAGCTGCATATCACGGACGAATTTGCCGACAACGGCGGGACGTTCAGGGGCTTCCGCATCAAGTTCTATGGCTTCAGCGGGAAGCCAGGCGCGCCCGCGGCCCCTTCCGGGACGTCCGACGCCGACTCGCTGCTGGTCACGTGGAGCGCGCCGAGCAACACGGGGTCCTCGGCTATCACCTCCTACGACCTGCGCTACATCCGCGGCGACGCCGCGGACAAGGCCTCCGAGCACTGGACGGAGGTCACGGACGCCCAGACCTCGGGCGCCAACTCCCACGATCTCACGGGCCTGACTCTCGGCGTCCGCTACGACATCCAGGTCCGGGCCAACAACGACGCCGGCGCCGGCCCGTGGTCTCAGACCTACGTCGGCAGCGTGGCGGTGGCGCCGGGCACGCCCACGAACATGGCCGCCACGGCCTTCACCAGCGGACTCGCCATCACGTGGGCTCCGCCGGCCTCCGATGGCGGCGCGGACATCGTGCGCTACGACATCCGGAGCAGCGTCGCCGACGCCGACAGCTGGACCGGGTGGCAGACCGCGTGGAGCAGCGGCGACGGCGACCTGCGCGCTTCCGTCACCGGCCTCGCCAACCACACTCGCTACGACGTCCAGGTGCGAGCGGCCAACAGGGCGGGCGCCGGCGATGCAGCGACCATCACCGCCGAGCCGGAGCCCGCGAACCTCGGGCCCTTGTTCCCTGCCACCGAAACGGGCGTGCGCGAGATCGGCGAGCACGCGGTGAGTCCCGCGGCGGTCGGGGCACCCGTGCTCGCGATTGACCCCGATGGCGACCAGCTCTACTACAGCGTGCCTCCGATCGCCCCGTTCGTGATCGACGAACTGACTGGGCAGCTGCGGGTGCGCGCCTCCCTCGACCTCGACTACGAAACACAGGACACATACACGGTCCAGGTGAGCGTCAGCGACCGCAAGAACGCGGAAGGCGGTAGCAACGACGAGGTTGACGACCGCATCACCGTGACCGTCAACGTCCTGAACGAGAACGACGCTCCGACCATCAGCGGGCCGAGCGAGGTCAGCGTCCTCGAGAACTCCGAGGGGATCGTGGCGGAGTACGTGGGTATGGACATCGAGGACGAGCCCCTGACGTACACCCTCCTGGGGCCCGACAAGGACGCCTTCACCCTCGGGGGCCCCGAAGACGAGATGATGGACGGCGGGCAGGACGCCGACATCGCGGACGGCGCCCTCGAGTTCAAGACGCCGCCCGACTACGACAAGCCGGGGGACGTGGGCGAGGACAACGAATACAACGTCACCGTCCGCGTCGCCGACGCCGCCCGCCACACTGACCATGCCGTACGCATCACCGTCCAGGACGTAGACGAACCGCCCATCGTCAGCGGCCCCACGGACGTCGACTTCCCCGAGGACGGGCTGGGCGCCGTTGCCACCTACCAGGCCAGCGACCCGGAGGAGCCGACCCGGGCAATCACCTTCGACGTCGGCGGGGACGATGGCGGGTTGTTCACGATCGACGCGAACTCGGGTGAACTTCGCTTCAAGCAGCGACCCAACTTCGAGGACAGCGGCGACGCCAACGACGACGACGTCTACGAGGTCCAAATCCTCGCCAGCGACTCCTTCCTCGTTGGCGAACTCGATGTGCTCGTCCGGCCGACGGATGTCGATGAGGCGCCCGAGATCAGTGGCCCGGCCCACGTCACGATCGCGGAGAACGCCACGGACTTCGTCGGCACATACACCAGGGCCGACCCGGAGGGGCAGCCCGCGAGCTGGAAGCCGCTCTCCGGGTCGGACGCCCTCGACTTCGCATTCGACGAGACCACGGGCGAGCTGACCTTCGTCAACGTGCCGGACCACGACGACCCGGCCGACGCCGACCGCGATAGCGTCTACAACGTCACCCTGAACGCGACCGATGGGACCCACGACGGCGGCTTCGACATCGTCGTAACCGTGACGGACGTGGACGAACCGCCGGTCATCGCCGGACCAGAAAGCGTCGAGATCGACGAGCACGCCACCGGCACGCTCGGCAACTACGAGGCCGCCGACCCGGAGGGCGGCACGGTCATCATCTCGCTCGCCGGCGCTCACGCCACCCACTTCACGTTCAGCAGCGGCGCGCTCGCCTTCGCGGCTCCGCCCGACTTCGAGGACCGCGCATCGTACTCGCTGACGGTCGAGGCCGCCGACGCGGCTCACACGGCGCGCCACGCCGTGACGGTGAACGTCCGGAACATCGACGAGGCCGGCACGCTCGAACTCTCCTCCGGGCAGCCCCAGGTCGGCACGCAGCTCGAGGCGACCCTGGCCGACCCCGACGGCAGCATCAGCGGGGAGTCGTGGACGTGGGAGCGCGGGGCCGGGGCGACGTGGACGACCATCAGCGGCGTGAACAACCGGTTCTACACGCCGGTCGACGCCGACGTCGGCAGTTCCTTGCGCGTGACCGTCGACTACACCGACGGGCACGACTCCGGTAAGCGCGTGCTCAAGGTCTCCGCTCGCTCCGTACAGGCTCCGCCCCCCGTCAACAGCGCCCCGGAGTTCGACAGCACCTCGATGGACCGCTCCGTCGACGAGAACGCGGCCGAGCGGACGCTGGTCGGAGCGCGGGTCCGGGCAACCGACGCCGACAACGACGTGCTGACGTACACGCTTTCCGGGCCTGACGCCGCCGAATTCACCATCGACGGGTCGAGCGGGCAGATCCGCGTCGGCCCGGGAACCGTCCTCGACCGCGAGACGGAGGACACGTACACGGTCATCGTCACGGCCACCGACCCCTCGGACGAGAGCGACAGCACGACCGTCACCATCACGGTCAACGACATCGACGAGCCCCCCGTGGCGAACGACGACCGCCACACCACCGCCGAGGACACCCCCGTCACCATCGACGTGCTGCGCAACGACAGCGACCCTGAAGGCGTGTCCCTGACGGTCGCCCTCGGGCGGGCCAACCCTGCGCAGGGCACCCCGTCCCTGGAGACCGACAACACCTTCACGTACACGCCCAGTCCCAACGAGCACGGCGTCCACAGCTTCACCTACACGGCCTCCGACGGGGTGAACGCCCCCGTCCGCGCGACCGTGTACGTCACCGTGCAGTCCGTGAACGACCCGCCGCGGTTCGAGGAACAGCCGACCGAGCGTGAGATCGGCGAGACCGCCCGGGAAGGCGACCCCGTCGGCGCGCCCTTCACGGCCACCGATGTCGACCACGAGCCGCTGACCCTGTCCTACTCGCTCAGCGGAGCCGGCGCCGACGCCTTCGAGATCGAAGAGCACACCGGCCAGATCATGGTGGCGACCGACGCCGTCCTCGACGCGGCCGTGCAGGCCGAGTACATGCTCACCGTGACCGCGCGCGACCCGGACGGCGCCTCCGCGACCCTCGAGATCACGATCACCGTCAGCGAGAGCGCGGTCACGGGCCCGACGCCCAGCTTCGGCGGCGGCGGCTTCCCCGCCGGCCTCGGTGGCGGGGGCGGCCCCAGCGGCCCCGAGCCGAGCGAGCTCGACTTCGAGTGGACCGTCGACCGCGATATCGAAGTGCTCGATGAGGGCAACGACCGGGCGACCGGGATGTGGTCCGACAGCACCACGCTCTGGCTGCTCGACAACGCTGACGGTGCCGGGGACGCCGCCTACGCCTACGATCTCGCGACCGGCGAGCGCGTCGAGGAGCGCGAGTTCGAGCTCGATGAGACGAACCGCGCGCCCCGCGGCAACTGGTCCGACGGCCAGGGGGTCGCATGGGTCTCCGACAGCGGCCAGGACAAGCTCTTCGCCTACGACCTCGATAGCGGCGAGCGTGTCGAGGAGCGCGACATCGCGCTCACGCGGCGCAACCGGGACGCGCGCGGCATCTGGTCCGACGGGGTCACGATGTGGGTGCTTGACGGCGGAAAGAACGCGCTCTTTGCCTACGAGCTCGGCTCGGGCGAGTTCATCGCCGAGTACGCACTGCACGACGCCAACGGCGACCCGCGTGGCATCTGGTCGGACGGCACGACGGTCTGGGTCTCCGACCACGGTGCGAAGCGCCTCTTCGCGTACCGCCTGCCCGCGCCGCCCGAAGACGGGCCTCCGGAAGAGCCGCCCGCCCTCGAGCGCGTGAGCGCCGAGGAGTTCGGAGAGCCGGGCCGCGTCGGCAACAACAGCCCTCGCGGCATCTGGTCCGACGGCGCGGTGATGTACGTCGCCGACGCGAACGACGACAAGGTCTACAGCTACAACATGCCCGACGCGATCGACGCGCGGCTCGCCTCACTCACCCTCGAAGGCATCGACATCGGCACGTTCGACCCCGCACGCAGGGAGTACGAGGGCGTCGCGGGCGACGGCGTGAGCGAGACGACGGTCACCGCGGAGGCCGCGCAGGACGGCGCGAGTGTGGCTGTCGTGCCAGCCGACGCGGACGAGGAGGCCGACGGCCACCAGGTCGCACTCGTCAGGATCGAGGAGATCGCGGTCACCGTGACCTCGGCGGACGGTAGCCGCGAACGCGTCTACCGCGTGCGCTTCGCCGAGGTCGTAGAGGCCGGCCCGTCGCCGAGCTGCCTGCGCGGCGCGATCGCCGTCGGCTTCAGCCTCGTCGTCTCCGAGGGCGGCAGCGTCGACGACCTCGTGGCCTGCGCGGCGCGCCGCCATGTCACCGCGCTGTACGTCCTGCACGAGGGCGAGTGGGTGTCGCACATCCTCGGCGCGCCCGACTTCGTGAACGCGCCCTTCAGAGCGCTGTTCGCCGACAGCGTCCCCGCGCTGCTGCCGCTGGTCCTGCGCAGCGAGGGCCCGGCGACGCCGGCCCCGGCCGCGCCCGAGGTCACGGAACCCTTCGCAACCTGCCTGCGCGGCGAGGCCGCTCAGGGCTTCAGCCTCGTGCTCTACGAGGGCGGCAGCGTCGACGAGCTTGCCTTGTGCGCGGAGGCGTTCGGTATCTCCGCCATCTACGCCCTCGCCGACGACGAGTGGGTGTCGTACATCCTCGCCGCTCCCGACTTCGTGAACGCGCGCTTCCGGGAGCTCTTCGCGGACGGCGTCCCGATCGCCGCGCCGCTCGTCGTTAGGAGTGAGGTGCGGTAGCCGTCAGGCTCAGATAGCGGGACGGCGCGCGCGGCCCACCGCGCAGTCACTTCCCGCTACCAGCGCGACCCACGCGATCGGGGCACTCACCGCCAGCGGCACGCGCTCGATCTCGTAGCCCCCAGACGCCGTCAGTTGGCTCCACTCGCCGAAAGACTCACACAACATTGACGTGGAATCGGCTCGATCTCATGACGCCCTCACATCTCTTCTCATCGATCTGACTATCGTTCGGCGCGTACGTCAGCAGCATCGAGTCGGGTGGTGCGTCGAGCGCGACAGTGGTGCCCTCGCCGACCTCAACAGCACCCCGACGGGAGCGTGGGCCATGTCGAGGTGCTCTGTGTTCCGGAACGGCGTCGACACCCACGACCTCGCGATGGCGGAACGCGCGACCGCGCGCGCGGCACCCTCTGTCGCACACCCGCTTTCCTCCTCGCTCCCTGATGCCCGGCGGCCCGACGCGTGCGCCCGTGGATAGTGGTGACGGCTACCACCTGCATGCTGGCGGCGCTGGCCGTTGCCGTGCTTGCTCTCGACTTCGCGGGGCGGTCGGCCATGGCGACCGTCCCGGCCATCGCAGGAGACACCTCGGTCCAGGCGGCCTCCGAGAGCGGCGCCTACCAGGCGGTGGCCGCCGGTGGCTCCCACACCTGTGCGATCGAGACCGACGGCACGCTCACGTGTTGGGGAACTGACGGTAGCGGGCAGGCCAGGGCCCCGGCGGGCACCTTCACGTCGATCCATGCCGGTGCACGCTACTCGTGCGCGCTTGGCACCGACGGCGCCATTACCTGCTGGGGCGAGAGCTTCGGCGGTGACATTGAGGCGGCGCCGGGAGGCACGTTCACGGCCCTCGTCGCCGGCGGCAACCACGCGTGCGCGATCGGCGCCGACGAGAGCATCGCCTGCTGGGGATACAACGCCTGGGGACAGATCAATGCTCCGGACGGCACGTTCGTTGCCGCCGCGCTCGGCTGGGAGCACAGCTGCGCCATCGCCACCGACGGCGCCCTCTTTTGCTGGGGCTACCACTTCGGGGTCCCGACGCAACAGGGCAGCGGCACGTACAAGGCGCTCACCTCGGGCGCGGTCCATTTCTGCGCGATCAAGGACGACGACACCATGGTCTGCGCGGGAGAGCGGAACGAACTGAATCGCGGGGCGACGATCGCGCCCGCCGGAACCTTCAAGGCCGTGAGTGCGGGCCGGCACCACAACTGCGCGATCAAGATGGACGACACGATCACCTGCTGGGGAGTCAATAGTCAGGGGCAGACCGACGCCCCGACGGGCGCCTTCAAGACCGTGCAGGCGCACCGCAATCGCACCTGCGCGATGCGGATGGACGACACGATCACGTGCTGGGGATCGAACGTAAGCCAGGAGGCGGAGGCGCCTTCGGGCGCCTTCACGGCGATAGCCCTCGGGGACCTGCACACCTGCGCGGTTCGGACAGACGGCGCCATCGTCTGCTGGGGAGAACAGCTCTTCGGGCAGACCGAGGAAGTCGAGGGCCGGTACCGCACGATCCAGAGCGGCTTTTACCACACCTGTGCGATCGCTACGGACGACACCATCGTCTGCTGGGGATCCAACGACCAGGGGCAGCTGGATGCGCCACGCGGCGCCTTCAGCACCATGTCCGTGGGTGGGGAGCACTCGTGCGCCCTCGGTTTCGATGGGGCCATCACCTGCTGGGGATACAACGGGCTCGGCCAGGCCAACGCGCCTGCGGGTGCCTACAAGACGGTCAGGGCGGGCGACCTGCACACCTGCGCGATCAGGACCGACGACACCGTCGCCTGTTGGGGATCCAGCGCGGACGGGAACACCCGTGTCCCCGCCGGTGCGTTCAAGGTCCTCGAGTCCGGGTACTTCCACGCCTGCGCCATCAGGAACGATGACTCCGTCGCCTGCTGGGGGCGCAACGGGGAGGGACAGTCCAACGCCCCGGCGGGAACGTACAACGCCCTCTCCCTGGGCGACGCCCACAGCTGCGCGATCGCCAGCGATGGCACCATCGCCTGCTGGGGCACCAATGCCCACCGTGAAAGCCGTGCACCCACCGGGTCCTACAAGACGCTCACCGCGGGCCGGAAGCTCACCTGCGCCATTGCAACGGACGACACCGTCACCTGCTGGGGGCCCAACAGCCGCGCGCCCGCGGGCACATTCACGTCGCTCGCGCTCGGCGAGGGCCATGCCTGCGGCCTCAGCAGCGACGGCAGCGTCACCTGCTGGGGAAGTAACAGGTACCGGCAGTCCGACCCCCCCGAAGGAACGTTCACGGCGCTCTCGGCGGGCCAGCAGCACAGCTGCGGGATCAAGAGCGACCAGTCCGTCACCTGCTGGCCGCGGCTCCCCGAGGGCGTGACGTGGTCGACGGCCGACGCCACGACCGTCCACGACCGCCCGGACGTGACGGTGATGTTCGACGCAGCCAGCCACACCGTGTCGGAGGGGAGCAGCCTGACAGTGACGCTCCGCCTCAGCGCCAACCCCAGGCGCACGGTCGTGATCCCGCTCACGACGACGAACCAGGGGGGCGCCGGCAGCGACGATTACTTCGGGGTGCCCTCCACCGTCGCCCTCCGAGGGGTGACCGAGCAGTCATTCTCCTTCACCGCAACTCGCGACTCGGTCAGCGATGACGGCGAGAGCGTCCTGATCGGCCTCGGCGCGTTGCCGAGCGGCGTCTCGTCAGCCGGGCCGGCCCAGACACGGGTCGACATCGCCGATGTCGCCCCGACGGTCGTGAACTTCGAGCAGGCGAGCTACACCGTCGCCGAGGGCGGCTCTGTCACGGTGAAGGTGACGCTGGACTCCGCCGCCGGCGCCCGCGTCGACATCCCCCTCACCGTCACCAACCAGGGCGGCTCGACCTACGCCCGCTTCGCGAACCGGCCGGAGACCGTGACCATCGCCAGCGGCGCCAGTGAAGGCTTCCTGAGGTTCACGGCCGAGGACGACTCCGACAACGACGACGAGTCGGTCAGGCTGAACCTCGGCGACTTGCCCGCCGGGTACGTGGAAGGTTCGACCAGTGCGACCGTGGTCAACATCTCCGACGACGACGTCGCGCAGGTCGCGGTCAGCTTCGGCAGCGCCGCCTACAGCGTGGACGAGGGCGGCTCGCGGAGCATCACGGTCCGCCTGAGCGCAGACCCCCAGCGCACGGTCACGATCCCCCTGAGCCGGATCAACCAGGGTGGGGCGTCGGGCAGTGACTATAGCCTCCCCTCGACCGTGACGTTCAACAGCGGCGACACGACGAGGACCGTCAGCTTCCTGGCGACAGACGATTCGGTCGACGACGACGGCGAGTCGGTCCGGCTCGGCTTCACCAGCCTGCCCGTCGGCGTCTCCGCGGGGACCCTCGGCGAGACCGTGTTGCGAACTTTCGAACTGGTCGTCGATCTACGATGAC
>VXTU01000089.1 GCA_009837285.1 Chloroflexota bacterium | reverse complement strand
TCGATCACCGACGGCCAGATCTTCCTCGAGAACGACCTGTTCAACGCCGGCCAGCGACCGGCGGTGAACCCCGGCATCTCCGTCTCGCGCGTGGGCGGCTCCGCCCAGCGCCGCGCGATGCGGTCCGTGGCCGGCAGCCTCCGCCTGGACCTCTCGCAGTTCCGCGAGCTGGAGGCGTTCGCGCAGTTCGGCACCGAGGACCTCGACCCTGCGACGCGCCGCCAGCTGGAGCGCGGCCAGCGGCTCACCGAGCTGCTGAAGCAGCCGCAGTACCAGCCGCAGACGCTGGCCGAGCAGGTCACGATCCTCTACGCCGGCGTGAACGGCTATATGGACGACGTGCCCGTGGACAAGGTCGCCGACTTCGAGCAGGCCTTCCACGAGCAGATGCGCGCGACGCACCGCGGCATCCTCGAGTCCATCCAGTCCACAGGTGAGATCGACGAAGCCACCGAGGAGCAACTGAAGACCGCCATCGAGCAGTTCAAGGGCACGGTCGCCTACTAGGCGCCGCGCGAACGCAGCGAACGGCAGAGGAGCAGCACTAGATGCCAGGCGCCGGCCAGGTTCGTGCCATCCGCGACCGCATGCGGTCCGTCGAGAACACGGCCAAGGTCACCAAGGCCATGGAGCTCGTCGCCGCGTCAAAGATGCGGCGCGCGCAGGACCGCGCGCTCGCGGCGCGCCCCTACGCCGAGCAGATGCGCGCCGTGCTGCTGCGGCTCGCGTCCTCGACCGACACGAGCGGCGGCGACGACTCGCACCCGCTGCTGGAGCAGCGGGACGTGAGCCACTTCGCGTTCATCCACATCACGGCGAACCGCGGTCTCGCGGGCGGGCTCAACTCCAACATGAACCGCGCCGGCGCCGCGCTCGCCCTCGAGCACCAGCCGGACGTCGACCAGGTGTCGGTCATCTCGGTGGGGCGCAAGGGGCGCGACTTCTTCCGGCGAGCGGGCTTCCCGCAGCTGGCCGAGTTCACGGACCTCGGCGACTACCCGACGATGTCCGACACCCTGCCGATCTCGCGCATCGTGGTGAACGACTACATCGCAGGGGAGATCGACCAGGTCTACATCGGCTTCCAGCGCTTCGTGAACACCGCCATCCAGCGCCCGACCGTGCGGCAGATCCTCCCGATCCAGCCGCCCGAGGATGACGACGAGATGGGCGAGGACATGGCCGCGGGGGGCTCGGTGGACTTCATCTTCGAGCCGTCCCCCGCGGGGCTGCTGGAGACGCTGCTGCCGCGCTACGTGGAGATGCAGGTCTACGGCGCCATCCTCGAGGCGATGGCGTCCGAGCAGTCCGCCCGGATGGTCGCGATGCGCGCCGCCACCGACGCCGCCGAGGAGATGGTCGGGTCGCTGACGCTGACCTACAACAAGGCACGACAGGAACTCATCACCAGCGAGCTGCTCGACATCGTCGGCGGCACCGCTGCAGTCGAACGCTAGGAGCACGGGCGCACGGTCGTCCGGCGAACGGGAGCGAACCATGGCAACCGGGTATGTCAGGCAGGTCATCGGCACGGTCATCGACGTCGAGTTCCCGACGGGCGACCTGCCGGAGATCTTCAACGCGGTCAACGTCGAGATGGGCGACAACGGCTCGACCAAGACGCTCGTCACGGAGGTGCAGCAGCACCTCGGCAACAACTGGGTGCGCTGCCTCGCGCTCGACGCCACCGAGGGCCTCCAGCGTGGAGCGCCTTGCGAGGACACCGGCGCGCCGATCGCGGTCCCGGTCGGCCCGGCCACGCTCGGCCGCATCTTCAACGTGCTCGGCGAGCCCATCGACCCCGGCGAGGAGATCCCGGCGGACGCCATTCGCCGCCCGATCCACCGCCCGCCTCCGGACTACGCCGACCAGGAGACCGAGGCGCAGATGCTCGAGACGGGCATCAAGGTCGTCGACCTCATCGCCCCGCTGGCGCGTGGCGGGAAGGTCGGCCTCTTCGGCGGCGCCGGTGTCGGCAAGACCGTCGTCAACACCGAGCTGATCCGTAACCTCGCCACCGAGCACGGTGGTCTGTCCGTGTTCGCCGGTGTGGGCGAGCGCTCGCGCGAAGGCAACGACCTCTGGCACGAGATGGAGGAGTCCGGCGTCCTGGACAAGACGGCGCTCGTCTTCGGGCAGATGAACGAGCCGCCCGGCGTGCGCCTCCGCATCGCGCTGACCGGCCTGACGATGGCCGAGTACTTCCGCGACGACGAGAACCGCGACGTGCTGCTCTTCGTCGACAACATCTACCGCTACACCCTCGCCGGCATGGAAGTGTCGGCGCTGCTGGGCCGGATGCCCTCGGCAGTCGGCTACCAGCCGACGCTGGGCACCGAGGTGGGTGAGCTCGAGGAGCGCATCACCTCGACGAGCAAGGGCTCGATTACCTCGTTCCAGGCAATCTACGTCCCTGCCGACGACTACACCGACCCGGGTGTGGCGACGACGTTCGGCCACCTCGACGCGGTGGTGGCGCTGGAGCGCTCACTCGCCGAGCAGGGGCTGTACCCCGCGATGGACCCGCTGACGTCGTTCAGCCGCATCCTGGACGCCAACGTGGTGGGTGAGACCCACTACGAGGCGGCAGCCGGCGTGCTGCGCACGCTGCAGCGCTACAAGGACCTGCAGGACATCATCGCCATCCTCGGCATCGAGGAGCTGACGGACGAGGACCGGCAGGCCGTGAACCGGGCGCGCCGCATCCAGCGCTTCCTCACGCAGCCGTTCTTCGTCGCCGAGCAGTTCACGGGCTCCGAGGGCCGCTACGTGCCCGTCGAGGAGACGGTGCGCGGCTTCACGGAGATCCTCGAAGGCCGCCACGACGACCTGCCGGAGAACGCGTTCTACATGGTCGGGAACATCGACGAGGCCGTCGAGAAGGCCCGCACCATGGCCGAGGAGTAGGCGGACATGCCGCTGCAAGTCTCGATCGTCACGGCTGAACGCGAGATCAGCTCGCGCGACGACGTGCAGCGGCTGATCGTGCCCACTACCGAGGGCCAGATCACGCTGCTGCCGGGCCACGCGGCGCTCATGGCCAGCCTCGACATCGGCGAGATGGTCACGGTCGCCGGAGGCGACCGCGAGCCGATGGTCGTGCACGGCGGCTTCATCCAGATCCTGCGGGACCAGGTCACCGTCCTCGCCGACGCCGCCGAGAGCATCGACGAGATCGACGAGGCGCGCGCCGAGGCCGCACGCGAGCGCGCCTCCGAGCGCGTCGAGGGCCGCGTGACGATGGAGGAAGCGTTCGACATGGCGCGCGCACGCCTCGCGCTGCTGCGCGCGCAGGCCCGGATCCGCATCTACCGCAAGTACCGGGGCATGTAGCGCCTCGATACGCCGTTGGGTCTCTTCGCATACACTGAGGGCGCGAGGCATCGCGCGCGCGGTCTGCCGTGCGCGGAGCTTGCAGCGGTGACGCACCGCGGCGGGTGATACGGACGCCATGAGCCAGCAAGAGCAGTTGGCCATCGTCGGCGGACGGCCCCTGCGCGGTCGCCTGCGGGCGTCTGGCTCGAAGAACGCCGCACTCTACGCCCTCGCCGCCGCCCTCCTCACCGCCGAGCCCGTGCGGCTCCACAACGTGCCCGAGATCCGTGACATCGGCGAGATGGGGCGCCTCATCGAGTCGCTCGGCGGCGAGGTCACTATCGAAGGCGGCGACGTCACGCTCGACGCAAGCGGGATCACCGAGACGACTGCCGCGCCTGAGCACGTCGTCGCGCTGCGCGCTTCCTTCCTGGTGATGGGGCCGCTGCTCGCGCGCTTCGGCGAGGCGGGGTGCCCCTCGCCCGGCGGCGATGCCATCGGTGTGCGCCCGGTCGACGTGCACCTCGCGGGCTTCCGGTCGCTGGGGGCGGAAGTGGCGCGCGAGGGTCCGAACTTCGTCGCGCGCGCGCGCCGGCTGGAAGGCTCACGGGTCTTCCTCGACTACCCCAGCGTGCTCGGCACGGTGAACGTGCTGTTCGCCGCGACGCTCGCGCGCGGCACGACGACCATCGTCAACGCCGCCGCGGAGCCCGAGGTGGAGATGGCTGGGGACCTGCTCAACGCGATGGGCGCGCGCGTCTCCGGGCACGGCAGCAACCAGATCACCGTCGGCGGCGTGGAGTCGCTGCACGGCGCGGAGTTCAGCATCATCCCGGACCGCATCGAGGGCGGCACGTTCCTCCTCGCGGGTCTCGCCACGGGCGGCGACGTTGAGCTCGAAGGCGCCGAGCCCACCCACATGGACTCGCTGCTCACGAAGCTGCGCGAGGCAGGCGCCCGCGTCGAGGTGAGCGACCACTCGGTGCGCGCCTGCGTGGACGGCCCGCTGCGCGCGGTGCAGCTCCAGGCTGTGCCGTACCCCGGCTTCCCCACGGACCTGCACGCGCCGATGGCCGCTGCGCTGACCCAGGCGGAGGGCATCTCGATCATCCACGAACGCGTCTTCGAGAACCGGCTCCTGTATGTCGGCGAGCTGCGCACGATGGGGGGCCGCATCACCACCGGCGGGCAGTCGGTGATCATCGAGGGCCCCACGCCGCTCGTCGGGAGCCCCGTCCGCGCACTCGACGTGCGCGCGGCGGCGGCGGTCGTGATCGCGGGGCTGGCAGCAGAGGGCGAGACAGTGGTGCGGGACATCGTGCACCTCAAGCGCGGGTACCCGCGCATCGAGGAGCGCCTCGAAGCGCTGGGCGCAGAGGTACACGCCCGCTAGTCTCCGTTCTTGCTGGACCCTGACCCGAATCCCTCCCCGCAAGCGGAATCAGAACCTGGATCTGATCCCCCTCGCCCCCGTCTGCGGGGGAGAGGGCGAGGGTGAGGGCGTCTGGCCGGGGTGTGAGCAGCCATTGAGGCGCCGTCGGACCCTCACCCCAGCCCTCGCCCAGGGGGAGAGGGGGTCAGTCGGACTCGGTTCGGGCCCTCGCGGGAGGTAACGGGAGCGGGATGACTGACGGGCCGACTGGCTCGGTGGACTGCTAAGGTACGCCATATGGTCACCAAGCGACTCGGCATCGACCTCGGTACGGCGCGCGTGCTGGTCTTCGAGCGCGGTGGGGGCGTCGTGCTCGAGGAGCCCGCGGTCGTCGCCCTCGCCGAGCGCGACAACACCGTGATCGCCGTCGGCGACCAGGCGTACGAGATGATCGGCCGGCAGC
Organism: Chloroflexota bacterium; assembly: GCA_009837285.1. GTDB lineage: Bacteria > Chloroflexota > Dehalococcoidia > UBA2979 > UBA2979 > VXMT01. The sequence continues at coordinate 4,297 of VXTU01000089.1, read as the reverse complement.
CGGGCACCATCCAGGTGATCCGGCCCATGCGCGACGGCGCGATCGCCGACTACCTGATCACCGAGGCGCTGCTGCGCTACCTCATCGGCGAGGTGATGGGGCGCTTCCGCATCATTCGCCCCGAGGTGATGGTGTCGACGCCCTTCGGCGTCACGCGCGTCGAGCAGCGCGCGGTGCGCGACGCCGCGGAGGCGGCCGGCGCACGTCGTCCGGCGCACCTCATCCCTGAGCCGCTCGCAGCGGCGATCGGCGCCGAGATCCCCGTGGGTTCGCCGCGAGGGCACATGGTGCTCAACATCGGCGGCGGACGGACCGAGGCGGCCGTGATCTCGATGTTCGGCATCGTCGCCGCGGACTCGGTGCGGGTGGCTGGCGACCGACTCAACGACGCCATCGCGCTCCACATCCGCCGCCGCCACAACCTCATCGTGGGCGAACGCACCGCCGAGGAGCTCAAGATCGCTATCGGCTCAGCGCTGCCCGAGGAGCCGGACGAGACGACGCGCGTGCGCGGGCGCGACCAGATCACGGGCCTGCCGCGCACCATCACGGTCCAGTCCTCCGAGGTCACGCTGGCGATCCAGGAGCAACTCGGCGCGATCGTGCAGACGGTCCGCTCGGTGCTGGAGCGCACGCCGCCGGAGCTGGCGGCCGACGTCATCGACCACGGGATCGTGCTCACCGGGGGCGGCGCGCGGCTGCGCCACCTCGATGCGTTGCTGCTGGACCAGATCGGCGTACCGATCCACATCGCCGACGAGCCGGACCGGTGCGTGGCGAAGGGGGCAGGCGCGGCGCTCGACTACTTCGACGTGATCGCGCGCAGCATTCCGACCGAGGAGGAGTCACTCATCGCGGACTCGCCGTAGCGACCGGGCGCCCGGTATTGGGCAGCTAGCGAGTCGCCAGCGGGTCCGTCGGGTTGGCGAGGTGGTAGGTGAGGGTCTGCAGGGCGAGCAACGGGTTGACGTGGCGCACCTCGACGCCCGGAGGCGTCTGAACCACCACGCTCGTGTAGTTGAGGATCGAGCACACGCCCGCGCGCACCAGCACGTCGACGATGTCCTGCGCGACGGCCCCCGAAGTGGCGAGGATGGCAATCTCGATCGGGTCCTCGCGCATGTCTGCATCGATGCTCGCGAGATCCCGGACGTCGATCCCGTTGACCGTGTTACCCACGCGGCTCGGGTCGGAGTCGTACACGCGGACGACGTCGAAACCGGACGGTCTGAAGCTGCCATCGTTGAGGGACGCGATGGTCCGGCCGACACCTCCGCCGCCCACCAGCACCATGCGCCAGTGGCGGTTGAACCCGAGGATGCTCTCGAGTTCGTCGGTGAGCCGGTCGACGGGATAGCCGCGGCCCTGTTTGCCGAAGCGGCCGAAGTAGGACAGGTCCTTGCGAATCTGCGCGGGCGTGACGTCCAGCGCCTCCCCGATCTCCTGCGACGACACGGTGTTCACACCCGCCGCACGCAACTCCGTTAACTGGCGGTAGTAGTTGGGGAGGCGCCCGATAACGACGTCAGGGATTTTGAGCGGCACGCTCACTCGCCTTCTGGCGCTCGGCTCAATTCGGCAGAAAGGCTAACACGACAGTAGTATTTCGGTCAGCACAGACACGTTTGTGATATTTGGGCACTCAGTTCCCGGAGGCTGGTAGCATCATCGTGTGACAAGTCCTCCCGCGCCCCCCGCCGACCCACGCATCGATCGCCTCCTCGCCGCAGGCCCCTCCGCGACGCACTTCGTGACGTTGCCAGGCGGCCGGTTCCGGATGGGCTCCCCGATGCGCGACGACGAGTTGCCCGAGCGCGACGTGACCATCGACGCCTTCGCGGTCGCCATCACCCCGGTGACGAACACCGAGTACCGCGCATTCCTCGACGCCACGGGGCACGAGGCACCGCGCTTCTGGGACGATCCACGCTTCAACGCACCGGACTGCCCGGTGGTCGGCGTCTCGTGGTTCGACGCGAATGCGTACTGCGAGTGGCTCAGTGAGCTGCTCGGGCGGACGTGCCGGCTCCCGACCGAGGCCGAGCGCGAGTACGCGGCGCGCGGCGACGTGGCGACGCACTTCCCGTGGGGCGACGAGCCCTGGCTCGACGGGCGCTTTGCGCTCGGATCGAAGGGTGCCGACCGGCCGCACCGGGTCGGCAGCACGCCCCCGAACGGCTTCGGGCTCTACCACATGGCCGAGAACGTCCACGAGTGGTGCTCGGACTGGTACGGGAAGCCGTACGACCCCGGCGAGCTCGACGACCCTCGAGGGCCCGACGACGGCGTGCGACGAGCGTCGCGAGGCGGGTCGTGGCGACACCGCGTCAAGGTCACGCGCGTCACCGCGCGCTCCTCGCTGTCCCCGGAGCGGCGCTACAACGACTACGGGATGCGGGTCTACGCAGACGCGACCGAGCCAGCCGGCTAGCGGTCGAAGAAGAGCAACCGGAGCGCGGCGCTACCGAGCAGCAGGCCGCAGACGGCCCCGGCCATGTTCGCCACCCAGTCGATGAGCTGCGGTTCGCGCCCCTCGACCCAGCCCTGCGCGATCTCTGTCCCGGCCGCGAACATCCAGATCACGAGCACGACCATCCCGAGCACACGCTGGGGGGAGCGGCGGGCGGCGTCGCTCGTCGCATAGCGGGCGGCGATGACCGCGCCGAGCACGGCGAACAGGCCGAAGTGCCACGTCAGGCACGGCAGGCCGAGGGGACAGCCATCCTCGGCGCCGTCGATGGGCGTCAACGTCGCGAGCAGGATGCCCGCCCCGATAACGACGACCGCGAAGCCCGACCATGTGCGGAGTTGGCTGGGGGTCAGACGGCGCTCCGTTCGGCACGCCGCAGCCTCGACCTGGGGACTGCGGCCTCGCGAGGATAGCTGCGGCCGAGGTCAGCCGCCCGCCCGATCGGGCAACCGGCGTTCCTATACTGATCGAGGAGGCTCGCGGCAGCACGCGGAGGCAGAGGCCATGACCACGACGGGTACGTACGACGTGATCGTCGTCGGTGTCGGGGGCATGGGCTCGGCCACGGTGTACGAGCTCGCGAGCCGCGGGCTGCGCGTGCTGGGCCTGGAGCGCTTCGACATTCCGCACGACATGGGTTCATCGCACGGCGTGCACCGCATCATCCGCATGGCCTACTTCGAGGATCCCTCGTACGTCCCGCTGCTGCGTCGTGCTTACGAGCGCTGGCGCGAGCTGGAGCAGGCATGCGGGGAGCAACTGCTCTACATAACCGGCGGCGTGGACGCCGGTCCCGAGGACGGCGAGGTGTTCGCCGGTTCACTGCAGTCCTGCGTCGAGCACGACCTCGCACACGAGGTGCTGACGAGCGGCGAGCTGAGTGATCGGTTTCCCGGCATCCGGATTCCGTCTGAGTCCATGGCTGTGTACCAGCCCGACGGCGGGTTCGTGCTCGCGGAGCGGAGCATCGTGGCCCACGTCGTCGGCGCCATGGAACGCGGCGCCGACGTGCGGGCGCGGGAGACCGTGCTGGAGTGGAGCAGCGACGGCGACCGGGTGCGCGTCGAGACCTCGCGAGGTTCGTACGAGGCCGGTGCGCTGGTGGTGACGGGCGGCGCCTGGGCGGGCCCGCTGCTGCCCTCGCTTAAGCACCTCGTGGTACCCGAGCGGCAGGTGTTGGGGTGGTTCCAGCCATCGAATCCGCCGATCTTCGGGCCCGACCATTTCCCGGTCGTCATTGGGGACTTCGACGAAGGTCTGTACTACGCCCTCCCCGTCTTCGGGATTCCCGGCGTGAAGTTCGGCCGCTTCCACCACCGCGACGAGACCACCACCGCCGACGACCTCAACCGAGAGTGCGACCACGAGGATGAGGAGGTGCTGCGGGCGGGCCTCGGCCGCTACTTCCCGGAGGCCGACGGCCCGGTGATGTCGATGAAGGCGTGCATGTTCACGAACACGCCGGACGGGCACTTCATCATCGACGCGCTCCCGGACGCGCCCAACGTCTTCGTCGCGGCCGGGTTCTCAGGGCACGGCTACAAGTTTTGCGGCGTGATCGGCCAGATCATGGCCGACCTCGCGACGCGCGGAGAGACGCCGCACGATATCTCGCTGTTCCGTCTCAATCGCTTCGGACCGCAGGGCTGAGGACTCCTGCCGGCGTAACGGGCCACGATCCGGCCCCCTCTCCCCTGGGAGAGGGTCGGGATGAGGGTCCGGCGGCCTCCTCGATCACTAGTTGCACAGCGCAGACCCCCCCTCACCCACACCCCCCCCGGGGGGGGAGGGGGGGGGGGGGGGTGGTATACACAAATCCGCGCCCAC
>VXTU01000022.1 GCA_009837285.1 Chloroflexota bacterium | reverse complement strand
CAGGCTGATCAACACCTCGAAGATGGTACTGCCTACCGTCAAGTTAGGCCCACCACGTTCCGCCACGAGATTCGCGCGACGACCTACCCGAGTCGGCCCCTCCAGACGAACTTCCGCGCCGTATCCATGTGGTATCCATGGGCACGGAATCGGAGAGCCGAGGCGGATGACGTGATACTCTCGCCGGGCAAACACAGACCTACCTGACAGTTTCCTGATGATGACCGCTGACGAGTTCTTAATGAGTACGGCCTACGAAGTTCAGCGGGAGGCCTCCGAGTGCGTACGGGCGCGCCCGCGGTCACGGACGGGCAGTAGCACCCAGACGCGCAACGTCCGCGTCCGAAGAGCACCGTGAGCAACAACGTGGTACTCGTTACCCCTGGGTCAGGCCAGCCAGGGCTCCCTCGACGACCTGGCCTGCAAGGTGCACAGGCTCAGTGACCGACGCGCTCGCCCGGATCAGTGCTCGCAGGCCGTGGGTGACCATCGGCCTCTGGGTGGTCGCGGTCATCGTCGCGCTCGGGGTGAGCGGGCAGCTCCTCGACAGCGCCACCACGACCGAGCTGCGCCTCTCGCCCGGCTTCGAGTCCGAGGACACACGCGAGCTCCTGCAGGAGCGCTTCCCGAGTACCCAGGCGCCGCGCGAGATCGTCATCGTCCAGTCAGACACGCTGACCGTGGACGATCCGGCGTTCGCCGCGAAGGCAACGGAGGTCTTCGCCGCGATTACCGCTCTCGGCGACGAGGTCATCACGCAGGGCTTCCACTACTTCCTGCTGCCTGATCCGCGCCTCGTGTCCGAAGACCGCACGACCACCATCATGCCGTTCCTGCTGACCGGCACTCTCGCGGAGGCCGAACGCAACGTCGAGGAGATCTTCCACGCGATCGACGAGGTCACGGCCGACGACGGGTTCCGTGTGCTCATCGTCGGCTCGGCCAGCAGCGCGTTCGAGTCGAATGAGTACGCGGTGCACGACCTCGAGCAGGGCGAGCGCTTCGGTGTCCCCGTCGCGCTGCTGATCCTGCTCGTGCTGTTCGGGGCGGTGGTGGCGGCGCTCGTGCCGATCGGGCTGGCGATCGTCGCGATCGTGGTAGCCCTCGCCGCCGCGGCGCTGATCGGGCAGGTCTACGAGCTGGTGTTCTTCGTCACGCTGATGATCACGATGATCGGCCTCGCGGTCGGCATCGACTACTCGCTGATCATGGTCTCGCGGTTCCGCGACGAGATGGGCCGAGGCCTCTCCGTCGCCGACGCCGTCGAGCGCACGGGCGCCACGGCGGGTCGGACGGTGTTGTTCAGCGGGGTCACGGTGGTGATCGCCGTACTTGGGCTGTTCATTGTGCCGATGGGGTTCTTCCGCTCGCTCGGCCTCGGCGCGGTGCTGGTCGTGATCGCCGAGTTGGCGGCGACGCTCACGCTGCTCCCCGCCGTGCTGATGCTGCTCGGCCCGCGCGTGAACCGGCTCTCGATCCCGTTCTTCGGCAGGGGCCGCATCGACCGCCCGTCGCCCGGGGAGCACACCGGTGGCGGCTTCTGGGACGTGACGACGGCGCTTGTCATGCGTTTCCCGGTGATCGGCCTGCTCGCCGTCGGGATCCCGATGGTCGTCGCGACGACCTTCTACTTCCAGATCCAGACCGGGATCAACGGCGTCGACAAGCTGCCCGAGGGCGCTCGCACGCGCGCGGCCTTCGAGGTGCTCGAGGCCCACCCCACCCTCTCCTTCGGCGTCGCCAACCCGGTCGAGATCGCGATCGATGGCGACCCGACCGATCCGCGCGTGCAGGCCGCCACGGAGCAGCTCGTGGCGTCGCTCGCCGGCGTCTCGCCGGCCGTCCCGGTCATCGAGACGAACCCGGCCGGCGACCTGGCGCTGATGCGCGTCGTGCTGCCTGGTGAGCCGAGCAGCCCCGAGACCGTCGAGGCGGTGAACCTGATCCGCGACGAGCTCGTCCCCGCGGCGTTCGAGGGCGCACCCGCGACGGTCACGGTGGGCGGTATCAGCTCCGTCGCCAGCGACGTGTTCGCGATCACGGAACGCTACACGCCGATCGTGTTCGCGTTCGTGCTGGGGTTCAGCTTCATCGTGCTGATGCTCGTGTTCCGCTCGATCGTGATCCCGCTCAAGGCCGTGTTCATGAACCTGCTCTCGGTGGGCGCGTCGTACGGGATCCTCGTGCTGGTGTTCCAGAAGGGGGTGGCGACGGACCTGTTCGGGTTCCAGCACGCCGACGTGATCGACGTGTGGATCCCGCTCTTCCTGTTCACCGTCCTCTTCGGGCTCTCGATGGACTACCACGTGTTCCTGCTCAGCCGGGTCCGCGAGCGTTACGACGAGACCGGCGACAACGCCGAGGCGGTCGCGTACGGGCTGCGCGAGACGGCGGGGATGATCACGGGCGCGGCGCTGATCATGGTCGCGGTGTTCGGCGCGTTCGCGTCCGGACAGACGATCATCAACCAGCAGGTCGGGTTCGGCCTCGCCGTCGCGGTGTTCCTCGACGCGACGTTGGTGCGGTCCGTGCTGGTGCCCGCCAGCATGGAGCTGCTGGGCGGGCGCAACTGGTACCTGCCGTCGTGGCTGGAGTGGCTCCCCGACCTCCGCGTCGAACCCGCCGAGGGGTAGCCGGGACGCCGACGCAGCCCGGCACGCACGTGACGGGCGCTGCACGGTGCTAGGCTCGACGTACCACACCACCGGCCGGGATCGCCCATGCACCACGCCCCCATTCTGCGCACGCTCCTGGCGCTCGGCCTGCTCGCTGCGATCGCGGGTGCCTCGGGATGCACGGACGAGGACGCGAGCCCGATCCCGACACGCGTGACCACGCCGACCGCCACCGCGACGGCACAGGCGACCGCAACCGCTGTGCCTGCCGCGACCGCAACTCCCGCGGCACCCGAGGCGACGCCGTCGCCCGACGCTACCTCGACGCCCACGACCGCCACGTCCGACACGGCCGCGACTCCTCGACCCACCGAGGCGCCGTTCACGGTGCGCTTCGAGGAGGTGTTCGAGGGTCGCGAGTTCGACCGGCCGGTCGAACTCGGCGTGTACCCCGTCGGGCCGGCGGGCTCCGGCCCCGGGCTGTTCGTCGCTGAACAGGAGGGGCGTGTCCTCGTGCTGCACCCGGACCGCGACGACGCCGTCGAGCTGCTGGACATCAGAGACCAGGTGTCGAGGGCGGGGAACGAGGAGGGCCTGCTCAGCGTCGCCCTCGACCCGCAGTTCGATGAGACCGGGAGCCTCTGGGTCTACTACTCGGTGCGAGGCACGCCTCGCATGACGAGACTCTCGCGATTCACCGTCGACCTCGCGGATCCGCTGCGCGTCGAGCCCGGCTCGGAGCTCGTGGTCCTCGAGGTGGAGCAGCCCTACTCGAACCACAACGGTGGCGCGATCCGCTTCGGGCCGGACGGCATGCTGTACCTCGGCTACGGCGACGGCGGCTCAGGGGGCGACCCGAGGGGTCACGGCCAGAACCTCGCCGCGCTGCTGGGCAGCATCATCCGCATCGACGTGCGCGAGGCGTCGCCTGCAGCGCCGTACGCCATCCCGGCCGACAACCCGTTCATCGGTGTGGCGGGAGCGAGGCCCGAGATCTGGGCGTATGGGCTGCGCAACCCGTGGCGCATGGACTTCGACCCGGAGACCGGCGCGCTGTGGGCCGCCGACGTCGGCCAGCAGGAGGTCGAGGAGATCGACCGGATCGAGCGGGGCGGGAACTACGGCTGGAACATCCTCGAAGGCACCCGCTGCTTCCAGCCCTCGAGCGGATGCGATCCGACCGGGACCGTGCTGCCGGTGGCGGAGTACGGCCACAATCTCGGCTGCTCGGTGACGGGCGGCGTCGTGTACCGGGGCGAGGCGATCCCGGCGCTGGTCGGCCACTACCTGTTCGCCGACTACTGCAGCGGGCGGCTGTGGGCGCTACCCGTTGACGGCGGCGCCATCCTCGAGCTCGACCGCCTGCCCGGCGAGGTCGCGTCGTTCGGCACGGACGCGGACGGCGAGGTCTACGTCCTGACGTTCGGCGGCGCGGTGTTGCGGATCGTGCCGTAGCATGGCCGCGTGCTGATACAGGCGCTGGTCGCGCTCTTCGCCCTCTACGTGCTGCTCACGCTGTGGCAGATGCGGCGTGCGCTCGCCACGAGCGAGCCGCAGGCGCGCTTGGTGGAGGCGAGACGGCTGCTGCTGCTCGTGTCCGCGGGGGTGCCGATTCTCGTCGTGCTCATCCTCGTCGCCCTGTAGCGCTCGGGGGCCTCGCCCGAGGCGCGGTTGACGGTCAAGCGAGCGTTCGTACGATTGTTGGACGACGCGCCGCCGGGGCGGGCCGGCGTGTGACGGGAACCGGGCACACCCATGACGACCCAGGAGCAGGCGCCCTCGCAGGCCTCAGGCGACGGCCGCGACGACGCCGACCGCTACGACCCCCTCGCCGTCGAGGCGCGCTGGCAACAGCGCTGGGCCGAGACGGACCTGTACCGCACCCCGGACCAGATGGAAGGCCGGGACAACTGGTACCACCTCACGATGCTGCCCTACACCTCGGGCGACCTGCACATCGGCCACTGGTTCGCGATGGCGCCATCGGACACCATCGCCCGCTTCCGGCGCATGAACGGCGCCAACGTGCTGTTCCCGATGGGCTTCGACGCCTTCGGCCTGCCCGCCGAGAATGCCGCCATCGCGCGCGGCACGCATCCCAAGGACTGGACCGACGGCAACATCGAGCGCATGCGCGGTCAGCTCAAGCGCATGGGCGCGATGTTCGACTGGGAGCGCGAGGTCAACACCAGCGCGCCGGACTACTACCGCTGGACCCAGTGGTGGTTCCTGAAGCTCTACGAGCAAGGCCTCGCCTACCGCGACGGCGCCGCCGTGAACTGGTGCCCGCAGTGCGCCACCGTGCTCGCCAACGAGCAGGTCGAGGACGGCCGCTGCGAGCGCTGCGGCGACCTCGTCGGGCAGCGCACGATGGAGCAGTGGTTCTTCCGCATCACCGCCTACGCCGACGAGCTGCTCGCGAACGAAGACATGGAATGGCCCGACCACGTCAAGCTCATGCAGCGCAACTGGATCGGCCGTTCCGAGGGTTCCGAGGCCTCGTTCGCCCTTGAGCACCCGACCTCGGACGGCACGGACGAGATCCGCGTCTTCACCACCCGCCCTGACACGCTCCACGGCGTGACCTTCATGGTGCTCGCTCCCGAACACCGGCTCGTCGCCGAGCTGACCACCAACGAGCAGCTCGAGGAGGTGGATGCGTACGTGCAGGCGTCGCTCCGCGCCTCCGAGCTGGAGCGGCAGTCGACCGAGCGCGACAAGACCGGCGTCTTCACCGGCTCGTACTGCATCAACCACCTCACCGGCGAGCGCGTCCCGATCTGGATCGCGGACTACGTGCTCGCCACGTACGGCACGGGCGCTGTGATGGGCGTGCCCGCCCACGACGACCGCGACTTCGAGTTCGCCGAGCTGTTCGGCCTGCCCATCCCGGTGGTCATCGCGCCCGAGGACTGGGACGGCGAACCGCTGACGCAGGCCTACCTGGAACCGGGCGTGCTCGTGAACTCCGGGCAGTTCGACGGGACGCCATCGGACGAGGCGAAGGCAGCCATCACCTCGCACCTCGAGGCCAACGGTTGGGGCGGCCCGAAGGTGCAGTACCGCCTGCGCGACTGGCTGATCTCCCGCCAGCGCTACTGGGGCGCGCCGATCCCGATCGTCTACTGCAACTCCTGCGGCACGGTGCCCGTTCCCGATGACCAGCTCCCCATCGAGCTCCCGTACGACGTCGAGTTCCGGCCGACCGGGCAGTCGCCGCTCGCGCTCTCCGAGGAGTTCGTGAACACCCCGTGCCCTGAGTGCGACGAGTCGGCGCGGCGCGAGACGGACACGATGGACACCTTCATGTGCTCGTCGTGGTACTTCATGCGCTACGCCGACCCGCAGGATGCCGAGTTCGCCATCGACCGTGACATCGCCGACATGTGGCTGCCCGTCGACCAGTACACCGGCGGCAGTGAGCACGCGACGATGCACCTGCTGTACGCGCGCTTCTTCTACAAGGCGGCCCGCGACGCCGGCCTCGTGCCAGACGATGAGCCGTTCACGCGTTACTTCGCGCAGGGCCAGATCCTCGGCCCGGACGGCCGCCGCATGTCGAAGTCTCGCGGCAACGTGGTCCCGCCGGACGACCAGGTCGAACGCTGGGGCGCCGACGCGTTCCGCGCCTACCTCATCTTCCTCGGGCCGTGGGACCAGGGCGGGCCGTACGACGTCGACGGCATCGTGGGCGTGGCGAGGTGGCTACGACGCGCATGGTCGCTGCTGGCCGGGGAGGTGGACACATCGGCGGCCAGCGATGCTGCCAACGCGCAGGCACCGCTGCAGGAGGCGCACCGCACGCTGGAGCGCGTCACGGCGGACCTCGACCGCTTCCAGATGAACACCGCGGTCGCCGCGCTCATGGAGCTCACCAACAGCCTCGCGCGGCTACGCGACGAGGGCCCCGTCCACGAGGAGTCGTGGAACGGGGCGCTGCGCCTGTTCGCGCTCATGCTCGCCCCGATTTGCCCCCATGTGTCCGAGGAGCTGTGGGAGCGGCTGGGGCAGCCGTACTCCGTCCACCAGCAGGACTGGCCAGCCGTCGACGACTCGCTCACGGCGCGCGAGACCGTCGAGCTGGTCGTGCAGGTCAACGGGCGGCTGCGCGACCGACTCCAGGTCTCGCCCGACGCCGACGAGGCGGAGGTGCGAGCGCTGGCCGACGCCAGCGAGCGCGTAGCCGCTGCGCTCGACGGCAACGAGCCTCGTCGCGTGATCTACGTCCCGGGCCGCCTCATCAACCTGGTGACGGGTTAGCCAGCGCTCCCTCATGCGGCTCCCGCTGGTGCTCGTCGCGATCGCGGGTGTCGCCCTGCTCCTGACGGCGTGCCGAGGCGACGAACCAACGGCGACCACCACATACCACGAGGCCGCGCGCGTCGAGACCCTCGATACGTCGGACGGTCTGCAGCTCGACGCGCGGCACTTCCCGGCAACAGGCGACCGGCTCGTGATCCTGCTGCACATGTACCCGGCCGATCAGGCGTCGTGGTTCGGGTTCGCCGAGGAGCTCCAGTCACGCGGCATCGACGCGCTGACCTTCGACTTCCGCGGGTACGGCGAGTCGGACGGGGAGAAGGACCCTGGCATGGCCGACCTCGACGCCCGCGCGGCGCTCGCCTTCGCGCGCGATCGCGGATTCGAGCGGGTGGTCCTGGTCGGCGCCTCGATGGGTGGCACCGCCGCGATCGTCGTCGCCGCCGACGACACGGTGGACGGGGTGGTGGCGCTCTCCGCCCCGGCGGCCATGGCCGAGCTCGACGCGGCGAGTGTCATTGCGGACGTGCAGGCACCCGTCACGCTGGTGGCCGCCGACGGAGACCTTTCCGGCGCGGAGTCGCTCCGTGACCTCGCCGGGCGCGCGGACCTGGGCGACCGTGACGTGCTGCTGCTGGCCGGGCGCGGGCACGGTACCGAACTGCTGGAGGAGCCCGGTCATGAGACTGTGCGGGCCTGGCTGCTGGACTTCCTCGACCGCGTCTGGGCGCGGTAGGCCGCCCCCTCGCCTACGCCGAGCCGTTCGACGGCGTCGTCGCGATGGTCCCCAGCGCGGGCTCGCGCTCTTCGACCGGCCCGGGTTCCTCGTCGGCTGGCTGCTCGTCGGCCGGCGGCTCCGAGGGCTCCTCGATCACATCCACCGGCGCGCGTTCGTCGTCCAGGGGCGGCATCGCGAAGTCGTCGATCACACCCTCCTCCGGCTCTGCTGCCGGCAGGTCGGCTTCCGGAGCCGCCTCGGCGGCCGGTGCGCCCGCGAAGTGGATCGGGCCGACCGCAGCCGGATCGGGCGCGCCGACCTCACGCCGCGCGGCCTCGAGGAGTGAGCGGGGCGCAGCGCCGGCGTCCGCGAGGAACTCGTCCATCTGGTCCGGGGTCACCGTCGGTTGCATCGCGCCCTCGGCGGGCTCCTCCGTCAGCTGGTCCAGTCCCGACTGCACCGAGCGCTGGAACGAGCCGAGCTGGCTTTCGAGCTTCGTCAGCAGGCGACGCGCGTACTCGTCGGCGGCCGCCATCTGCTGCTGGGCGACCGCGCGCGACTCCTCGATGCGGCCCGCCATCTCGGCGTTGGCGCCCTCGGAGCGCTCCTCGGCGCGCGTCTCGCCTTCCGCGACGAGCTCCGCAGCGCGTTCGCGTGCGGCGCGCGTGACCTTGTGGTCGTCGACGAGCGAGGCGGCCTGCTCCTCCGCACGGGCGAGCATCAGCCGCGCCTCCTCCTCGGTGTTGCGGCGGATGGCGTCCATCTCGGCCACGATCTCGCGCGCCTCCCGCACCTCGGCGGGGACTGCGACGCGCAGCTGGTCGATGGTGTCGAGCAGCGCGCGGCGGTCCACGACGGCGCGGTTGCCGAGCGGCATGCGCTGTGCGCCTGCCACCTGCTCCTCGAGACGGTCGATGAGGTAGAGCAGATCCATCGGAGCCTCCTCTAGCGGTCCCGGAACTTCGCTTGCAGGGCCGCCACCACGTGTGGCGGGGTCATGTCGCTCACGTCGCGCCCGAAGCCTGCGAGCTCGCGGACGCGTGAGGCGCTGATGAAGAGGTGTTCGAGCGACGTCATGAGGAACGTCGTGTCGACGTCTGGCGCCATCTTGCGGTTCATGAACGCCTGGTCGATCTCGCCCGTGAAGTCGTTGATGTCGCGCAGCCCCTTCACGAGCACGATGGCGCCCTCGTCGCGCGCGCTCTCCACGGTGAGGCCGCGGTTCGCGATGACGCGCACGTTCGGGATGTCCGCCACGGCCTCCGCGAAGAGCTGCACGCGCTCCTCGGTGCTGAAGAGCGCGGAGCGGCTCTCGGCGACCGCGACCACCACGGTCTCGTAGAGCTGCGCGGCGCGGCGGGCGATGTCGATGTGGCCGAAGGTCACCGGGTCGAAGCGGCCGGGGTACATGGCAGTGGTCACGTCAGCTCTCCTCGCTGTGCGCGTGGTCGATGGGGACGCGGCGGTAGACCGCGATGGCGCCGTCGCCCTGGCGCCGCTCGCGCCAGCGCTCGCAACCGGCGAGCGACGGCGGCGCGTCGGTGCGTGCGGCGTGCTCCACGGCAATCACCGCTTCGTCGCTGAGGGCGTCGGCGATCGAGCGGTCGATGGCGGTCCACGCGGCGACGTCGTCGTAGGGCGGATCGGCCAGCACGAGGCTGAACGCCGCGCCGTCGGGCGCACGCCAGCGGCCGACGCGCGCCGTCGTCACCCGCGCAAGCCCGGCAAAGCGCGTGCGGTCCAGGTTCTGGCGGATCACGCGGCACGCCTGCCGGCTGGACTCGACGAACGTGCAGTGCCCCGCGCCGCGCGACAGCGCCTCGATGCCCAGTGCGCCGCTCCCGGCGTAGAGGTCGACGACACTATCGAGGGACGTCCCGGCGGCTTCGAGCATGCCGAACAACGACTCCCGCAGGCGCGCAGACGTGGGCCTCGTCCGGTCACCCGTGGGCGTCCGCAGCACGAAGCCGCGCGCCGAACCGCCGATCACCCGAAGCGGCATGCGGCGCTCCTACTCCTCGTTCCCGGCGGGGCCCGGCGGGCCCTCGGGCGTCGAGGTCGGCTCGGGCGTTGGCTCGGGGGTCGGTTCAGGGGTCGGCGAGGGCGTGGGCGCGGGCGGGGCCT
>VXTU01000104.1 GCA_009837285.1 Chloroflexota bacterium | reverse complement strand
CGCCGACCTCGCGGCGGGCGTGGACCGCGGGCCGCTGCAGGGCATCCCGTTCGGCATCAAGGACATCCTCGCCACGAAGGACCAGCCGACGACCGCCAACTCGCTCATCCTCGACCCCGCGTGGGGCGAGGGCTACGACTCGGTCGTCAGTGAGCGCGTCCGCGATGCGGGCGCGGTCATCATGGGCAAGCTCGTGCTCTCCGAGTTCGCCCTCGGCACGCCGGACGAAGAGAAGCCGTTCCCGATCCCGAGGAACCCGTGGCGGCTCGACCGCACCCCCGGCGGGTCGTCGTCGGGCACGGGCATCGCCGTCTCCACCGGCATGGTGCTGGGCGGGCTCGGCACCGACACCGGCGGCTCCGTGCGCTTCCCCGCGGCCTACTGCGGGCACACCGGCCTCAAGGTCACATACGGCCGCGTCCCCAAGTGGGGCTGCGTCCCCCTCGGCTACACGCTCGACTCGATCGGCCCGATGGCGCGCTCGGCGTACGACTGCGGCGCGATCCTCAACGTCATCGCCGGCCACGACCCGCGCGACCCCACCGCCTCCGCCGAGCCCACCGAGGACTACCTCGCGGGCGTCGAGGGCGGCGTCGCGGGACTGCGGATGGGCGTGCCGCGCGAGTACTTCTTCGACCACGAAGACCTCGACGCGGAGGTGCGCGCCGCGACGGAGACGGTGATCGAGACACTCGCGGGCCTCGGTGCGGAGGTCGTCGAGGTGGACCTGCCGCACTCGGACATCGCGAAGGAGGCGAACACGCTGACCATGCTCAGCGAGGCGTTCGCCTACCACCGCATGGACATGGGCAGCGACCGCTGGACCGAGTACGGCAGGGGCGCGCGGATCATGATCGGGCGCGCCGCGCTCTACTCGGCCGCCGACTACATCCAGGCCCAGCGCTTCCGCAGCTGGTACGCGAAGCAGGCCGCACGCGTGATGGCGGACGTCGACGTGCTCGTCGTGCCGATGACGCCCGAGCCGGCGCCGGAGTACCCGCCGCCCGACATGAACCGGCGCCTGACCATGCCGAGCTACGCGGGGCCGTTCAACCTGCTCGGCTACCCCGCGCTGGCGCTGCCCTCGGGATCCTCGTCCGAGCTCGGGCTGCCGCTGTCGGCGCAGATCGTCGGCGCGCCGTTCGCCGAGGCGCTGCTGGTGCGCATCGGCCACGCGTACCAGCAGGTGACCGACTGGCACCTCCAGGTCCCCCCGGACGACGCACCGGGTAGGGACGGCGCGTGAACCGGGCCCCTCGGCGGCACCGGGTGTAGTGCCGGATCGGGCGTGTGCATCACGCCCGATCCGGTTCTCCGCGCGCGTAGTTCGCGGCCCGGAGTGCCGGGCGACGCCTCGGCGCGTGCTCCCTGCCACCTTGGGCTGACGAGGCCGCGAAGGCCGCCATAGTTCCGCGACATTTCATTCCTACCGTGAACAGCGTCAAGAACGCTTCACGGAAGGGATGAAGCCATGATCCGCAAGAAGAAAATCGCAAGAACCATGCTGTTCGGGCCAGCCCTCGGCGCCATCCTCGGCGCGGGCATCCTGATCGGGTGCACGGGCGACACGGAAGGTCGCGAGGGCGCGGAGTCCAGCCACATCGAGGCCAGCCAGAGCATCGAGCAGGGTGAGGGCTCCGGCGGCGAGCACGGCTCCGGCGGCGAGAGCGGCCGTGAGCACGGCTCGGGTGACGAAGGCGGCCGTGAGTCTGGCAGTGGCGAAGAGGGCATCGGGGCCATGCTGGCGCCGGACGAGACTTTCGACATGGTCCGCGGCGGCGCCCGGCTGATTCTCAGCTACGACCCCGCGAGCAACGCCTTCACGGGCACCGTGGAGAACACGACCAACAACGACCTGACTCGCGTCAGGATCGAGGTCCACCTCTCCAACGGGACGGAGCTGGGTCCGACCACGCCCATCGACATGGCCCCCGGCCAGGTGGCGACGGTCCACCTGCCGTCGACGCAGGCAGCGTTCACCGGATGGGTCGCCCACGCCGAGGTCGGCGGTGGCGAGGCCGGCGGGGAGCACGGCTCAGGCGGCGGCGAAGGCGGCGGCGAGCATGGCGGCCTCGGTGAAGGCAGCGGCGAGTCCCGCGGCGAAGGCGGCGGGACGGGTTCCGAGGCCAACGAGGCCGCCATGTCCAGCCCGATCATCCCGCTCGACCAGTCGTGGAACGGCACGCTCGGCGGGCTGGCTGTGTCGGCGCGGTACGACGCGGCAACCCAGTCGGTCCAGTCGACGGTGCGGAACACCACCGGGGAGACGCTCTGCTACGTGCAGGCCGAGCCTCACCTGAAGTCTGGTACGCGGACAGTGGGGGAGCTGGGTCCGGACGTGCTGGGCGACCTGAACCCGGGCCAGGAAGCGACGACCAGCGTGTCGGTCTCCACGGAGCCGGCGCTCGCGGGGGTCTCCTTCGACGGCTACGTCGTGCACATGGAGGTGTTCGACTGTGGCGGCGCAGGCCCCGTGGCTCACGCGGGAGGCGAAGGCGGCGAGTCAGGTGGCGAGCACGGCAGCGGTGGCGACACCGAGGGGGGTGAGCACAGCGGCGGCGACGGCGAGCACGGCTCTGGTGGTGAAGGGAGCGGTGGCGGCTAGAGCCCAATCGGAGTGAGCCATGGGATGTAACCTGAGCATTGAAGCATCCGCTGGTGGACGCGGCGCCCCGGAGGTGCCGCGTCCTCGATCCCCCGTTGAGGACCGCCGATGACCGGCTCCGTACTGATCGTCGAAGACGACGCGAGGATCGCGAACTGGGTGAAGGTGTACTTCGAGCGCGCCGGCTTCTCAGCCGAGGTCGCTCACGACGGCGAAGTCGGGCTGGCCATGGCCCGCGACCTGGCCCCGGACCTGGTGATCCTCGACCTGATGCTTCCGCGGCTCGACGGCGTCGAGCTCTGCAGGATCCTGCGCCGGGAATCGGACATCCCGATCATCATGCTGACCGCCCGCGAAGCTCCCGCCGAGCGCATCGTGGGACTGGAGAGCGGCGCCGACGACTACATCGTCAAGCCGTTCGACCCGGACGAGGTCATCGCGCGCGCCGAGGCAGTGCTGCGTCGCGCACGGGGCAGGGTCCAGCAGGTCCTGACCCGCGACTACATCACGCTGAACGAGACCACGGGGATCGTGACGGTCGACGAGGAGCGCGTGGCGCTGAGCCAGTCGCAAATCGCCCTCCTGGCGACGTTCATGCGACATCCCAACCAGCTGCTCAGCCGCGATCAGCTCATCTCGCTCACGTTCAGCGACGAGTTCGAGGGGTTCGACCGCGCCATCGACAGCCAGATCGCCCGCCTGCGCAAGCAGATCAACCGCGCAGACCGGCAGCCCATTCAGACCGTCTACGGCGCCGGCTACCGGTTCGTGGTGGAGGACGACTGATGTCGCTGCGCTGGCGAATCATGGGCGCGACCGTCCTCGTGGTCGTGCTCTCGGTCCTGATCAGCGTGGCCGTGGGCTACTACGCGACGCAGGCCCGCCTCGGCGTGTTCGTCGAGGAGATAGGCGACGACGAGGCGGTCCAGCTCGCCCGGAATCTGAGCCGTGACTACACCGCTGCGGGCGGCTGGGACACGGTCGACGGCGTGCTGTCCGAGGCCGGGTACGGCAACACGGGCGGCCCCGAACGAGCACGATCAGAGGGAGGCGAGGAGAACCACATCGAGGCGCTCCACCGCGATCCGGTGCGAGTGGTCATCGTCGACATTGACGGCCGCGTCGTGCTGGACAACTTCCTCGAGCTGGCGCCGGGAGCCTCGGCGCCCGACCTGGGCGGATACCGTGAGATGGTCTTCGACCTGACCGCGGACGAGCCAGTCGGCCACGTCTACGTGGACGTCCACCGCGAACTCCTGTCGAGCGAATCGCACGGATTCCTCAGCACGCTCCTCGTCATCACGCTCATTGCCGGGGTGCTCACGGCCGGGGTCGCCGTCCTGGTGGCCGTCTGGGTGTCGGGGCGGATCACTGCGCCCGTTACGGCCCTGACGGAAGCAACACAGGCGATCTCCGAAGGGGACATGACCCGGCTACCCGTCACCTCCTCGGACGAGCTGGGTCGGATGAGCGAGGCCTTCAACCGTATGACCTCGGCACTCGAGACGCAGCGGGAGCTGCGCGGGCGGCTGGTCAACGACGTCTCCCATGAGCTGAACACACCGCTCAGCGTGATCCAGCTGGAGGCGAGGGGGCTGCGCGACGGGCTGCAGACTCCCGAGAGCGCGTCCAGCCACATCATCGAGGAAGTGGAGCGCCTGCGCGGTCTCGTCACGGATCTGAACTCGCTCGCCGAGACCGACCACGGCGAGCTCAAGCTCGTGTTCGAGGCTGCCTCGGTCTCCGACCTGCTCGTCACGGAGGTCGATCGCTGGGAGCCGCAAGCCCAGGCGCGAGAGGTTGCACTGTCGCTACAGGTTCCCGGCGACCTGCCCGCAGTGGACCTCGACCGTATGCGGATGAGCCAGGCGCTGGGGAACATCTTGAGCAACGCCATCCGATGCTGCGAGGACGGCGGGAGCGTTGTCATCACGGCACGGCGTGACGTGGATGACAAGCTCGCTATCTCGGTCGTCGACGACGGTGTCGGCATCCACGAGTCGGATCTGCCCCACGTCTTCGACCGCTTCTACCGAACCGACGAGTCGCGTACCCACGGGATCACGGGCACCGGCCTGGGACTCGCCATCACGCGAGCGATTGTCGAGGCGCACGGAGGAGCCGTCGAGGCAGCGAGCGATGGGCCCGGGCAGGGCGCCGCCATGACGATTCGGTTGCCGCTGCGGACGTGAGCAGGTCCGCCGTTCAGTCCAGGTCCTCTTCGCGGTCGCCCGCGGCCATGCGATAGCCGACGCGGGGCTCCGTGAAGATGTAGGTCGGGTCCTGTGCGTCGTCGCCGAGCTTTCGGCGGAGGCGCTTCACCACGTCGCGGACCAGCCACGGCTCGCCGAGCCGTTCCGGACCCCACACCCGCTGGAGCAGCACGTTGTGCGTCAACACGCGGCCGGAGTTGACCGCGAGCTCGTAGAGCAGCGCATACTCCGTCGCCGTCAACTCGACCGACCGCCCCCCAACGGCCGCCCGGCGTTCCGCGTAGTCGATCCGCAGGTCTCCCCATGAGTAGGGTCCGGGCGGCTCCGGGCTCTGCGGCTCGATGCGCTTCCGTAGCGCCGCCCGGATGCGCGCGGCGAGCTCCGTCGGCGAGAACGGCTTGACCACGTAGTCGGCCGCCCCCGTGTCCAGCGCCTTCGCAACCACCTCGTCCTGGCCGTACACGGACAGGAAGATGACCGGCACGTCGGCCATCTTGAGGATGTCCCGCATCAGCTCGAGGCCGTCCGTTCCCGGCAGCATCAGGTCCAGCAGGACGAGGTGGGGGCGTTCCTCCTGCATGAGGCTGGGTACGTCTTCCGGGTCGCCGGTCACGATGGGCGCGTACCCGGCCGTGGCTAGGGCGTCGCGAACGTACTTCAGCGCCTGCGGGTCGTCGTCTACGGCGAGGACTCGCAGCGGGCTTGTCGACGCACTGCGTGGCGCCGCGGATCCCGTGGCGGACCGCGCCCGGCTCTCACCGCCCTCGTCGGCGGCGGCCGGGATCGTGAACGTGAAACGCGCCCCGAGGCCCGGCCCGTCGCTCTCAGCCCAGATCCGCCCCCCGTGCGCCTCGACGATGCCCTTGCAGATCGCGAGTCCCAGGCCCGACCCCCCGATGGCGCTCCCCTGGCCCGCACCCGTGATGCGCGAGAACTTCCGAAAGACATGGGGCAGCAAGTCCTCGGGGATGCCGCGACCCTCATCAGCGACGGACACGGCGACGCCGACACCCTCCCGCGCGACCGCCACCACGATCGGTGACTCCTCGGGCGAGTATCTCGCGGCGTTGGAGAGCAGGTTACTCAGGACCTGGACGATCCTTCGCCGGTCGGCCATGACGGCAGGCAGGTCCGGACCGAGGTCTATCCGGAGGTCGGTCCCGCCGCCCGAGCTGAGGAATCGGCTCCGGGCGTCGTCGACGATCGAGGACACATCGGAGCGCTCCGGCTCGACCGAGAGGGTGCCCGTCTCGATTCGAGCCACGTCGAGCAGGTCGCCGATCAGGTAGCGCATCTGGTCCGACTGGTCGCGGATGATCCGGAGGAACTGCGTCATCTCGGCGGGGTCCAGATCGGACGCGGATTCCAGCAGGGTCGTGACGGAGCCCTTGATGGAGGTCAGCGGGGCCCGCAGCTCGTGACTCACCATGCCGAGGAACTCCGCGCGGAGCCGCTCCAGCTCCTCCAGTGGAGTCATGTCCTGCAGGGTCACGACCACTGCCTCGACATCGCCGTCGTCCGAGCGGATGGGTGTGGCGTTCAACAGCGCACTGACGCTCCGGCCGCTCGGCGACCGCATCACGACCTCCTCGACGCGGACTACTTCCCCCGCGGCCAACAGCTCGGTCAGCGGCAACTCCTTGAGTGAGAACTCCCGACCGTCCGAACGCACATAGGTCAGCGCGTCCATCAGCTCCTCGGGTGACTGATGGGGCTCCCACAGGTGGTCGACGATGCGTGCCACCTCCCGGTTGAACGACACCGGCGTGCCCGTCTCCGCGTCGAGGACCACCACCCCCACCGGGGACGTGTTGATCAGGGTCTCCAGATCCACCCTCGCCCGACGCTCGTCCCGGAGCGCACGGGCGTTGGCGATGACCATCGCCGCCTGCGAAGCGAACATGACCAGCGTCTCCTCGTCCTCGCGAGTGAACTGGCGGTCGCCCGGCTCGTGGGCCAGATAGATCGTGCCGACCCCGGCTCCCTGGTGGCGAATTGGGGCGACCAGCAGGGCGCTCACCGGCACCGCGGGCAGGAAGTCCGGCATACCCAGCGCGCTCAGGTGGCTGTGGATGTCCGCAACCCGCAAGGGCTGCTCGAGCCCGCTGAGATACTCGAAGAATCCCAGTCCTTCGGACATATCCCACAGCCCCTGGTGCTCCTCCGCGGTGACACCGGAGACGATGAAGTCGGGTGTCTGCCCGGCGTTGCCCCAGATCGTGATCGCCCCGTAGCGTGAAGTCGTCAGGGCGCGGGCGCTGTCCACCACCTCCTGCAGCACCGTGTCGAAGTCCAGGCTTTCGTTGATGCGGAGGCTGGCCTCGCTCAGGCGGGAGAGACGTCCCTTCAGTTCCGCGATCTCGCGGTCGCGCGCGTCCGAATGGTCCATCGTTGTCCGCGCCGCCCCTCCGTGCCGGTCCGTCCGTGGCGCCGTGCCGTCGGCGTGCTGCCGATGGCGTCCGGGTCGAAGCGGTCGCCCCTCGACACCGCCCGCATCCGCGGAATCATACACGACTTCATACGGAACCCGGCCCTTGCAATACACGTGTCATACCAATCAGCGCTACAAGCGGACGCGCTGAAAACGCGCGTCTGTGAGCGCGCATGGGTGGCTGAGCGCGCCGGGACTGCCCGCCGGGGGGCTACCGCGCCGGGAGCGTCAGGCGCCGACCGCGCGGTGCTCGGGGCGCCACAGCCAGGTCGGCGCTTCGCCCGAGATCTCCGGCAGGTACGCTCCGTCCACCTTCGAGGAGCGCACGAACTTCGCGAGGAAGTCGTAGCCGCCGCGCCGTTCGACGCGCCAGACCGCTCCCTCACGGTCCTCGCCATCCACCGTCGGCCGGCCGACCTCGTCGAGCCGGTGCAGCATCGCCTCGACCGAGGCGGGCGGCCCGTCGCTGAGCGTCACCGGCGTGGCGACGCCGAACCGACCGCAGCGCTCGACGGCCTCGTCCCAGAGCACGCGCTTGCCGTCGCGGGTGAGGTCGAAGGCGATGAACTCGTCGCCCGGCGCCAGCTCGTAGCGGGTGCCGTGGGCGAGCGCCATCCATTCGCCGTGCAGCACCTCGCCGGGCTCGAGCATGTCGAGGAAGCGCCCGGGCTGGCCGTGCACCCACTCGCCGAACATGCGGATGTGCTCGTACGGAGCGGTGTGGGCCGGGTAGCCCTGCCGCCCCAGTGCGTGCAGCTCGCCGTCGATGTTGGCGACGGCGACGTTCGCGCCGTCGAGCTTCTCGGTGACGATCACGCGGTCGTGGCGGTCGCGGGGGCGCTCGGTGCAGATGCGCGCCTGGCCCTCGTGGATGTGGTGCTCGCCGGGGCCGATGCGGCTGTCCGGGAGGTGCGGGATGCTCCCGTACGCCTTGCGACCGAGCGGCTTCGCAGCGCGTTCGCTCATGTGAGGCGTCCTCCCTCGTGTGGAGACAGTGCTCCCCGGCGACTCCCGGTCGCTGTGCGAAGCCCCGGGTCGGTCGGGCCGGATCGCGCCGCCGAGGTGCTCGCGGTGGGCGGTCAGGCTGGCGGAGAGGGTGGGATTCGAACCCACGAGGCTTTCGCCTACCGCTTTTCGAGAGCGGCACCTTAAACCACTCGGACACCTCTCCACACCCAGTATATGCAGGGTGTTCGGCGCCGAGCTATGCGTCGTCGGGGTCGTCCCGGCCCATGCGCTCGCGGTACTCGGACTCGAGCTCGGCGCGCGCCTCGTCGGCGGCCTTGCGCGACTCGATGATGCCCTCGCGCACCTTCTCGCGCGCCGAGCGGAGGTCGTCGGCGATGCTCGCGGCCAGGGGGCCGAACGGGGCGGGAAGGTCCATCAGCTCGCGGCTGTCGCGCGTCATCAGCGCGCGGAACCCGGCGTAGGCGCCGGCCGCGACCATGCCCAGGAACGCCCACGCGGCCAGGTCGCCGCGGCGTGCTGCCCGCTCCGCTCGGTTGCGGGCGGCTAGGCGCATCGCCGCCGCCTCGATCGCGTCGTCGAGGTCGACCGCGGAGCCGATGACCTCGGACACCTGGTACGAGGAGCGACCCTGCGGCCTAGCGCGGCGACGGCGGAACGAGGGCACGGCCTACTCCCCTCGTGGAGGCGGCCGGCGGCGCGCGCTCGCGGTCAGCATGCTGCCGAAGCCGCGTCGGAAACCCCGGGCGACGGCGACGGCGCGGATCACCGGCGAGACGGCGTTGTCGCTGACGAACTCGACGCTCGTGCGGGCAGTGCGGACCATCTCGCGCGCGTCGCCGACCATCCCGCGTGCATCGTCCGTCATCGCCCGCGCGTTGCCGGCGACGGGCCGCACCGTGTCGTTGAAGACATCGCTCCCTGCGTCGGACGCGGCCTTGAGTCCAAAGAGGATCGCGAGCAGGACGACGATGCCGACGAGGAAGAAGAGCACCCCGACCGCGCCGTAGACGATGATCACGCCGTCGCGGATCTGCCCCATCGTGATGTCGAAGTAGAGGATGCCGTAGACGCCGCCGGCGCCGGCGAGGACGAACAGGAGCAGCAAGAGGACGACGTACCGCACCGTGCTGCCGCCCTCGCTCGCTACTTCGTCGTGGCCGTGACGCAGTGGGGATCCCGCGCCCGGTCATCGTAGCCGCGCGGGTATTGGCGGACAACGAACCGCGCGCGACGATGACCCACAACCTTCAACGCACCAGTCAAGACGCCGAGAGTGTCTGTTGCTCGTCGATGGTAGTCCGAAGGCGGCCGGGCCAGCTCAGTACGCCGCGCGCGCTCCTCGCTCGATCACGCCGCCGCCCACCACCTCGTCGCCGTCGCCCGGCGTCGGGCGGTAGAGCACCACCGCCTGGCCCGGCGCGGCCGCGCGCACGGGCTCGTCGAGGGCGATCCGGAAGCCGGCGTCGGAGTGCCCGAGGAGCCGCGCCGGCACCGACTCGGCGTGGTAGCGCACGCGCGCGAGCAGCGCCTCGCCCGGCTCTGGCGGCTCACCGAC